>NC_019973.1:2385790-2703685 GCF_000230995.2 Mesorhizobium australicum WSM2073 | reverse complement strand
GCGCAATGAAGTGCCGGACGGGCTGCCGACGATGGGCGACTGGGCGAACCATCTGTCGACGCTGTTCCCGGACGTGCGGCTCAAGCGTTTCCTTGAAATGCGCGGCGCCGATGGCGGTCCCTGGCGGCGCATCTGCGCGCTGCCGGCCTTCTGGGTCGGGCTGCTCTACGACGAGGTGGCACTCGACGCGGCCGAGGCGTTGACGTCGAGCTGGACCTACAAGGAAGTCCTGGCCATGCGCAACGCCGTGCCGGAGCTCGGCATTGCCGCGCCCTTCCGCAACACGACGTTGCGCGAGGTCGCCCGCGACGTCATGGCCATTTCGCGCACGGGGTTGAAGAACCGCGGCAAGAAGAACCGTGACGGCTACGACGAAACCTCGTTCCTCAACACGCTCGACGAGGTCGTGGCGCGCGGCACCACCACTGCGGAGGAGATGCTGTCGGCCTACCACACGCGCTGGGGCGGCTCGATCGAGCCGGTGTTCATGGAGTATGCCTATTAACCGCGAGCCATGGCGGGTGGCAAAAGTAACTTCAATCGGGCGCTGAAACGAATTAGGCTCTCTTTCGAGGATTTCCCGGAGGAGAAGCCGATGCCTACCTTGTTCGACATGCTGGCGCAGGCCCAGAACGGCAACGGCATGCAGGCGCTTGCCCAGCAATACGGGCTTTCGCTGCAACAGACGCAGGCGGCGGTCGCCGCACTGCTGCCAGCCTTTTCACAAGGGTTGCAACGCAACACCGCCGATCCCTATGGGCTCGGCGCCTTCATGACGGCGATGGCAAGCGGCCAGCACGCCAAGTATTTCGAGGACGCCACGCGCGCCTTCTCGCCGCAAGGCGTCGACGAGGGCAACGGCATTCTGGGACATCTGTTCGGTTCGAAAGACCTGTCGCGCGCCGTGGCCAGCCAGGCCGCGCAGGCGAGCGGCGTCAGCCAGCAGATCTTGCAGCAGATGCTGCCTGCTATCGCCTCGATGGTAATGGGCGGACTGTTCAAGCAGACGACAAACCAGATGCAGGCAGCGGCTGGTCTTGGCGGCGGCGGCAACAATCCACTGGGCGAGATCATCGAGCAGATGATGCGGCAAGGCGGCACGCCGGCGCCGCAACAGCGCCAGGCGCCACCGCCTCAGAACCCCATGGACAACCCGCTTGGCAAGGTCTTGCAGGACATGTTCGGTGGCGGCTCACCGCAGCCGCAAAGCCAGCCGCAGCCGGCGCCCAACCCCTATGGCGACAATCCGCTCGGCAAGGTGCTGCAGGACATGTTCGGTGGCGGCGCGCCGCAGCAACCACAAAGCCGGCCCCAGTCCCAGCAGACACAGAGCCCCTACGGCGACAACCCGCTGGGGAAAATCTTCGAGGAGATGCTGCGGCAAAGTGGAGGCGGCGGCCTCGGGATGCCCGGCGGGCAGCCGGCGCCGCAACCTGAAGCGCCGCAACCGCAGCGGCGCCAGGCACCACAGCCCCAAGCCAATCCGAGCGGACGGCCAAGGAACCCGTTCGACGACATTTTCGGCAAGATGTTCCAGACCGGCGCCCAGCAGCGCGACGAATACCAGAAGGGCGTGGAAACGATCTTCGACCAGTTCAAGCGGGACATGGACCGGCGGTAGCCGCCCGGCCTTCGGTAAACCTTAAAGAAAAGCCCGGTCCTTGGGAGGACCGGGCAGCGTGCAGGCAGGCCGGCGGGGAACCGGCAGGGAGTGGGGAGCCTGCAGAACCTTGGTCGCGCTGAACCGTGAAAGGGTTCAACGCAACCGAAGCTGAACCAATCAGGCCACCTTGCGGGCGATTTCCTCGATCGTTTCGACGCGATCGCTGGTAATTTCACGCAGGATTACCGTGGGATCGCGGCCAAACGGCACGTCGATGGCGACACAAAGGTCGGCGCGCGTGAGGCCGATATCGGCGAGTTCTGCGTCCGACATCTCGCCAAGGCGGTAGAAGGCCCGGCGGTTTTTCCAGGCGCGGTAGGCGTTGGAGACAATGTTGGCCACGCGCGTCGCAACGGCCGGACGCGAGGTGATGCGCGAGGTCTCGGTGGCGAAATCGATCGTGGTCATGTCGGTCTCCTTCAGACTCGAACGGACGAAACCCGACGATCGGCGCTGGCGACAGCGACCGTTCCGGTCTCAATACAATTCTAGAGATGCATGTCGTCGTCCCAAACCGGTGTCCACTTTTGGGCGACATGCATGGGCTTTCATTTGGACAATGCCAATTTGCCATCGACCAATTGATTAATCCAACGAATGTTTCTAATCTTTAATATCAACAGCAGTGATGGATTGGACCGATGAAAGCGCCGCTCGATCTCGATCAATTGCAGACCTTCATCTCGATTGCCGATACCGGCAGCTTCACCCGCGCTGCGGAAGAAGTGCACCGCACCCAGTCGGCGGTGTCGATGCAGATGCGGCGGCTGGAGGAGCGGATCGGCAAGCCGCTGTTCGAGAAGGAGGGGCGCTCGAACAGGCTGACGGAGGAAGGCGACAAACTGCTCTCCTACGCAAGGCGATTGCTCTATCTCAACCGCGAAACGCTCGCAGCCTTCGATGACCAGAGGCTCGAAGGCACGATCCGCATCGGCACGCCTGACGATTATGCGGACCGTTTCCTGCCCGAGATCATGGCACGGTTCACGCGCTCCAATCCGCGCGTCGAACTGACCGTCATCTGCGAACCGACGCCGGGGCTGGTCGAGCACATCAAGCGCGGCAATCTCGACCTAGCGCTGGTGACGCACAATGATGTGCGCGGCCAGTCGGAGGTGGTGCGGCGTGAACCGCTGCTCTGGGTCTCCTCGGCCAACCATGCGACACATGAACAGGAGACGCTGCCGATGGCCTTCGGCCGGCCGAACTGCATCTGGAGGCGCGCCGCGGTCGACGTGTTGGACCAGCAGAACCGCGACTACCGCATCCTGTTCACCAGTTTCTCAGCGACCGTGATCACCGCCGCCGTGCTGTCGGGGCTGGCGATCTCGGTGCTGCCGGAATGCGCGCTCAGGCCCGGCATGCGGGTGCTGGGCGAGGCGGACGGCTTCGGCGCCCTGCCCGACTGCCGCATCGGCATCATGCGCGGCCAGACCTCGCGGCCGGAGATCGTCGATGCGCTTGCCCGCCACATCTCGGAAAGCCTGGACAACATCTCGGTGCCGCTCGGCGAGGAGACGGGAACGTTCGATTTCGCGGCCCTCGCCTTCGCCAAGATGAAGCGAAGCAAGCCGAGCCAGATCCTGCCGGGCTGGTAAAAAACCGGGTCATGACTATCGGGCCTGACACGGCCGCCTTGACGGCGGCGTCCAACCGGCCCCCAATCGACCGATGAGCGAAGCAGCATCCGAATCACGCACCAACGCCACCGAATACACGGTGAGCGAAATATCAGGCGCGCTGAAGCGCACGGTCGAGGACGTCTTCGGCAATGTGCGGGTGCGCGGCGAAATCTCAGGTTATCGTGGGCCGCATTCCTCCGGCCATGCTTATTTCGCGCTCAAGGACGACCGTGCGCGGCTCGACGCCGTGGTCTGGAAAGGCACGATGAGCCGGCTGAAATTCCGTCCCGAGGAAGGGATGGAGGTGATCGCCACCGGCAAGCTCACCACCTATCCCGGCAAGTCCAACTACCAGATCGTCATCGACAATCTCGAGCCGGCCGGCGCCGGGGCGCTGATGGCGCTGCTGGAGGAGCGCAAACGCCGGCTGCAGGCGGAGGGGCTTTTCGATGCGGTGCGCAAACGCCGGCTGCCGTTCATGCCACGCGTCATCGGCGTGGTCACCTCGCCGACCGGCTCGGTCATCCGCGACATCATCCATCGCATCAAGGACCGCTTTCCACTGCATGTGCTGGTCTGGCCCGTGCGGGTTCAAGGCGACACGGCGAGTGCGGAAGTGACCAGTGCCGTCACCGGTTTCAACGCGCTGGCATGGGACAGCCCCATTCAGCGCCCCGATCTGCTGATCGTGGCGCGCGGCGGCGGCAGCCTGGAAGATCTGTGGGGCTTCAACGACGAGGCACTCGCCCGCGCCGTCGCCGCCTCGGGCATTCCGGTGATTTCGGCTGTCGGCCACGAAACCGACTGGACGCTGATCGACCTTGTCGCGGATGTGCGGGCGCCGACACCGACGGGCGCGGCCGAAATCGCCGTGCCGGTGAAGGCTGACCTCGAAGCGACGCTGGCCAGCCTCGGCGCGCGGCTCAAGGCCGCCGTCTTGCGCAATTTCGAACGCAAGCGGCAGGCAGCCCGTGCGGCGGCGCGTGCGCTGCCCTCGCCCGATCAATTGCTGGCGCTGCCGCGCCGGCGCCTGGACGAGGCGACATCGAGGCTCGGTCGTGGCCTGATGGTTTCCACCGAGCGCAAGCGGGCGCGATTCTTCGCTGTAAAATTGACGCCGGCAATGCTGTCGCAGCGGATTGCCGAAGCGCGGCGCACCAACGACCGTAGCCTTTTGCGGGCGCAAGGGGCGCTGCGCACTCTGGCCAGAAGCCGGCGCGCGGAGCTCAATCGTGCCGCGGATCAGTTGCCAAAATGCGCCAAGGCATCGCTGCAGCGGCACAGGCAGCAATTGGCTTTGCTGCAGGGCCGCATCACGATCGAGCCGACAGCCCGGCGCCAACGTGTGCAGAGGGATCTTCTGACGGCTTTGACGAGACGCGGCGGCCAGGCGATGCTGCTCAGGCTGGAGCGGTTGCGCGGCCGCATCGTCCAGGCCGACCGGCTGATGGCGACGCTTTCGCACAAGGCCGTCCTGGCGCGCGGCTTCGCGCTGGTGAAGGATGCCGACGGCGCGGTCATCAAGCAGGCCGCCGACGTGGTGTCGGGGATGGCGCTGTCGCTGGAGTTCGCCGATGGCACGGCGGATGCGGTGGCAACCAGTGGCGCGGCGCGGCCAAAGCCCGTGGCCAGACCGGCGGCAAAGGCAAAGGAACCCGGCAATCAGGGATCCTTGTTCTAAGAGCATGATCGACAATCCGCACCATCTGGCAACGCCGTCCGGCAAGCCGCGTGCGCGAAGCTTCACCATCGGCTTCGACGGAACGCCCGGGCCGTTCAACGCGATCACCGACGTGCCCGGCGTCGCTGTAGGCTATGCGACGCTGATATCGGGCGATGGTCCGCTTATCGTCGGCAAGGGGCCGGTGCGCACCGGCGTGACCGCAATCCTGCCGAGGCCGCGCGCCGAATTGGCCACCCCGGTCTTCGCCGGCATTTTCAGCCAGAACGGCAATGGCGAGATGACCGGCTCGCACATCATCGAGGAAACCGGCGCCTTCAACTTCCCGGTCACCATCACCAACACGCATTCCTGCGGTGTTTCGCGTGACGGCACGCTGCGCTGGATGAACCGGGTGCTGCCTGCCGCGATCGACAGCGCCTGGGGGCTGCCGGTGGCGGCGGAGACTTATGACGGATTTCTCAACGACATCAACGGCCACCATCTAACGTCGGAGCACGTCGCCGAAGCCCTTGACGGCGCCGCCGGCGGACCGGTCGAGGAAGGCAGCGTCGGCGGCGGCACCGGCATGATCACCTTCGGCTTCAAGGCAGGGTCCGGCACGGCCTCGCGCATCGTCGCATGGCAGGGGCGCACCTACACGGTCGGCGCCTTCGTGCAGTCGAATTTCGGCAAGCGGCATAATTTCACCATTCGCGGCCTGCGCGCCGAGCCCGAACTCACCGAACCGGCGATCCGCGAAGCCACGTCGCGCGCGGAAAAGGGCTCAATCATCGCCGTCATCGCGACCGACGCGCCTTTCCTGCCGCATCAGATGAAGCGATTGGCGCGCCGTGTGCCGCTCGGCGTCGCCTTGACGGGCGGCTTCGGCTATCACAGTTCGGGCGATATCTTCCTCGCCTTCTCGACGGCCAATCCCGCCGCGGCGCTGGGGCTGTCCGGCCGCATCGCCAGCGCCGATTTCATCCCCGATACAGACATCGACCCGTTCTTCGATGCGGTGATTCAGACGGTGGAGGAATCCATCCTCAACGCTCTTATCGCCAATGACGACATGACCGGGCGCGACGGCAATTTCGTGCCGGCGCTGCCAAAGGCCTGGCTGGAAGAAAAGTTTGGCTGAGAGGAATGGCTGAGACGAAAACGCGGGCCGAAGCCCGCGCGTTTCGAACAGGTTTGACCCGCAGTTATTCCGCGGCTTTGCTTGAGGCCTGCTGGTTTTCGTCGGCCTCGGCCGCTTCCTCGAGCCGGGAAGCGATCAATTCCTGGATGTCGCCGACTTCCTCCTGGATGTCCTCCAGCGGTATGCCGACCTCGGCCGCCTTGGCGGCGCATTCGCGGGCCAACGTCTCGGCCTGCTTCTCGATCCTGGCGTGGGACTGGCAATGGACCTTTTCGCCGATCCATCCCCGCAAGAACTCGATCGCGTGTTCACTCATACTGCTGTTCCCTGGCGGCAAAGCCGGTTGGTAATCATAAGCGTCGGCATCCCGCGAAGGATGCATGTTCCCATTCGAGCCGAGTCGCGGCCAGTCGGCAAGCCGAAGCCGTCCAGGGTCCACAGAGCCGAAGGAAATCGAGGGGTGAAGAACATTTTCTGATTCTGAAGGACTGTACCGTTGGCGGGGTCTTCCCGCTCCGAGCAATTGCTTCTACCTTTTACGGCTTCCAGTCCGTTTCTTAATCTCACTGGCTGTCGCTACAGCCGCCTATGACGTTGCGCTTCAAGGCGTGAGCCCGCGAAGCCGCCGCTATATAGTGACATCCTCATCCGATGTCGACTCTCCTCAAGGGCCGTGCAGACGAGCCATGCAAAAGTCGCATGGATCGCTGATCCAGTCAGAAATTTTCAACCCACGGCCTGAGTTCCATTTCCCAGGTCCAGGCGCTGCGGTGCTGGCGGTGGATGGCGAGATAGGCCTCTGCGATCGCATCCGGAGACAGCCGGCGATCCTGCGGCCCGGGCTCCTGTCCGGAAGCGGCCGAAGCAATGGCGCCGTCGATGATGAAATGCGCAACGTGGATGTTCTTGGGCGCCAGTTCGCGGGCCATGGATTGCGCCAGCCCGCGCAATCCGAATTTGGGCATCGCAAAGCCGGCGGAGCCGGCGAACCCCTTCACACTTGCTGTCGCTCCGGTGAAGAGGATCGACCCCGCCCCTTGAGCGATCAGCCGGCGGGCCGCTTGCTGAGCTACCAGGAACCCGCCATAGGCCCCGATCAGCAAAGCCTGTCGGACAGCCTCGGGATCGAGTTCGGCTATTGGACCGCGAGCGCGGCCACCGGCGTTGAAAATCACGAGGGAAAGCGGGCCAGCCTTGTCCGCGATATCGAACAGATGCTCGACCGATGCCGGATCCGAGACATCCGTCGCCACGGCTTGCGCGCCGGTTTGCGCTTGCAAGGCATCGAGCTTCTCGATGTTTCGGGCGGCCAGGACGACATGGAACCCTTCCCTGGCGAGAAGACGCGCGAGCGAGGCGCTCAATCCGGAGCCCGCCCCGGCAATCACGGCGACGTTGGATGTCATGAGATCCTCTCCTCTTCCAGTGATTGCAACCGCCGGCGGATGTTGAACTCTGCCGGATCGGCTCCGCACCGGCAACACGCAGGGCGGAAAGAAAAATGGCCGGGCGCGAAACGGCCCGGCCAAAAAAAGAAGGTCATAACCTTCAGAGGGGAACACCGCTCGGTGAAATGGGAGGAAAATACCGAACGGTTTTTCCTTTTTGAGCCGATTCCCCGACGAATACGACGAATGATTTTCTAAGAATCGGTCAGGATGGCAAAAATCCCGTTCTTTCTCGTCCAAGACTCAGCCGGCCCGGCTTTCCGGCTCGAGCAGATCCACATAATGGCGCCGAGCGACGTCGGGATGCGAGCGTAGCCGGCTTTTCAGCACATTGGTTCCGACATCGCGAAACAGCGGATTGTCCGGATCGCTGGCCGGCCCGCGCGCCTGCGCCGCCAGATCCTCGGAAAGGCTAAGCAGCGGTATCGTCGCATCGAGCCTGGCGCTGAAGAAGAACGGCACCGAAATGCGTTCAATGCCGGCCGCCGGCGTCACGACACGATGCACGGTCGCCCGCAAATAGCCGTTTGAGGCCAGTTCGAGCAATTCGCCGATGTTGACGACGAGCGTACCGGGAATGGGGTCCACATCCACCCAGCTTCCGTCATAGTCGACCTGCAACCCCTTATTGTCATCCTGAAGCAACAGCGTCAGGAAACCGCCATCCTTGTGCGCGCCGACACCCTGGTCATCGCCGGTCGCCTCTCGGCCGGGATAGCGCACGATTTTCATGCGGTGGTTTGGCTGCTCGCGGTAGATCGGGTCGAAAGCGTCCTCGGCTTGATCGAGCGACAGCGCGAAGGCTTTTAACAGCCTGATGGCCACTGCTGTTGCCTTGGCCTGCCATGCCAGCAGGGCGGGTTTGAGTTCCGGCAACGCAGCGGGCCACTGGTTCGGCCCCTGCAGCCGGGTCCAGGCGGGAATTCCTGGCCCTTGCGCTATGGGCTGACGCTCGACGCCGATGTCGAGCTGTTCGCGCCAATCGGCCTTGCCCTTGGTCAGCTCGCCGCCGGCGCGGGTATAGCCACGGAACTGCGGGGATTTCACCATTTCGATCGCGAGCTTGTTGGCCTCGGCCAAGGCAAAGAAGCGGCGCGACGCGGTGAGCACTTCACTGATTTCCGCCCACGAAATGCCATGTCCGGCCAGGTAGAAAAAGCCGATGTCGCGCGACGCGGAACGCAGATCCGCCAGAAATGTCCGGCGTTCCGACGCGCCTTGTTCAAAGCGGCTCAAGTCGAGCACGGGTACTATTCTGGGCATATCAGGCTCCTTTCCCGGCTTTGTGCGGATGTTATCGTCCGCAAACCAGGACTGTTGGACAGGCGTGCACTTTTCGGCGGTCACACCCGCCGGCAATGCCTGCAAGTCTCATTGACTCCAGATTGCCAAGAAAGAAACGATCGGCCCTTCGAGGCCGCCGCGATGAACAATTTTTGCGCGCGCGCCGGCAAGCTGACAATGACCGCGATCATTCCGGGCGATACGGACCGCCAGCAGGCGCGCGACCTCCACGCTATTGGGCTGCCCTGAGCAGCATGCCGAACAGGTCGCGTGGCTCGTCGGGGTCGGCGAGCATGTCGAGCTCCTGGTAGAGGCCGGTCGATCTCAGTTGATCCCTGACATAGCGCAATGCCGAAAAGTCCTCGATGGCGAAGCCCACCGAATCGAACAGCGTGATCTGGCCGGCGTCGCGCCGGCCCTCAACGGCGCCGGTGACCACCTGCCACAGCTCGGTCACCCGATGACCCGGCGCGAGCTGCTGGATCTCGCCTTCGATGCGGGTCTGCGGCGGGTATTCGACGAAAATGTCGGAGCGCAGCAGGATGTCGCGGTGCAGTTCGGTCTTGCCGGGGCAGTCGCCGCCAACCGCGTTGATATGCACGCCCGAGCCGACCATGTTGTCGGTCAGTATGGTGGCATACTGCTTGTCGGCGGTGACGGTGGTGATGATGTCCGCACCCTCGACCGCTTCCTGCGCGCTCGTGCAGGCCGTCATGTCGAAGCCGAGGCCGGCGAGATTGCGAATGCATTTCTGTGTTGCCGAACGGTCGATGTCGTAAAGCCGCAGCCTGTCGACGCCGAGCAGTGCCTTGAAGGCCAGCGCCTGGAACTCAGCCTGGGCGCCGTTGCCTATCAGCGCCATGCAGCGGGACTCGGCCGGCGCCAAGTGCTTCGCGGCAAGGGCTGACATGGCCGCCGTGCGCAGTGCGGTCAGAATGGTCATCTCGGACAGCAACACGGGATAGCCGTTGTGGACGTCGGCCAGCATGCCGAAGGCAGTCACGGTCTGGCGGCCCTCGCGCATGTTCTTGGGATGACCGTTGACGTATTTGAAACCATAGACCTCGCCGTCGCTGGTCGGCATCAGCTCGATAACGCCCTCGGCGCTGTGCGAAGCGACGCGGGGGGTCTTGTCGAACAGCTCCCAGCGGCGGAAGTCGTCCTCGATATAGCCGGCGAGCTCAACCAGGAACCGCTCGACGCCGATCCTGAGCACGAGCTTCATCATATTGTCGACGCTGACGAACGGCACGATGTTGAGATTGGGTATCATTTGTTCCTTGCCGGTACACCAGTCAGTTCTGGCGATGCGGGTTGTGTGCCTTCATCATTGTCGCCAGTCTCGGAAGTATGTCAATATCTCTTCATTATTGACCATAATTAAAATATCTGAAATAAACTCAACACAGCATATATTTCAGGGGAGGCCTATGGCGATACGCGATGTTCTGATGCGCGGGGATCTGGCGCTGACGCCGTCGGAAGAGAAGATCGTCAGGCTGCTGCTGACGGACTTCCCGACCTCGGGCCTCGGTACCGCATCGTCGCTTGCGCGACGCGCCGGCGTCAGCGATCCCACCGTTGTCCGGCTGGTCGTCAAGCTCGGCTATGAAGGGTTCCCGGACTTTCAGGCAAAGCTGCTCGCCGAGGTCGAGGCCAGGCTGCATTCGCCGCTGTTGATGATGGAGACCAAGCGGCAAAGCGGTTCCAGTGACAGCGCGGTGCTTGCCTATCTCGATTCCGTTACCACGGCCCTGCAGAAAGCCACTGCGGCGACACCGGTCCAGACCTACGAGCGTGCCGCCCGCCTTTTGATGGAGGCCAAGGGCGAAATCTTGTTGGTCGGCGGCCGGTTCAGCCGCCACATCGCCGGGATGCTGGCTGGATATCTCGTGCAGTTCCGCACCGGGGTCCGCGATCTCGGCGTGCTCTCTCCGCAGGCGTTCGACACGCTGGCCGACCTCGGCCGTCGCGACGTGCTCGTCGTCTTCGACTATCGCCGCTACCAGTTGGACGTGATGGCCTATACGCGCCAAGCCGCCGCGCTCGATGTACGCATTCTTCTGTTCACCGACCAATGGCTGTCGCCGATATCGGACCTTGCCGAAGTCACGATCGTCAGCCCGCTCGAAGTCGCCTCGCCCTATGACACGCTGGCGCCGGCGATCGCACAGATGGAGGCGCTGACGGCCCAGATCGTTTCGACGCTGGGCGACGACGCTCGGGCTCGCATCGAGAGGATCGAGAAAGTGCGGCACGCCAATGCGGTGACGCTCGACAGCGATGCGGAAGGGAGCGGCATGCGCAAGACATCAGGACCGCGCAAGATACCTGGACCCAAAGCAGCAAAGCAGGACGAGAAGGCATGACCCAAGCCCTACCCAAGCGAGACGAAGCTTTTCGTACCGGCGAGACAGCGCTGCTGCTGGTCGACATGCAACGCATCTGGCTGGAGCCGGGTGCCGATCCTTCGCATCCAGAACGCGGACCCGATCATTATTTCTACCGGCAGACATGCTCGCAGACGATCCCCAACCAGGAGCGCCTGCTGGCGGCGGCGAGGGCCAATGGCGTCGAAGTGCTGCACACCATCATCCAGAGCCTGACCGAAGACGGCCGCGACCGCTCGCTTGACCACAAGCTGACGCCGATCCATGTTGCGCCCAGCCTCCCCGAAGGCCTGCCAGTGCCATCGCTGGGGCCGGTCGGCGACGAGATCATGCTGCCGAAAACCTCGTCGGGCATCTTCAACTCGACCAATGTCGACTACCTGCTGAAAAACCTTGGCATCCGCTATCTCGTCGTGGTCGGCGTGCTGACCGACCAGTGCGTCGACATGACAGTGCGCGACGGCGCCGACCGCGGCTATCTCGTCACCTGCGTATCGGATGCCTGCGCCACCATTACCCAGGAGCGCCACGACATCGCGCTGAAGGCCTTTGGCGGCTATTGCTGGGTCACGGACACCGACACCGTCGTCGACCGCTTCAACGCTCTGGGAAAAAAGGCATGACATCTGCCGTGGAGCCTCTCGTCGCCGTCGTCACCACGGATCTCTCCGCCATTACGCGGGGCCGCTTCGTGGTCGAAAGTAGATTGCAAAAGACCGCCGCGACAGGGGTCGGCTGGCTGCAGGCCAATCTGTCGATGACGCCGTTCAATTCGATCGTCGATCCCAATCCCTGGGGTTCGTCCGGTGACCTTCGGCTGATCCCGGATCTCAAGGCGCGCTTCCGCACCGAGCGGACGGGATCGGCGACGCCCTTCGACATGGTGGCCGGCGACATCGTCGAGCTCGATGGCAGCCCGTGGCTTGGCTGCACGCGGACCATGCTCCGGGATGCGCTGGCGGAATTGAAGGCGGCCACCGGCCTTTCCGTTATCGCCGCCTTCGAGCACGAATTCAACATTGCCGGCGGCAGCTTCGCGCCGGCACATTCGATGTCCTTTGCCGCCCTGCGCCGCACCGACCCGTTCGCCCCCAATCTGATGGCGGCACTCGAAGAGGCAGGTGTCGGCCCCGAAGTGGTCATCGCCGAATTCGGCAGTGAGCAATTCGAAGTGACGCACGAGCCGGCCGATGCGCTCACGGCAGCAGATCGCGCCGTCGCGATCCGCGAAATCACGCGCGAAGTGGCACGCAATGCCGGCTGGCGCGCGAGCTTCGCGCCCAAGGTCGCCCCGGATGCCGTCGGCAACGGCGTGCACATCCATTTCAGCTTCGTCGACGAAGCCGGCAAGCCGGCAACTTACGATCCGGCGCGTCCCGGCGGCCTGTCCGCCAAGGCTGGCGCCTTCTGCGCCGGCGTGCTGCGCCATCTGCCCGCCATGACCGCCATGACGGCGTCGAGCGTGTCGTCCTTCTATCGCCTTAAGCCGCACAGTTGGAGTTCGTCCTACACCTGGCTCGCCGACCGCGACCGCGAGGCGTCGCTCCGCATCTGTCCGACGGTGACGATCGGCGGACGCGATCCGGCACGGCAGTATAATGTCGAGTACCGGGCGGCCGACGCAACCGGCAATCCCTATCTGTCGCTGGCGGCGATCATCCGCGCCGGGCTGGAGGGGCTGAAGGCGGACTTGCCATCACCGCCGCTGGTCACTGGCGACCCGACGCTGATGAGCGAGACGGAACGGGCGGAACTCGGTCTGGTGCGGCTTCCCGAGACCTTGCCGGCGGCACTGGATGCGCTCCTGGCCGACAAGACCGTTACGGGATGGTTCGCCCCGATCTTCATCGAGACCTTCGTCGGGTTGAAGCAGCATGAAGCCGAGCGCCTGGCAGGCCTTGATCCAGCTGCCATCTGCGATCTCTACCGGACGCTTTATTGATGACTGCGCAGGCCGAAAAAAGCTCGCGCCCCCAAGAAGATTGGCCCGAAGCCGTCGAGGTGCTCAACGAGCATGGCCGTTGCGAGATCGTGCTGCTGTGCGAGCATGCGTCCAACCATATGCCGGCGGAGTACCGCCGGCTCGGGCTCGATGCCAGTCATCTGCAGCGCCACATCGCATGGGACATCGGCGCCGCGGAGGTGACGCGCCTGTTATCGGCACGGCTTGATGCAGCGGCCTTTCTCAGCGGCTATTCCCGACTGCTGATCGATCTCAACCGGCCACTGGGCAGCCTGGGCAGCATTCCGGTGCTGTCGGAAGACACTGACATTCCCGGCAATGCCGGCGTCGACGGAGCGGAACGAGACCGGCGCGCGGAAATCATGTTTTCGCCGT
Source organism: Mesorhizobium australicum WSM2073 (assembly GCF_000230995.2). Taxonomy (NCBI): domain Bacteria; kingdom Pseudomonadati; phylum Pseudomonadota; class Alphaproteobacteria; order Hyphomicrobiales; family Phyllobacteriaceae; genus Mesorhizobium; species Mesorhizobium australicum. The sequence continues at coordinate 2,690,136 of NC_019973.1, read as the reverse complement.
TCCATGAGCGGGTGGCCGCGCACCTCGATCGCCGTGTGGCCGAGGGCCGGCCGACGCGGATCGTGACGATCCATTCCTTCACACCGGTGTTCCTGGGTGTCGCCAGGCCTTGGCATGCGGGTGTGCTGCATGGTCATGCAGCCGATCTCGCAGCGGCGATCCTTTCGGGCCTGCGCACCGACGCCGCACTCAACGTCGCGGCCAACGTACCCTATGTGATCAGCCGCGATGCCGACTACGCCGTACCCATCCATGGCGATGATCGCGGCATCCCCGCCGTCCTTGTCGAGATCAGGCAGGACTTGTTGTCGACACGGTCGGGCATCAAGGAATGGGCGGACCGGCTGGCGGCGGCGCTGCCGGCGCACGAGACGGAGGCATCTCAGCCGGTGCGGAGGTGACGCCGCGACCACGGCGCAGGTCGGCAAGCCGCGCTTCTCGCCATCAGCGCGGCGCTCGCGTGAGCGGGGAACGGTCCGGTCCAAATGGACAACCTCTCGAAAGCTTACAATCAGGTCGCCCGACCTGACCTGCCGCCCCAACCGGCGTCAGGGCAATTTCGCCTAAAGCGATGGTCCCATCCGGATAGGGCTGCCGTCGCTGAACCGGGATTGACGGAACCTGTGAAGGTTGTGCCCAGTCTCGTTGCCCTGGATCAAGTCGGACAGGACGCGGCCCATGCCAGGCCCTATGCCGAAGCCATGGCCGCTCATCCCGGTGGCGATGACGAGGCCATCGACCGTCACGGCGCGATCGACCACAGGCACGACATCCGGCATCGCATCTATCATGCCGGCCCAGCTTGCCCTGAGCGGCACCGCCTCGAATTGCGGAAAAAGCGCCTTGAACCCATGATCGATGGCGCGAAGGGCCCTGGGTTCCGGGGCAGGATTGAGAACGCGCATGCGTTCGAACGGGCTTTCCTTGTCGGCATCCCATTTGCGCGGGGTGGACCAGCTGTCCGGATATGCACGCGGCGCCGCCGGCAGGTAGCGCGTGCCGAAAGGATTTGCCTTCAGGGCAGGCAGGTATTTCGGTGCGTGACGCAATGCATCCGGCCCGACATAGAGCAGGTGGCTGCCTCCCGCCGCGAGCGTGTACCCGCCGTCCTTTCTACGCCGGAAGGCGATGCGTTCGTCCGCGGCAGCGCCGGCATGGATTTCTGGCATAGGCGCGGTCGCCGCGACGGTCGTGCGGACACTGAGCTGCGGGATCGAGACGCCATGCGCGCGCAGGAACAGCGACGTCCAGGCGCCGCTGGCGACAAGCACGTTCGAGGTGGCGATGCGGCCTCGTTCGGTCCAGACACCGCTGATGCGCCCTGCTGAGATGTCGAGCATGCGTGCCGCACAGTTCTCGATGATTGTGACACCCTGGCGAGCGGCCAGGCGGGCAAGCGCCGGCACGGCGACCCAGGGCTCGGCACGCATGTCCGACGGCGTGGTCATGGCGCCCTTGAACGGGCGCGACATGGCCGGGATCAGCTTGGCGGTCTCGCCCTGGTCGAGGAGGCGCGTGTCGACGCCATGGGCCTCGGCGATCTTCAGGAACTTGGCGAAACCGGCCATCTCCTTGTCGGTCCGCGCAAGATAGGTCACGCCCGTCTGCGTCAAGCCTATGTCCTCGCCGCACTCCTCGGCCAGTTGGCGCCAGAGACGCTGCGCTTCGATGACGATGGGCAATTCGTCCGCGTCGCGGCCCTGCTGGCGAATCCAGCCCCAGTTGCGCGAGGACTGCTCCGCGGCGATGCGTCCCTTCTCCAGCAAGGTCACCGGTATGTTGCGACGGGCCAGGAACAAAGCCGCGGTCACGCCGATGATGCCACCGCCGACAATGACCACATCCGACGTCTTCGGCAGCGGCGCCTGGAACTGGATCGGACTGGCTTCGGTGAAAGGGAAGATCGTCAAAGGACTGTCCTTTTTTCATAAGCGTGCCCCGCGCCGATGGCTGGTCCCAGTGGCGCGAAAGTCGCCCGCTTTCATCGGACACTGGCCAAGCATGAAGTGCGCCGACGAGCACTACACGACCGACCTCGAAAATTTGCGTGCCAGCTCGATGAAATTGTTGACCACCCGTCGAGGCCGCTTCTCGTCGTAGGGCAGCCCTGGCTTCATCGACAATCGGGTGGCTAGGGCACGCGAATGCCGGACGAAGCGAAGCGCTCGCTCAGACCTGTCGCGACATTTCGGCGAAAGATCGCAAACGATAGCTTGCCGCCCGATGACTTCAGGCCAGCCCGAACCGCTCCACCGCACGCATGATGCCGCGCAGTTCCGCGAGGCCTTTCAGCCGGCCGATGAGCGAATAGCCGGGGTTGATCTTCTTCTTGCCGATGTCGTCGGCAAGCAGATGGCCATGATCGGGTCGCATCGGAATTTGCCAGTCGGCTCGGCCTTCTCCGCGACGGCGCTTCTCTTCCTGCATCAAAGCGAGGATGACATGCGCCATGTCGGTGCCGCCCTCGAGATGCTCGGCCTCGTAGAACGAACCGTCCTCCTCGATGGTGATGTTGCGCAGATGGACGAAATGGATGCGGTCGGCGAATTCCTTGACCATGGCGACAATGTCGTTGTCGGCGCGCGTACCGTAGGAGCCGGTGCAGAACGTCAAACCATTGGCCGGGCTGTCGACCGTCTCGAGGATGAAACGCGCATCCTCGGCCGTCGAAACGACGCGCGGCAGGCCATAAAGCGAGAAGGGCGGATCGTCGGGGTGGATGCACATACGCACACCCGCCTCTTCGGCCGCCGGGATGATCTCGCGCAGGAACCAGGCAAGATTGTCGCGCAGTTCCTTAGGCCCAATCGCGTCGTATTCCGCCAGCGCCTCGCGGAAACTGTCCCTGTTATAGCTACGCTCCGTAGCCGGCAGGCCGGCGATCAGATTGCGCTCGATCTGGCCGATCTGCTCCGGTGTCAGCGCCTTCAGGCGCTCCTCGGCCTGGGCAATACGTGACGGCGTATAGCTTGCCGCGCCGTTCTTGCGCTGCAAGACAAAGAGATCATAGGCAGCGAAGTCGATGGCGTCGAAGCGCAAGGCATAACCGGTCGTCGGCAGCCGGTAGGCCAGGTCGGTGCGAGTCCAGTCGACCACAGGCATGAAATTATAGCAGATCGTCTGGATTCCGGCCTTCGCGAGCGCGCGGATGCTGTCGCGATAATAGCCGGCATAGCGCTCGCGCTCCGGCGCGCCGATCTTGAAGGAATTGTGAACCGGAATGCTCTCGACGACCGACCAGGTCAACCCAGCCGCCTCGATGATGCGCTTGCGTTCGAGCACATCGGCCTCAGGCCAGGCCCTGCCATCATAGATATGGTGAAGCGCTGAAACCACGCCGGTGGCGCCAGCCTGTTTGACATGTTCAAGCGTCACCGGATCATCGGGACCGTACCAACGCCAACACTGTTCCATGGCCACTTCCTTTCTGCGAGAGACGGGCAACCTATTGTTTGACCACGATGAGTGTCAAACTGAGAGCCGGTTTCGATAGCAATGAAGGAGCTTCCGCGATGAAGGATTTTGACGGCAAGGTGGCATTGGTGACAGGAACGACCGGTATCGGCCTGGCAGCCGCCAAACGCCTGGCGGCTGGGGGCGCCGCGATCGTCGCCTGCGGGATCGACAGCGCGGCCAACGCCGCCATGCGGGAAAGCCTCGCCAAGTCCGGAGCCGATGCGCTGGTGCAAACGGTTGACGTCTCCGTTTCCGAGCAGGTTCGCGACGCGGTCGTGGCCGGCGTGGCGAAATTCGGCGGCATAGACGTCATCGTCAATTCGGCGGCGGTGCATCCCTACGGAACGGCGACGACAACCGACTGGGAAACGTGGAACCGGGCTATGACGATCAATGTCGGCTCGATCTATCTGACCGCCCATTTCGGCATCCCGGAAATGATCAAGCGTGGCGGCGGCGCCATCGTCAACGTCGCTTCGGTGCAGGGTTTCGCCTGTCAGCAGAACGTTGCCGCCTATGCCACGACCAAGGGCGCCATTCATACGCTGACGCGTTCGCTGGCACTCGACTATGCCGCGTCCGGCATAAGGGTCAATTCGGTCAGCCCGGGCTCGATCCGCACACCGATCCTCGAAAAGGCCGCGCGTGACGACGGCGGCAGCGATGCCGACGTGGAAGAGGCCTACAGGCGCTTCGGCGCGGCCCATCCGCTCGGCCGCATCGGCGAACCGGAGGAAGTGGCGGAACTCATCGCTTTCCTGTGCTCGTCGAAGGCCGGCTTCTGCACAGGCGCCGACTACAAGATAGATGGCGGCCTCACCGCCGGTATCGGCGTGAAGTAAGACCGTGAAGATCGATCTCGGGGTCCCATCGGGAGCGGTGCATTAACGCAGCCAGTTCGGAACAATCTTTTTTGGCCGAAGTTTTACCCCTTGAAGGGACGAACTCTCCGAAGGAGATTTCCTATGAAACATGTTCTCATTACCAGCATGCTGGCGATCGGGCTAGGCTGCGGGACGGCGATGGCTCAGACGCAGCAGCCCGCCGATAGCCAATCAGGAGCGGACACAAATTGCGCTTCCGGCACGACCAACTGCCAGAAGGGCTCGAAGATGAAGGAGCAGGCACAGGGCACCAAGTCCCAGACTGATCAGCAGGTTCAGGACAAGACCAAGGCCAAGACAGAGGAGCAGGCCCAGGGCAAGGCCGGCACCACCACGGACCAGCAGGCCCAGGGCAAGACGAAGATCCAGACGGACCAGCAGGCGCAGGGCAAGGCTGGCACCAAGACCGACCAGCAGGCCCAGGACAAAACCAAGGTCCAGACCGACCAGCAGGCACAGGGTAAGTCTGGCACCAAGACCGACCAGCAGGCCCAGGACAAAACCAAGGTCCAGACCGACCAGCAGGCACAGGGTAAGGCCGGCACCACAACGGATCAGCAGGCTCAGGACAAGACAAAGGTCCAGACCGATCAGCAGGCACAGGGCAAGGCCGGCACCACCACCGATCAGCAGGCTCAGGACAAGACAAAGGTCCAGACCGATCAGCAGGCCCAAGGCAAGGCCTCCACGCAGGACAAGACCTCGACCGCTTCCATCAACAATGTGACGGTTGAACAGAAGACCCAGATCACTCATGTGATCAGGGAAACCAAGGTCGAGCCGGTCACGAACGTCGACTTCGACGTCTCCGTCGGCATCGAAGTTCCGCGGCACAAGGTCAGGCTGCATCGCTTGCCGGCTCGCATCGTGAAGATCGTTCCGGCCTACGAGGCGTACGAGTATTTCGTTCTCGCCGACGGCCGGATCGTGATCGTCGATCCGGATACATACAAAATCGTGCTGGTGCTGACCTAGGGCAATTCCAGGGAAAAGTGCGTAGCGGTTTTCCGTTCGGAATTGCGTAAAAACAAAGAGTTAGAGCACAGGATCGTTCAACCCGCCCCGCTGTACGCGGGTCGGGTTGAGCACTATGGCGAGATGATGCGGAACTTCCCGTGCAAACCTCTGCGCATGCTCAGGGATTGCGAGGCCGCAATGTCCTCAAGGTAATCGAGTAGCGGTGCTCGGCAAGCGGCGGGATGCTGTGCTCCCATTGCGACCGCGACGGCCCCGTCATGAGATAGGCCGATCTCGGCTCAACAGTGATGGTCCGACGCTCCCATTTAGACCCATTCTTGCGCCGAAGGCGAAAATCGCAGGGCGCCAGCAGCGAAACGCCCGCGACATCCTCGAAATGCGGCTTGTCGCGGTGCCAGCCGATACCGGCGCCGGGCCGGTACTCGTTGATCAAGACCTGCGCGAAGGTTTCGGCCGGCCGGCGCGCAAAAGCCGCGACCTTTTCGCGCAAGGGCAGCAGAAAATCAGGTATCGGCGGTGCCTCGACCACCTCGCGCCGGTCATAATCGTAGCGAAGGCCAAAACCGACGACACGCCGGTTTGCCAGATGGCCATGGAAGTCGAAGGCCTTGAAGGGCAGTGCCTCTAGATGATGGACGAGTTCGATTTCGTCCTGTGGCGTGATCAGTCCGGTCTGGTAGGCGAAACCCTCCGGCAGATCATCCTGAGCGGCACCGAAGAGATCGTGCTGGGCCACACGGCCGGCTGTTTTCGGTTTGAGCGGCGACATTTTGCCTAGATGGTGAAGGCCGGACCACAAGGCAATATGGGAACCGCGCTTGCCCGCCCTGGATACGTCCCAAAACCGGCGCAACGGAACCGCGGGAGGAGCGTGAAAGTTTAGCAACGGCGGTTCCGTCGGGGGCCGCCGGGCACGTTCTAGCCTTGGAGTGCCGGATGCCGCGCGTTGAAACCGGGGCCTGCTTTTGCGGGGCGATCGCCGCCACCATGGACGGTGAGCCTTTCTGGATATGCTACGATCACGATGACGATTGCCGACGGGCCATCGGCAGTCCACTCACCGTCTGGGTCGGGTATCGGCCGAGCCAATTCAATCTTTTGAGGGGGGCGCCAAAGGCCTTTTCCAAGACGCCGGGTGTTATCCGCACTTTCTGTCCCGACTGCGGGAGTTCGATAGGCTATAGCGACGAAGGGCTGCCGGACGAGCTTTATCTGACGATCGGATTCTTCGACAAACCCGAAGGGCTGCGGCCACAGGCCCATGCCTATTGGGACCTCAGGCTGCCTTGGGTCGACTTTGCCGACAAGCTGCCGCGCATCGATCGATATTCGAGGAAACGCGATGCGAAGTTCGGCAACCCAAGCGACAGGTAGCAATGTCGGATGGCGGCACGGAACCGCACCACGCCTGGCGGGTTATTTGGCTGAGCCGTCAGGTGCCAGCATGCCATCGACCGTCATTCGAAACACGCAATACGATCCCGCGACCAGGATCCTCTCGGTCTGGTTCGTGCCGCACGGCAACCGCTATGACTATGAGGACGTCGCCCCGGCTACCTATGCGGCGTTCATGCGCGCTCCTTCGAAAGGCCGCTTCTTCAATAAATTCATCAAGGACCACCACAGGTACCGTCGCGTGGCGTGATGCCCCGTCACGCCTTCCTGTTCTCGTCGGCGCTCAACTCATCCGGCGCCGGTTCCCAACCAAAGACACTGCGGCCGCCAAGCAGATGCGACTGGTCGAATTCGCCGGCGACAATTTCCTTGAGGCTGGGACCCGTGACGTATCGCTCGACCTGCCGCGACTGATGGTCGAGCCGCCTCAGGGCGCCGATTTCCTCTTCGCGACCGAGCCTGGCCTTTTGCACGGCGGACTTCAGCACGCCGATCGTCTCGTCATAGACCTTGAGCGGTACAGGGAACGGATGCCTGTCCTTGCCGCCATGCGCCAGCGAAAAACGACCCGGGTCCGAAAATCGGCAAGGCGCGCCATGCACCACTTCGGCAACGAGAGCGAGTGCCCTCACCGTGCGGGCGCCTACGCCCGGAACCAGGAGAAGCTCGGCAAAATCGGCTGGACCTCGCTCCGCGGCGGCGGCCATGTTGCCATGAAGGCGATGCATCACGACGTCGCTTTCGCGAACGTCGTGATGAGCCGGCATGATCAGATGCGGCAGCAGGGGCTGCACCGGAGCCGGTGCCGTACCGGGCTCCAGCGCGGCGAACTCCCGAAGGATGCGGTCCGGCCCAAGATCCTGGAGGAGATCAAGCTGTCCCTGGCGCGAGGCTTCGGCGCGGCGGTCGGTCAGGTTGACGATCTCGCCCTGGTTGGCGCCTTCGATGGCGGCATGCGGCTGGTCGACAAAACTCTTCAAACCTTCGGACAGCCAATGATAGCGGCGCGCCACCTTGCTGTCACCGTTCATGCCTTGCTGCACCACCACCCAGTCGCCGTCGTCGGTGACGATGAAGCCATGCAGATAGAGATCGAACCCGTCCTGAACGGCGGCGCTGTCCACCTTGGCGACAAGCCGGCTTGCGGTTGCAAGGCGGGCTCCGTCGAAGCCGATGCGCTCGCCAATGGCGGCAAGCTCGTGGGGGGTTTTGCGCGAATGCGCTCCACGGCCGCCGCAGACGTGGATACCGAGTTCGCCCGACAGCGGCGTGAGGCCGCGTTTCAAGGCGCCGACGACGCTGGTGGTGATGCCGGACGAATGCCAATCCATGCCCATGACCGCGCCGAAGGACTGGAACCAGAACGGATGCGCCAGACGCCGCAGCAATTCGTTGCGGCCATAGTGATGGATGATCGCCTCGCACATGACGGCACCGAGACGCGTCATGCGGTCGCCCAGCCATTTCGGCACGCGTCCACCGTGAAGGGGAAGATCAGCACTGCCCGATCGTTGCGCCACGTTTGCCTGCTCCAATGTCCGCGATTGGGACAGATAAGCACTACAGACCCCGCAGGGAAGGCTGACGCTACACTGGCGTCAAGTCCAGTTCGAGAGAACCGTTTCCATCTCGACTGTCTCGACCTGCTGCGCGAAGCGCTGGTGATAGACGGTAAGCAGCGCGTCATGCGTTGCGTCGGAAGAGCTGCACAATGCGTCGGTGACGAGCACCACGCGATAGCCGAAATCGATGGCGCCGAGCACGGTGGCTAGGACGCACACATCGGTTTCGCCTCCCGTGACGACCAGCGTGTCGATCTCGCGTTCCATCAGAAAGGCCCTGAGGCGCCCTTCGAACCAGGGGGAATAGATGTGCTTGTCGATGACTGCCGCCGGCGGACAGTAAGCGGCGAGCGCCGGCAACAATTCGATCATCTCCGGCCCGATATTGTCGATCGCCATGGAGGCCCAGCGCTCATAATAGCGTTTCCATGTACCAGCGCCTTGCCCCGGCCTTTGCGCAGGCAGGAAGCGCGTGAAGACCGTCTGTTCCGCACGCCTTTCGACCAGCCTCTCAATTTGAGGCAGGACACGGGTTATCCAAGGCGTCGCCCAAGGCGACGGTTCGGCAAATAGCTTCTGCATATCCACACAGACATGCATGCACCGGTCGCCCAATGGGCCATAAGCCAAGCCTGGCATCGACATCAACGCATCTCCGACCGGCGGTGCGTTCTCATGACTTCCGGCACTGCCATCCGGATACGCAACGCCGCATGCGGGAACTCGTTCCTGAGCCGCCGGCAGGAACCGACGCGGGTGGCCAGCGTCTCCGCCGCGGTGAACGGAGGCGCTTGCATAAAACTGTCGGAGCTATGGGGCGGTCCTTTTCCAAGGCTGTGCCGAGAGCGGCACCGCGGCTCACCGGACCTTCCCGCTATCTCACCACACGCTTCTCGAGCTTGCGGGCCAGGGTGCGCCGATGCAGGCCAAGCCGGCGGGCCGTTTCGGAGATGTTGAAGCCGGTTTCGACCAGCGTTTCGTGGATGCGCTCCCACTCCAGGTTCTTGATCGAGGTGGGCCGGCTGGAAAGCGGTACGGAAATGTCGCCCTCGGCACGGCCGAAGGCGGCTTCGATATCATCGGTGTTGGCGGGTTTGGCCAAGTAGTGGCTGGCGCCGAGCTTGATCGCCTCGACCGCCGTGGCGATGCTGGCAAACCCTGTCAGCACGACGATCCTGATCGACGCATCGCGGGCGCTGAGCAGCTTGACGCACTCCAGCCCGGAACCGCCGGCCCCAAGCTTGAGATCGACGACGGCATAAGCCGGAACGGATTTTTCGAGGGCGTCGAGCAAGGCTTCCCTGTCGTGGCAGACCATGACGTCGTAGTCGCGCTTTTCGAAGGAGCGCTTCAGCGTCTTGGCGAAGGTCGTGTCGTCCTCGACGATAAAGAGGGATCTATCAGGCCTCATGATCATCTCCGTCGGTCAACGCCGCGAGCGGCAGCGAAAGCGTAACACAGGCGCCCTGCTCCATGTTGCGCGCGGAAAAATCGCCTCCCAGTTTCCGGACCACATTCATGACAAGGAAAAGACCAAGACCGCCCCCTGGCCGTCCCTTGCTCGACATATAGGGCTGGCCAAGCGCTGCCAGAATAGTCTCGTCGAAACCCGGCCCACGATCGCTTACGGCAATCACCAGTTTGTCGTCCTGCCGCTCGGCGGTGACGCCGACCCAAGCCTGCGACGCTTCCTGGGCGTTGTCGAACACGTTGAAGATGACCTGCTTCAACGCCGTGTCGGACACGATCTGCTCGTCCGGGTCGAAGTTGTTCGTGTATTCCAGCTTGAATGGCTGGCGACTGATGCGCCATTCCTCGACCAGATCGTCGAGGAAACCGCGAATGGTGGTGCGTATCGTTCCCTCGCCTCTGGCCTGGCCGGAAGACATCAGAATGCCGGACACGATGCGCTTGCAGCGCTCGATCTGCGCACGCATTTCGGCCATGTCGGCCGCCAGTTCGCGGTTGCGTGCAAGGGTGCGCATCTGGCGCCAGTCGGACAGGATGACGGATATCGTGGCAAGCGGCGTACCCAGTTCGTGCGCGGCGCCGGAGGCCAGCAGGCCCATGCGCACGATGTGGTCCTCCTCGGCCGAGCGCTGGCGCAGGTCGGCGAGATAGGCATCACGTTCGCGCAGGTTGCGGTCGATGCGCGTCATGAAGATCACGATCAGGCCGGCGGCCAGCACGAAGCAGATGAACATGCCCCTGATATGCAGGGACAGGAGATCGCTGCCGCCATGATGCGGGATGGCGATCGGCTGGAAAAGGAAGATGAGGAAGACAAAGCAGGCCGACGCGGCCGCCACCAGGATCCAGGTAAACCTTGGGGTCAGCAGTGCCGCGCCGAGCGTGATCTGCAGAAGGTAGAGCGATACGAACGGATTGGACGCGCCGCCGCTCAGGTAAAGCTGCGTCGTCAGTGCCGCCATGTCGAAGATGAGCGCGACGAAGAGCTGGGTGTTGGTGATCGGCCTGATACCGCGCAGGACCAGCAAGCTGAAGATGTTGAGGCCAACCAGGAAAAGCACCACGCCGGCCATCTTCGCCAGCGGCAGCGGGATCTCGAACCAGTATTGTGTCGCCAGAATGGTGAGCACCTGACCCGCCACCGCCAGCCAACGCAGTTGGATGAGCAGGAACAAGTTCTTCCTATTCGTTGCTTCGGGATTTGGTACCGCGCCATTGTTGGCGGCAAGGGACGCCGTCACCAGCGATTTGTCGCGGCGGAGCGCTTGCGTGGGAACGCTCATCTTGCTGGTCCTTGCCGCTGGGGGCGGCCGGTCATCGGCCTGGCCAAGGCGAGGGCAAGCATCGCAGCGAGCGTGAACCAGGTCAAAGCATAGATGAGGTGGCTGTTGCGGAAAGTCACGACGGTCAGCCCGCCGCGTGGCCAGCCGTCGATGCCGGATGCCTCAGCATCGACAAAATAGGGTGCGACATCCGTCAGGCCGCGCGCGGTTGCGATGGCAGCGACATCCCGCGAATACCAGCGATTGCCCGTGGTGTCATTCTTGCGCAGGAAGCCACCGCCTGGCTCGCTCATGCGCAACAGTCCATCGATGATGGCCGGCGCGGTTGAGCCGCCGCTCTCTTGTCCGAACTCGGCCTTGCGCTCCGGGGGAATGAAGCCGCGATTGACCAGCACGACGAAACCACTGTCGGTCCGCATCGGCGTCAGCACCCAATAGCCGCCGCCAAGCTCCGTCACCGCCTGGACCAGCGTGTTGGCGCCGCCCAGGAAGCGTCCGGCCAATCGCACATGGCTGTATTCGTAGCGGGCCGCGGTGATGCCGTTCCAGCTCTCCGGGCCAGGCGCTTCGAAAACCGGGGCATGAATGCGTTGGGCGACACGGGCGATCAGGTCGAGCTTCCAGGCCCGCCTCTCCAGCTGCCATATGCCGAGCCCGACAAACACCAGCACGCCGAGGAGCCCGAGCAGCACAAGGACAAGGCGCGATGCAGACGACCGGCCGGCGCCCTCTTGCGACGCGGGCCGCGGACCGATGCCCGTCGCCTCGGTGTTGGTTCTCCCAGAGCCCGCAACCGGGCTCATGGCATCTCGCGCATGTCGTGCAGCCCCGGCATCATGTTGGCGTTGAGATGATACATCACCCAGAGCGAGCCGGTCAGTACGATCACGACCAGGATCAGCGTGAAGATCAGCGCCAGCATCGACCATCCGCCTTCCGAGGTGGTGTTCATATGCAGGAAGAAGACCATGTGGACGACGATCTGCGCGACCGCGAAGGCCATGATGACGATGGCCCTCGCCTGCTTGTCGTCGATGGCGCCGCTCATGACCAGCCAGAACGGGATGGCGGTCAGGATCACCGACAGGATGAAGCCGGTCAGATAGCTCCGAAACGATCCGTGTGCTGCTCCACCATGGGCGTGGCCGTGACCCTCGGCATGATCATGAGCGCTCATCGCAACATTCCCATCAAATAGACGAAGGTGAAGACGCCGATCCAGACGACGTCGAGGAAGTGCCAGAACATCGAGAGGCACATCAGCCGGCGGCGGTTCGCCTCGACGAGGCCAAATCTCGCAACCTGGGTCATCAGCGTCACCAGCCAGACGATGCCGAAGGTGACATGCAGGCCGTGCGTACCGACCAGGGTGAAGAAAGACGACAGGAAGGCGCTGCGCTGCGGTGTCGCGCCTTCATGGATCATGTGCGAGAATTCATAGAGCTCGATCGACAGGAACGCCAGGCCGAACAGGCCGGTGACGGCGAGCCAGGCTTGCGTCGCCCCCACGCGACCCTTGTCCATGGTCAGCATGGCGAAGCCATAGGTGATCGACGAGAAGAGCAGCATGGCGGTGTTGACCGCCACCAGATCGAGGTCGAACAGGTCCTTGGGTGCCGGCCCGGCCGCGTAGTTGCCGCCAAGCACGCCATAGGCGGCGAACAGCATCGCGAAGATCAGGCAGTCGCTCATGAGATAGAGCCAGAAGCCGAGCATGGTGGAGCCGCCTTCGGCGTGCGCATGCTCCTCTTCCAGGTGAAACACCGGTTCGGTGCCGGCTGTGATTGCTGTCGATGCCATGCTCAAACCCCAGCCCCGAGGAGCGTCGTCCTCGCCTCTTCCGTCCGAGTGACTTCGGCTGCCGGAATGTGGAAGTCGCGGTGATAGTTGAAGGTGTGGCCGATCGCGGTGGCGATGAGGCAAACGAAGCTCAGCGCCGCCAGCCACCAGATGTACCAGATCAGGGCGAAGCCGAGCGCGACGCTGAAGGCGGCCAGGATGACACCGGTGCCGGTATTGCTGGGCATGTGGATCGGCTTGAAGCCGGCGAGCGGCCTGGTGTAGCCGGCCTGCTTCATGTCAAACCAGGCATCGTTGTCGCGAATGACAGGTGTGAAGGCGAAATTGTAGGCAGGTGGCGGCGAGGAGGTCGACCATTCGAGCGTGCGGCCGTCCCATGGATCGCCGGTCGGATCGGCAAGCGCCTCGCGCCTGCGGATGGAGACGAAGATCTGGATCAGGAAGGCGGCGATGCCGCAGGCGATCAGCACCGCGCCGAAGGCGGCGATGACGAACCATATCTGCAGCGAGGGATCATCGAATACCCGCATGCGGCGTGTCACGCCCATCAGCCCGAGCACGTAGAGCGGCATGAAGGCGAACCAGAAGCCGACCACCCAGCACCAGAACGAGACCTTGCCCCAGAACGGGTCGAGCTTGAACCCGAAGGCCTTGGGCCACCAGTAGGCAATGCCGGCGAACAGCCCGAACAGCACGCCGCCGATGATGACGTTATGGAAGTGCGCGATCAGGAACAGGCTGTTGTGCAGCACGAAATCCGCCGGCGGCACGGCAAGCAGCACGCCGGTCATGCCGCCGACGGTGAAGGTGAGCATGAAAGCCACCGTCCACATCATCGGCAATTCGAAGCGGATGCGGCCCCGGTACATTGTGAACAGCCAGTTGAAGATCTTCGCTCCCGTCGGGATCGAGATGATCATCGTCGTAATGCCGAAGAAGGAATTGACGCTGGCGCCGGAGCCCATGGTGAAGAAGTGGTGCAGCCAGACGAGATAGGACAGGATGGTGATGACCACTGTGGCATAGACCATCGAGGTGTAGCCGAACAGGCGCTTGCCGGAGAAGGTCGAGGTGACCTCGGAGAAGACGCCGAACAGCGGCAAGATGAGGATGTAGACTTCCGGGTGACCCCATATCCAGATGAGGTTGACATACATCATCGGATTGCCGCCAAAGTCATTGGTGAAGAAGTTGGTGCCGACATAGCGGTCGAGCGCCAGCAGCGAGAGCACCGCCGTCAGCACCGGGAAGGAGGCGACGATCAGCACGTTGGTGCAGAGCGACGTCCAGGTGAAGACGGGCATGCGCATCATCGTCATGCCGGGCGCCCGCATCTTGATGATGGTGCAGATCAGGTTGATGCCCGACAGCGTCGTGCCGACACCCGCCACCTGCAGCGCCCAGATATAATAGTCGACGCCGACGTCGGGACTGTAGCCTATGCCGGAAAGCGGCGGATAGGCGAGCCAGCCGGTGCGGGCGAATTCGCCGACGAACAGCGAGGCCATGACGAGGATGGCGCCGCCGACCGTCATCCAGAAGGAGAAATTGTTGAGGAACGGAAAGGAGACGTCGCGGGCGCCGATCTGCAGCGGCACGACGAAATTCATCAACCCGGTGACGAAGGGCATCGCCACGAAGAAGATCATGATGACGCCATGGGCGGTGAAGATCTGGTCGTAGTGATGTGAGTTCAGGTAGCCCTCGGAGCCATTGAAGGCGATGGCCTGCTGGAGGCGCATCATGATGGCGTCCGAGAAGCCGCGCAGCAGCATGACCAGCCCCAGCACCATGTACATGATGCCGATCTTCTTGTGGTCGACGCTGGTGAACCATTCACGCCACAGGTAGCCCCACAGCTTGAAATAGGTGATGGCGCCGAGAAGCGCGATGCCGCCGAGTGCCACCGCGGCGAAGGTGGCGACAACGATCGGCTCATGCAGCGGCAGCGAGTCCCAGTTGAGGCGGCCGAAAATGAATTTGGTCAGCGTATCGGGCATCGCAATTCTCTCATAGTTCGCGCCGCAGCAGGCCGAGGGCCGGGGTATCGGCCTCCGCGCTGCGGCTGTCTGTCCCTGGCCGGAGCAGTCCCGCCCCGCGCAGCGGGGACAGGTTCTTCGCCGGCCAATAGGTCGGCCGGGCATCGCGCGACGCGCGCGAGACGGCAGCGGCCTCCTCCGCCGTGCAGATGCTGGCGACATAGGAGGGATCGTTTCCGAACACCGCGCCGCGCCGCGCGAGCTTGTCATATTGCAGCGGCAAGGTGTTGCGCACGCCCGCAAGGCCGAGACCGCCCTTGGCGTCGATCGACATCATCTCGTCCATGCACATCTTGCCGCGCTCGACGCACAGATTGAGGATGGCACCATAGAGGTCGGGATCGACGGAGGCGTAGTGGCGGACGGTTTCGTTCTCGCTCGGCTTTTCGAGTTCGAGATAACTGTCGCGGTTAAGCGCCGCCGACGCGGTCCTGGCCTGTGCCACCCACTGGCTGAAGGCATCATCGGATAGGCCCTGGAAGGCAAAGCGCATGCCCGAAAAGCCGGCGCCGCTATAATTGGCGGAGAAACCGCTATAGGTGCCTGGCCGGTTAATGACGGCGTGCAGCTTCGTCTCCATGCCCGGCATGGCATAGATCTGCCCGGCGAGGGCTGGAATGTAGAAGGAATTCATCACCGCCGAGGAGGTGATGCGGAAGTCGATCGGCTGGTTGACCGGCGCCGCCAGCTCGTTGACGGCAGCGATGCCGTAATCGGGATAGATGAACAGCCATTTCCAGTCGAGCGCCACGACCTCGACCCTGAGCGGCTTGTGCAACTGGGTGACGGGCTGGCCGGGTTCGATCCTGTCGATCCGGCGGTACGGGTCGAGCAAATGCGTGCCGAGCCAGGTCAGCGCGCCAAGGCATATAATGATGAGAAGCGGTGCTGCCCAGATCACCAGTTCGAGTTTCGTCGAATGATCCCAATCCGGCGCATAGGTCGCCGAGGCATTGGAGTGCCGGTAGCGCCAGGCGAAAAAGACAGTCAGCGCCATGACCGGAACGATGATGATCAGCATCAGCAAGGTCGAGACCACCAGCAGGTCGCGCTGCTGGGCCGCGACATCGCCTGCCGGCGCGAGCACGACCATATCGCAGCCGCTCAACAGCCCGGTCAGGGGAAACAGAAGCAAGGCCCCAAATCGTTTCATCAGATGCTGCCCTCGATGGACCGCCGCACGCGGAGGGATGTTGCGGTGCGGTATCAACAAAGGGCTACTGCCGGCGGCGGCGCGCTGACATTGGACAATTTGTCCAATGCCCAGCCGGGGTGGGTCTGGCACAGTGTGCCGCGCACAATGGAATCCCTGTGATTGGGTCCCAGATATTTCATTCCACGCGGTGGCGACGGACAAGATGGCTCAGACTTCGACTGCCGAAACAAACAGCGGGCTGATCGGCTCGGACCACGGCCAGGTCAGCGCGGGCGATATCGCGGTCGGCGTGATCGTGGGCAGGACGTCGGAATTCTTCGACTTCTTCGTCTATGCGATCGCGTCCGTCATCGTGTTCCCAAAGCTGGTGTTTCCGACGCACGACCCGCTCGTCGGAACGCTCTACTCCTTCGCCATTTTCGCACTGGCCTTCATCGCCCGTCCGTTCGGCTCCGTTCTGTTCATGGCCGTCGATCGCGCCTATGGCCGCGGGGCGAAATTGACGATCGCGCTGTTCCTGCTCGGCACCTCGACCGTCGCCATCGCGTTCCTTCCCGCCTATGGCGATATCGGCGCGCTTGCGATCTGGCTTCTGGCGCTGGCCCGCATCGGGCAAGGCGTGGCGCTCGGCGGAACCTGGGACGGACTTCCCTCGCTGCTGGCGCTGAACGCGCCTCGGAACCGGCGCGGCTTCTACGCCATGATCCCGCAACTCGGCGCGCCAATCGGCCTCATCGTGGCGAGTTCCCTCTTCGCTTTCTTCGTCGCCAACCTGTCGGCCGACGACTTCCTTGCCTGGGGCTGGCGCTATCCTTTCTTCGTCGCCTTCGCCATCAATGTCGTGGCCCTGTTTGCCAGGCTGCGCATTGTGGTGACGCCCGAATTTTCAAGATTGTACGAGAGCGGCGACCTGCAGCCGACGCGCATCAGGGATACGGTCAGGGCCGAAGGCCGCAATGTCGTCATCGGCGCCTTCGCGCCGCTGGCGAGTTTCGCCCTGTTCCACATGGTGACGGTGTTTCCGCTCTCCTGGGTGTTCCTGTTCACCAATGAGGGGCCGGCGCGCTTCCTGACGATCGAGGCGGTGAGCGCGCTGTTCGGCATCGCGGCCATCGTCGCGTCGGGGCCACTGGCCGATCGTGTCGGACGCCGTGCGCTGCTCGGCGGTTCGGCGATCGCCATCGCGACGTTCAGCGGCTTTGCCCCGCAGCTCCTGGATGGCGGCACCGTCGGGGAGGCCCTGTTCATGGTGTTGGGCTTCATCCTGCTGGGGCTGAGTTTCGGGCAATCGTCGGGCGTCGTAGCATCGAGCTTTTCGCGACACTATCGCTATACCGGCTCGGCGATAACCTCGGATCTCGCATGGATGTTCGGCGCCGGCTTCGCGCCGCTCGCAGCCCTGCTTTTGGCCGGCAATTTCGGCCTCATCGCGGCGGGCGCCTACCTGCTCTCGGGCGCGGCCTGCACCTTGCTTGCCTTGTGGATCGACGGGCGGCGTTCGGTCGCGGATCGTCCGACCGACTGAACTCTATAAATGGCGGGAAGGGTCAGCGAGCGTCGCCGGAGCCGCTGCCCTCCCGGTCAGCGGAACATCGAGCCGCCATCCACGTCGAGCGCGGCGCCGTAGACGAAGCTCGTGGCGTCGGAGCAGAGGAACAGGATCGCTGCGGCAAGGTAAGGCTCGCCGAATACACCGGCGCCGTCACGCTCCTCCATGTCGAGATGGACAGTGGCCAGACCTGCCGCCCGAAACCGGCGCCGAGGTCGGCCTGCGGGCCGAACCCGGGCATCTGCACTTCTTCGACCAGGAAGGGCGGGCGATCTGATCTGCCGCGCCCCGGCGTTCTATTCCGCCGCCAGTGCGGCGACTTCCCGCCGAAATGGCAATGCGTCGCCGATGTCAGGTTCGTCCAGCTCCCGGGCGAAGCGATGGCCGGCATAGGTTGCCCAGGCGATCGGCCCCGGTGCTTCGGCGTCGCCAATGACCTTGACCGAACGGATGCCGTTGTCGCCCCACTCGTTTTCCCGCGCCTTGAGCTCGCGCCAAACGGCGTCGTCCTGATTGCGTGACGTGACCAGGACGACGGCATCGGCCGCCAGATCCTGTTTAGCGCCGGTGTAGACGCAGGCCGTCACGACGCCACCTGAAGCGACACTCGTGACGGTCCTGTTGAGGACGATATCGACGCCGAGTTCAGCCAGGCGGCGGTGAATGGCCCCTTGCTCCAGCGTGTTGCGGGTCCAGTCCGAGACATAAGCCGATGGCGTCACCAGGGTCACCTTCGTTCCCCGAAGCGCCATCAGCTCGGCGAGAACGCCGCCCATGTAATAGTGGTCGTCGTCGAACAGCACGACCTTGCCGGCCGGAACCTTGCCGGCCATCAGATCGTCGGGTGAGTAGACCGGCATCGCGGCGTCGATCGGCATCGGCACGACATGGGCACGCGCGACGCCGTCGCGGCGCCAGGTCGATCCGGTGGCAATGGCGACGTTCTGGAAGCCGAACGAGAGGATGTCACCGGCCGACAGCCGGCTTTCGAAATAGATGTCGACATTGGGCATCTGGCTGAGCTGATACTGCCGATAGTCGCGCACCCTGCCCCAGGCCGACAGGCCTGGAAGTTTGCTTTCGCGCGCCACGCGTCCGCCAAGCTCAGTGCCCGCTTCCGCGATGGCCACTTTATAGCCGCGCAGGCCGAGCGCACGCGCGGCCTCCAGTCCGGCAGGCCCGGCGCCGACGATCAGGACGCTGTCGCTGTCGCCTTTCGCCTGCATGCGCTCAGGATGCCAGCCTTTGCGCCATTCCTCCATGAAGGTCGGGTTCTGCGTGCAGCGTGAGATCGACATGGTCATGTCGCCGGTGATGCAGATGTTGCAGCCAATGCATTCGCGGATGTCCTCGATGCGGCCCTCCTCGACCTTCCTCGGCAGGAAGGGATCGGCGATCGACGGGCGCGCGCAGCCGATGAAGTCGAGCGTGCCCGACCGGATCATCCTGACCATCACGTCGGGCGAGGTGAAGCGGCCGACGCCGACGACCGGCTTCGAGGTCAGCTTCTTGATGCCCGACACCAGGCTTTCCTGCGCCGCCTCGTCCTTGAAGCGTGACGGACCCGAGCAATCCTCCCAAGCGCCGTGCGCGAGATCCCAAAGATCGGGCAGTTCGGCATGCATCTCGATCATGTCGCGGACTTCCGAATTGGCGAAGCCGAGTTCACCGATCATCTCGTCCAGCGACAGCCTGAGCGTCAGGCCGCACGTGTCGCCAATCGCGTCGCGCCCTTCCTCGATCAGCTCGCGCATCAGCCGCGAACGGTTTTCCAGCGAGCCGCCATATTCGTCACCGCGCTGGTTGGTGGCCGTCGATAGGAAATGCTGGATGATGCCGAAGCCATGCGCGCCATAGAGGCAGACAAGGTCGAAACCCGCCTGCTTGGCGCGTTTGAAGGCATTGCGGTGCCAGCGGCGCAGGTCGCGTATGTCCTCTCTGTCCATGGCGCGCGCCTGCACCGGATCATTGGTGAAGGTGCGGATCGGCAAGGCCGACGGCCCGCGCGGCACCTCCTTGGTGTAGAGGTTGGGACCGTTGATCCCGGAATAGGCGAGCTGGATGCCAGCCAGCGCCCCGTGCTCGTGCATGGCCTCGGCCATCTTGGCCAAAGCCGGAATGTCGGCGTCATCCCATAGCCGCAGTTCGATGAAGGGCGTGATCTCGGAGGTATGGTGCATCTCCGTCTGCTCGGTGAAGATCACGCCCCAGCCGCCTTCCGACTTGATGCGGCGCATCTCTGCCGCCGCCGATGGATCGCGATAGCCACCGCCATTGCAGTGCGGAACCTGATAGAAGCGGTTCCTGGCCGTCACCGGACCTATCTTCATCGGCTCGAACAGGATGTCGTAGCGTGGGTCGCGCATGTAGCTTCCTCCCTGCCGGCTCGGCACCGCCGGTGCTGCCGAGACTACTCATAAGTTCGAGCCGGCGCGGGAAAACTACGGATTTCTTCTGTGCCGATTAGGACGCGCCTAATCGCGCGCGCCGGCGCGAATTAGTCTGCGTTGAACCGGGGCTGAGCGAAATGCGACTTCAGAGCATCGGCGGCATGATGCTAGACAGCCAGAACCCGACCGAGAGACAGAAAATGGACAGCATCAGGATTCTCGAACGGCTGATCGCATTCCCCACGGTGA
The DNA here is from genome assembly GCF_000230995.2 of Mesorhizobium australicum WSM2073. Classification (NCBI taxonomy): domain Bacteria; kingdom Pseudomonadati; phylum Pseudomonadota; class Alphaproteobacteria; order Hyphomicrobiales; family Phyllobacteriaceae; genus Mesorhizobium; species Mesorhizobium australicum. The sequence goes on along the minus strand of NC_019973.1, from coordinate 2,669,925 downwards.
GCCGCGACTCGAACCTCGACCTGATCGGCTATGCGGCCGACTTGCTCGAAGCGAGCGGCGTTGCCTGCCAGATCGTCCACGGCGCGGACAGGCACAAGGCCAACCTCTTTGCCACCATTGGCCCGGCAGGCAGACCCGGTGTCATGCTGTCCGGCCACACCGACGTCGTTCCCGTGGACGGCCAGAACTGGACGCTGCCCCCATTCGAAATGACCGAGCGCGACGGCAAGCTCTATGGGCGCGGCGCGGCGGATATGAAGGGTTTTGTGGCCTCTGCGCTCGCGATCTGCATCAAGGCCTCCAGGATCGCGCTTCGGACGCCGTTGCATCTGGCGCTCTCCTGTGACGAGGAAGTCGGCTGCCTGGGCGTGCGCGACCTGATCGAAATGCTGCGTGCGGCGCCGCAACGCCCGCTGCTGTGCATCGTCGGGGAGCCGACCAACATGCAGGTGGCGACCGGGCACAAGGGCAAGCTTGCCGCTCGCGCCGTCTGCAGGGGACGCGAAGGCCATTCGGCGCTCGCCCCGCTGGCGCTCAATGCGATCCACCTCGGGTGCGATTTCGTGCGCGCCTTGCGTGACGAACAGGAACGGCTGGCCCGCGACGGCGCCCGCGACGGCGACTACGACATTCCCTACACGACGGTTCATGTCGGCAAGATCAACGCCGGTGTCGCGCTCAACATCGTGCCCAACCTCTGCCACGTCGATTTCGAGATCCGCAACATTGCCGCCGACGACGCCGCCAGCATTCTCGACAGGCTGCGCGCCGCCGCGGTGCGCATTGCCGAGGACGCCGCTTCGATCGCGGCAGAGGCAGCGATCGACATCGAGATCACCAACACCTATCCGGGCCTCGACACGCCGGCCGCATCGGAGGCGGTGGCTTTCGTCAAGTCGCTGACCGGTGCCAACGACACGATGAAAGTCGCGTTCGGCACGGAGGGCGGATTGTTCAGCCGCGATCTTGGCACGCCTGCAGTCGTCTGCGGGCCGGGCTCCATGGCGCAGGGACACAAGCCCGACGAATTTGTCAGCGTCGAACAGCTGCGTCGTTGCGACGCGATGCTGGACAGATTGCTGGAACGGCTCACGGACGGCTGGCCGTGAGCCGCATGGCAGGCCTCACTTCACGATGCGCTCGGTACCGAAGACGCCCTGCTCGACGACGAAGCGGCGACAGTGGTCGATGAAGGCCTGCACCGTCAGCGTGCGATGCTCGGCGTTCGGCAGGGCAATCCCTATGGTCAGCGGCCTGAGGTCGCCCAACAAAGGCACAAAGACCAGCAATTTGCCGTCCGGCGACATGGTGTTAAGCGGCCGCATATTGGCGATGCCGTAGCCGAAGCCGTTGGCGACCATCGAGCGCATCACGGCGATGTCGCCGGTACGCTCGACGATCTTGGGCCGCAGGCCCCTGGGCTGGAAAGCCGACAGGAAATATTCTCTGCTGTAGGGCAGGTCAAGCAGCACCATCGGCTCATCGACCAGTTCCTCGGGCGTGATACCTGCCTTCGCCGCCAGGCGATGCGCGGCCGGCAGCATGACATAGGCCGGCAACTGCATCAGCGGCTCGAAAGTCATGTCTTGCGACAGCTCCAGATCGTAGGTCAGCGCGGCGTCTATTTCGCCACGTTGGAGCATCTCGAACAATTGCCCCTGGTTGCGCTCGAATTGCCTGACCCGCACATCGGGATAGGCGTCCTCGAATTTCTTGCGCAGTGCCGGCAGCACGATCTGGGCGAAAGTGAGCAGGCAGCCGATCGCCAGCGGTCCGCGCACCTTTTCGGCGATATCCCCGGCAATGTCGTGCAGCGCATCCGCGTCGTTAAGCAGACGCGCTGCTTCCTTGAGGAACAGGCGCCCGCCCGCCGTCAGCGCCAGCGCGTGCGAATGCTTGCGCACGAAAAGCTGCACGCCGAACTCGGCTTCGAGCTGAGCGATCGACGCCGAGATCGATGGCGGCGAGACATTCACCTGCTCGGCCGCCTTGGCGATCGAACCCGCTTCGCCAACGGCGACGAAATATTCAAGTTGTCTCAGCGTGAAGCGAAGCGGCATGGTGACTATGTTGCCGGTTTGCAGCCGGCGATCAAGTCGCGGCCGCTTCTCAATATTTTATCCAGGTAGTCTTCAGCGCGGTGTACTTGTCGAGCGCGTGCAGCGACAGGTCGCGCCCGAAGCCGGACTGCTTGAAACCGCCGAAGGGAGTCATCGGGCTCAGCGCATCGACGGTGTTCACGGAAACCGTGCCGACGCGCAGCCCTTCCGCGAGACGATGCGCCCGCGACAGGCTGTCGGTCCACAGCGACGCGGCCAGGCCGTAGACGCTGTCGTTGGCGATGCGAAGCGCCTCGTCTTCGGTGTCGAAGGCGATCACCGACAGGACCGGACCGAATATCTCGTCGCGCGCAAGCGGGTCGTCGGGCGAGACGTCGTCGAAGATCGTGGGCTGCACAAAACTGCCGCGCCCGTCGACGGTAACCCGGTCGCCGCCGGTCACCAGCCGTGCCGACTTCTTGCCGCCATCGACGAAACGCATGACGGTCGCCGCGTGGCGCGCGTCCACCATCGCACCCATCCTGGATGCAGGGTCGAGCGGATCGCCGGGCTGGGTCGCCGTCGCGCGCTGCGCCAGTTTCTCGACGAGCGTATCCTTGATGCCGCGCTCCACCAGAAGCCGGGAGTTGGCCGAGCATACCTGTCCCTGGTTGAAGAAGATGCTGAAGGCGGCCATGTCGGCTGCCGCGTCCAGATCACCGCAATCGGCGAACACCAGATTGGGGCTCTTGCCACCGGTCTCCAGCCAGACCTGCTTCATGTTCGACTGGCCGGAATATTGCAGGAACATCTTGCCGACAGCGGTCGATCCGGTGAAGGCAAGGCAATCCACGTCCATATGACGGCCAAGCGCCTGGCCGGCCGTCTCGCCGAGGCCGGGCACCACATTGAGCACGCCGGCGGGCAGCCCTGCCTCCATGGCAAGCTCGGCCAGCCTGAGCGCCGAGAAAGGCGACTGCTCGGCGGGTTTGAGCACCACCGAATTGCCCGCAGCCAGCGCGGGCGCACATTTCCAGGTCGCCATGTCGAGCGGAAAGTTCCACGGCACGACGGCGCCCACGACCCCGAGCGGCTCGCGCCGTACCAAAGCAAGGTCGCCTCGGGCCGTCGGCGCCACCTCGTCATAGACCTTGTCTATCGCTTCGCCATACCACTGGAAGATCGCCGCCGACCCCGGCACGTCGACGGTCGCTGCGTCCTTGACCAGCTTGCCCATATCAAGAGATTCCAGCAGCGCGAGCTCCTGCAGGTTCTCGCGCAGCAATTCCGCCAACCGCAGCAGCACCCGTTTGCGATGCTGAGGGGTCGCTCTCGACCAGACGCCGGCCTCAAAACTGCGACGTGCCGCGGCGACGGCAAGGTCGATGTCCTCTTCGCCGCAGGAAGCCACCTCAGCGAGCGTTGCTCCGGTGGCCGGATTGATGCTGGTAAATGTTCTGCCGGAACGCGCGGGCATTGCCTTGCCGTCGATGAACGCCCTGTCGCGAAAACGGATAGCCGAGGCTTTGCTGATCCAATCCTTATGACTGAGTTCGCTCATGCTGGCTCCAGATTGTCGAACTACTCATCACCGGGAACGCCGTAGCTTGGCGCACCGGACGGGTTGAGGGCGCGCGTGACATAAGCATCGAGCTGGGGCTTATAGATGTCCCACAGCATTGCCAGCTGCTCGACCGGACACCCTTCGGTCCAGTCGCAACGCAGGTCGGCGACGGGCCATGACACATCGCTTACCAGTTTCATGCCTGCGGAGCGGACAGGCCCCGCCTCGCCGCCGGCCTTGAGCGCGGCTCGCATGGTGGCGATCAGCCGGTCGCCGAGATCGCCTTCGGAGGCGAGAAAGGCGTCCACCATGGCTTGCGGAACCCTATCACTGGCAAGCAGGTTGCCGCCGCAGGCGACGTCCTCGCCGCGCGCCTCGCTCCAGATGCCAAGCGCTTTCGGTCCCGAATGGATCGCGCTTCCGCCGGCCTTGTCGACCGCCAGGACCTGCCGGTATTCGCTGAAAGCAGCCGTGCGCTTCAGGATCGCGACGGCTTCGGCGGCGGAGGCGCCTCGCGCCATCAGCTCCAGCGCCCGTGGCCCGAGCGTCGGGTCCGTGACATTCTGGCTGGCAACGGCGCCGACGCCGGCCTGTGCATAGGCGCAGCGGGCCGCGACCGCGGGGGATGACGAGGATACCGCCACTCCGAACATGCCGGTGCGCCGGCACCGTGCGACGATGGAGAAGGTCATGGCGCTCAGTCCGGAATTACGGCCGTGCCGTCGATCTCGACCAGCCATTCCGGCCTTGCCAGGGCCGACACGACAAGGCCGGTCGAAACCGGATAGACGCCCTTGATGTATTCGCCCATCGTTCGGTAGACGGCTTCGCGATGGCGGACATCGGTGATGTAAACCACCACTTTCACCAGATGCTCCATGGTGCCGCCGCATTCCTCGATGAGCTGCTTGATGTTCTGCATCACCTTGTGGGTCTGCTCGACCGGATCGTGGCTGGCGATATTCTTGGCGGTGTCGAGATCCTGCGGGCACTGCCCGCGCAGATAGATCGTCCGGCCACCCCGTGTGACGACTGCCTGGCACAGATCATTGTCGAGCTTCTGCTCGGGATAAGTGTCCTTCGTATTGAAGGTACGAATTCGGGTATGCTTCATCTTGATCTCCATCAGGTCGGGCTTGCGGCGGCGGTCAGGCGTCCACGGTCTCGCGCTTAGCGGCGGCGTGATAAGCGAGATATTTGCGCTGCGTCGAAATACGGTCGGCCACGTGCTTGGCATCGTGCCATACGCCCCAGATGAAGCTGGAACCCCTTCGCGACTGCCAGGGGAGGCCCAGGAAATAGATCCCTGGCTCGGTCGAGACGCCGCGCTGGTGCCTCGGCCGGCCCTGCTCGTCAAAGGCATCGACCTTCAGCCAGCTGTAATCGACGGCAAAGCCCGTCGCCCAGATGATCGAACTTATCCCGGCTTCGGTCAGATCGAGCTCGAGGATCGGATTGGTCACGCAGTCCGGGTCAGGACCGATCCGGCGGGCAGCGGGTTCTTCGGGAAGGTCGAGACCGTTGCGCGCGACATAGGCGTCGGCCTCGTCCAGCAATGCCATCAGATTGGCATCACCGCGGGCAATGTTTTTGGCAAGATCGGGCGCGAAGGTCATGGCACCGTCCTGGTACGCCCTCGTCATGCCAACGAGCGTAAGCCCCTGCGCCGCCAGACGGCGAAAATCGATCGTTTCTCCGCCCCGCGCACCGCTCACCGCGATCGTGACATGCTCCGTGCCGGGTCCCGGAGTTTCGAGGTCCCATTTGCCGAGAACGCCCAGCCACCAGCAGAAGTCGCGGCCGCGATAGGCGCGCGGCGGGCGGTCGTGCGCGCCTACCGAGAGATAGACGCGTTTGCCAGCACGCTGGAGTTCGTCCGCAATCTGGACGCCCGAGGATCCCGCGCCGACCACCAGCACCGCCCCTTTCGGCAACTGCGCCGGGTTGCGGTAGGCGCTGGAGTGGATTTGCAGGATGCCGGCATCGGCAGGAACGACGGGCGGGATGACCGGGACCTGGAAAGGGCCGGTCGCCGCGACAACGCTGTTGGCCTCGATCACGCCATCGGACGTCTCGACACGGAATCCGGGCCGCCCTATGTTTCTTCGCACAAGCCTGACCTCGACGCCGCAGCGGACCGGCGCATTGATCTGCTTTGCGTAAGCGACAAAATAGTCGGCGACCTCTTCCTTGGAGGGAAAGCCATCGGGGCCTGTCACAGGAAATTCCATGCCCGGGAAGCGGTCGTGCCAGGCCGGGCCGTTGGCAACCAGGGAGTCCCACCGCTGCGAGCGCCAGCGCTCGGCGATGCGGCCGCGTTCGAGAACGAGATGCGGCACCCCGCATTTGCCCAGGTGCTCGCTCATGGCCACCCCAGCCTGGCCGCCGCCAACGACAAGCGTGTCTATCGTCTCAACCGACATGCCCAGTCCTTTTCTGACCATCCGACAGCTCCCGCCGCACGCGATGAAACCGATTTCCGGCGGCCGGCAAACGCAGCCCCGGGAGATCCATTTCGCCGTGTTCCGGACAGGCCGTGCGCCATCCGGTCGCCTCCCCATTGGCGGTCACAAGTAGCAGCACGTGCCGGTGGGCGCCCATAACGAATCTCCGAAGTCACGCGTAACCATTTCCGAATTTCTCGTGCCGATGGACGCATCTACAGTTTCAGCGGCCGGATCCGCAGCGCCGCATGAGCTGGCCGCGAAGCCGGGCACGTGTCGGCACCGAATTGTTGCGGAACAGGATGCAGCCTCGCAGCGGCCCGTTCGGCAATGCCACGAGCCGGCATTCTCGAGGGGCTGGCATGAAGACTGAGAGCTATGATTACATTGTCGTCGGCGCGGGTTCGGCCGGATGCGTGGTGGCCAATCGGCTGAGCGCCGATCCGTCGGTCAGGGTGTGCCTGGTAGAGGCAGGCGGCAGCGACAACAGCCCGCGGGTAAGGATTCCGGCGGGCATTCTGTCGCTCTATGGCAACCCGAACTACGACTATTGTTTCGTCGGCGTGCCGCAGCCCCATCTCAACAACCGCCGCATTCCGGTCAACCGGGGCAAGGCGCTGGGCGGATCGAGTTCGATCAACTCGATGGTCTATATTCGCGGCGCCGCGCAGGACTATGACGAGTGGGCCGGGCTCGGCTGCGCCGGCTGGGCTTACAGCGACGTGCTGCCGGTGTTCAGGAAGCTGGAGCGCAACCTGATCGCCCAGGACCCACACTATCACGGCACGGACGGCGAGCTCATGGTCGACAATCCGCGCGATCCGAACATGCTTTCCAGCATGTTCGTCAAGGCCGGCAAAAATGCCGGCCTGCCCGCCAACGACGACTTCAACGCCGAGAGCCAGTTCGGCCTCGGCATCTACAACGTCACCCAGAACCGGGGCCAGCGCTTCAGCAGCTTTACCGCCTTCATGCGTCCGGTGCTCAATCGCGGGAACCTGACGCTGCTCAGTGCATGCGAGGTGGTCGACCTTGTCATCGCCGAAGGGCGCGCCACCGGCCTTCGGGTGCGCCTCGACGGCGAGCAAAAAATACTCGCGGCCAGCCGCGAGATCGTGCTCTGTGCCGGGGCCATCAACTCGCCCAAGATCCTGATGGCATCCGGCATCGGCCCCGCGGACGAGCTGCGGCAGATCGGCATCACGCCGATTCTCGATCTGCCCGGTGTCGGCAAGAACCTGCAGGACCATGTCGACGGCATGATCACCGTGCGCTCCAGGAGCACCAGGACGCTCGGCCTGTCGTTTGCCAACCTGCCCCGCATCGCGGCAGCGCCTTTCCAGTATTTCGCGCGCCGCAAGGGAATCCTCACCACCAACTATGTCGAAGCCGGTGGCTTTGCCAAAACCAGGCACGCGAACGGCCTTCCCGATGTTCAGTTCCACTTCGTGCCGGGCTATCGCAGCCATCGCGGCAGGCTCATCGAATATGGCCACGGCTACGCCATTCACACCTGCGTTCTCAGGCCGAAAAGCGTTGGCGAGATCAGATTGTCACGGGACAGTTCTCGCCGTGACGTTCTCATCGACCACCGCTTCTTCGCCGACGAGGACGACGCCATGGTGCTTGTCGAAGGCATCAAGATCGCGCGCAGGATCCTGGCCGCATCCGAGTTCGATGCGGTGCGTGGCAAGGAAATGCTTCCGGGCAAGGATGTCAGCCGCGACGACGAGATCCTGGCCTATCTGCGCGCCGAAGCTCTGACCGTCTACCACCCTGTCGGAACCTGCAAGATGGGGACGGACGCGATGGCGGTCGTTGATCCGGCGACGCTGAAAGTGCGAGGCGTGGACGGTCTCCGGGTCGCCGATGCGTCAGTCATGCCGAAGCTGATCGGCGGCAACACGAACGCGCCAAGCATGATGATCGGACAGAAGTGCTCGGAGATGATCCTGGGCTCGGCGTATCGCGGCGAAAGGTAACGATCCGCTCCGCCTTTCAACATCGTCGGCAGTTCAGCGTTGGCAACGCCGACCTGCCGACGACCGTTTGTGTTTCCTCGAGATTGCTCTCAATGATCCTCATCGATCTCGTCGTGCAAGAGGCCGAGGATGCGGCGCTTGAGGGCGATGAACTCGGGTTCGAGGATCACATCCATCGAACGCGGCCTTGGGATGTCGACCTTGATCTCGGCCTTGATCTTGCCGGGCCGGGCCGTCATCACCAAGACTCGATCGCCCAGGACCAGCGCCTCGTCTATATCGTGAGTAACGAACAGCACCGTCTTTTGCTGCCGCTCCCAGACGCGCAAAAGCAGTTTCTGCATGGTGCCGCGCGTCTGGCTGTCGAGGGCGCCGAAGGGCTCATCCATCAACAGAACGGCCGGATCGTTGGCAAGGGCGCGCGCGATCGCCACGCGCTGCTTCATGCCGCCGGAAAGCTGGGCGGGGTAGTGGTCGGCAAACGGCGCGAGGCCGACTTCGTCGAGATACTGGTCGACGATCTGCTTGCGCCGCCCCGCCGGCAGGCCTTTGCGCTTGGGTCCATACTCGATGTTGGCGCGCACGGTGAGCCAGGGAAACAAGGTGTAGCTCTGGAACACCATGCCTCTGTCTGGACCCGGTTCGATCACTTCCCTGCCATCGACCTTGATGCTGCCTGAAGTCGCGTCGTTGAGGCCGGCCGCAAGGTAGAGCAGGCTCGATTTGCCGCATCCCGAAGGGCCGACGATGACGCAGAATTCGTTCTTGGCCACCTTCAGCGACACATCGTCCAGCGCCAGCACGCCGTTGGCGTCGCCGTAACGCAATGTCACGTCCTCAACGGCCATCGTCGTGCCGGTCGAGCGCGGATCGCCGATCGTCGCGGCCGTGCCGGCCAGATCGTTCGCCTTGATGGTCTCGCTCATTGCTACCCTTGATCCGACTGCGGTTTGCGAGCTTGCGTTCAAGATCAGGATGCCCATGGCGCGACCCTGGCCCGGATGATGCGGAACGCCGTGTCGGTGATAAGGCCCAGAAGCCCGATCGCGGCGATTGCCATGAAGATCACATCGACCTGGAAGCCTCGCATCGCCTTCAGGCTGATATAGCCGAGGCCGCTCGACGCGGCGACGAGTTCGGCCACGACCAGATAGGTCCAGGCCCAGCCCATGGTGACGCGAAGCGTGTCGAGGATGGCTGGAAGCGCGGCCGGGAAAATGACGTGCCACACCGCTTCGCTGCGCTTGGTGCCCAAAGTGTAGGAGGCGTTGACCAGGTCCCTGGAGACGCTGCGCGCACAGTCGGAAATCATCACGAGCTGCTGGAAGAAGGTGCCGAAGAAGATGACCGCTATGCGCTGTTCGATACCGATGCCGATCCAAAGGATGAACAGGGGCACGAAGGAGGTCACAGGGAGGTAGCGGATGAAGTTGACCAAGGGCTCCAGCGGCGCCTGCACCACCCGATAGGTCCCCATCCACAGCCCCAGCGGCACCGAGATCAGCGAGGAGACGATGAAGCCCAGGATCACCACCTTGGCGCTGGTGAAAGTGTGGTAAAAAAGGCTGCCGTCCTGGGACATGCGATAGGTCGTCTGCAGCACGGTTCCGGGCGTCGGCAGGAACATGTTCGGCACGACGCGGCCATAGGACAGCAGCGCCCAGCCGCCGATCACGACCACCCACATCGCCAGCGCGAGTGCCGTTGCCGTGCTGGCGGGAATGTTGGCGAATGGGGTCGTCAGGCGTGTCCACGCCGTCCGCCTCTGTGCCATGGCATGGCCTCCGTTGATTTTCTGAAGCGAGAAGACTCCGGCCTGTCGGTAAACCGGGGTCGGCCCAAGCGGACCGACCCCGGTTTCTCGAAGGCTCATTGTTCCCTGATGAAGTCGGTATCGAGGATGGTTTTCGCGTCGATCGTCATCTTGAGCTTGCCGGCCTTGCCCCAGATGTCCTGCGCGAAATTCACCAGCTCGGACGCCTCGCTCTTTTCCGGCGTACCGAAGAATTCCAGGTTGCGATCGCGATCGTAATAGCGCACGCCCTTGGCACCGGCGGCGAAATCCTCGGGCTTTTCGAGATAGCCGCCAATGCCCTTGGCCATGATCTCATAGGCCTTTTCCGGATTGGTCTTGATGTATTCAACCGCTTTGTAATAGCCCTTGACGAGGGCCTTTACGTCCTCGGGATGTTTTTCGATCAGATCGCATTTGAGGGCGATCACGTCCACGATCAAGCCAGGGGTGGTCGTGGAATCGATCAACACCTTTCCCTTGCCGCCCTTGCGGACCTCGGTGAGGTGCGGCTCCCACGTCACGGCGGCGGGAACCTGGCCGGCGATGAAGGCGGTCGCCGCGTCATCGGCGGTCATGTTGGTGATGGTGACGTCGTCCTCGGTCATGCCTTCCTTTTTCAGGAGCACGTTGAACCAGAATTCGGAAACGGAGCCCTCGTTCAAGGCCACCTGCTGGCCCTTCAGATCCTTGAGCGACTTGATGTCGGGCTGCGTGACGACGCCATCACCGCCGTGGCTGTCGTCGAGCGCAAGGACGTATTTGAAGCAGAGATCGTCCGAGCGGTACTTCATCAGCTCGTCTACGGTGGAGGCGGCGCCATCGAGATCGCCGCCGGCGACCGCAGCCATGTAAAGCGCTGATTCTTCTATGACCTTCAGGTCGACGTCGACGCCGGCCTCCTTGAAGTAACCGAGGTCGCGGGCAAGAAACAGCGGCCCGTAACCTACCCAGGTCGTCATGCCGAGACGGATGGCGCCCGCATTGGCGGGAGCTGCAAGCCCCAGGCCCAGCAGGCCTGCGCCGACCGCGCCCATCAGGCAGTTTCGAAATGTCTTCATTGTCGTGGTTCCCCTATGGCTGTTGCCGGCATCGGCCTCATTCTCGCGGCCTATGCCGGTTGCGTTTCGGCAGCCGCTCTTGTTTGGGCGTCGCCTCCCAGCGAGCCTTGCGTGTTCTAAGGTTTGCAACAGAGCATCCGGGCCGGATCGCAAAAAGAAGTCTTTTTCTGCCCATTGCTTCGTCGAAACCGAAGCGGCTCGATAGCCGATCGGCGGCCTGGCTCTGGACCTGGCTGGCCATTTTCCGCAGGGTCGCCGACAGAAGCGGCCTCGATGCCACGGCGCTCGAAAAGACGAGAGCCCCGTGCGCGAACCCCTCCTGCGGGGCATAGGAACCGACGAGGGCGGCCGACGTTTTCGCCAGATGAACGAAGCTGCCCGCACGAGATTGGAGAGCCTGCCGAAACGCAGGCTCATCGGACTGGAGCCAAGGTGGAACTGAACGGCGGATGTCTTTGCGGCCGGATTCGCTTCAACGTCACAAGCGAACCGAGAGTGCACTATTGCCATTGCGATATGTGCCGGCGCGCGACCGGCAGTGCATTTGCGGTCCTGGCGTGGGTGCCTTCGCCAGACCTGACCTGGATCGACGCCACTCCCGCCTATCGCCGATCTTCGCCAATCGCCCAAAGGGGGTTCTGTCCCGCCTGCGGATCGCCGCTCAGCCTTGCCTATGACGTCTCGCCCGGGGAAATCGCGCTGCATGTCGGCACATTCGACGATCCAGCGCGGCTGGAGCCTCGCTACAACTACGGATCAGGGCAGCGGCTTGGCTGGGTCTGCTGCGGCGTGGACTTGCCGCACCGCGAAACCGAGGAACGCTGGTAGGCGCCTGAAAGCAACGCAGCTCGCTGGCCGAAAGGACGGAGATCGATGTGATGAGTATTTTCTATCGGGCGGCCAAGATTGCGGAGCAGGCGCATGCATCGCAGCATGATAAGACAGGAGGCCCCTATATCGATCATTGCCGTCGAGTGGTCGACGCCGTCGAAACGATAGATCAGAAAGTCGTCGCTTATCTGCACGATGTCCTGGAAAAAAGCGAAGGCTGGAGCCGGGCCAAGCTCGAAGAGGCGGGCTTTGGACCGACGATCGCTGCCGCGGTCGACGCCATGACACGCAGAGAAGGCGAGGACTATTTCGCATTCGTACGCCGGGCTGCATCGAACCCATTGGCGCTGCCGGTAAAACGGGCGGATCTGGCCGACAATATCTGGCAATCAAAGCAGATCGGAGCATCCACGGCCAAGTATGAAGAAGCATTGCGCATTCTTGACGACGAGTTCACCAAGTGAGTGCCGGGATGCTGGCGGCAATCGCGTCCTGGCATGCGACAAGCGCCACTGGACGATGCCTGTAGTCGCGCGATGCCAAAATACATGGATTACGGGACCAACCCGTTTGGTAATTTTCGTACCAACGTTTTTAGTGACACGCTGGGTGGGTGGTTTTATGAATCCGATGATCGATCCGCGTCCGGCATGCCCTCTGATGCGCAATGCCTGGCTGCCTTCGGATCGCTTCGAGACCAAGGTGACGCCCATGCGGGAATTGCCGAAAGACATTGACGCCGATGTGGTGATCGAAATCAGCAGATTGCTGGACGACAGCGCGCTTTTCGTGCCTGTCCGCGTTCATGAACTCACAGCAAGGGTAAGGCAGAAAGTGAAGACGGGATTGCCGGATCGTTCGATCGAAGAGTTGATCGTGGAAATGGCTTCCTTGCGTCGGTTCGCCATGGCCTTTGAGCTGCCCGGATCGGAAAATGTGGTGCAAATTCCACAGCGACTCCTACGCTGACCGCATCAAGGTCACGCGCTCCACCCGGCGGTCAGGACAAGCGATGCCTCGAACACCTGGGCGCCCGCCTCATTGCGCACCTTGCCGGTATCTTGACCAGGTCGCGATCCGGCATTTCATCGCGAGCGACTTCCTGCGAAATGCGAATGGCTTCTGCCCTCGCCTGTTCTCGCGATTCAAATGGCTGGCCGTCGTTGGGTACGGGGCCATGACCGTTATAAAGATCGAAATGACACCGTTTCATTTTCGGGGCAGCCTTGGACACCTCTAGCGTGCTAATACCCAGCGACACTGGTGGTTCCCGCTCCGGCGCTTGCGCCAGAATACGCGCAGGCTGCCGATGATAGGGTCCGCCATCTTCCGAAGGCCTAAGGTCCGGCTGCTATCCTTGCGTCCAGGACATCTGGCGATCGGCGTTTCAACCCCGATCGCCTCGAGGCTATGATGTTAGAGTCCCTCTATCTGCAACTCGGCCAGCATGACACTCTGTCGGACGTCGAGAAGGTCTTGCTGGCCGAAACGGTTGTTTTCGGACGCGAGTTCGAAAAGGGGCAAGATGTGGTCAAAGCGGGGTCCCGGCCAACCTATAGCACCATGCTGCTGGATGGCCTGGCGGCACGCTACAAGGTGCTCGAGGACGGCGGCCGGCAGTTCACGTCCTTGCAGGTGCCCGGCGACTTCGTCGATCTCCACGCCTTTTTGCTCAAGACCATGGATCACGGTATCGTCGCGCTGTCGCCTTGCCGGGTGATGTACGCGGACCACAACAAGCTGAAAGCCATTACGGAACAGGCCCCTCACCTGACCCGGCTGTTGTGGCTCGATACGCTGGTCGATGGGGCCATACATCGCGAATGGATCGTGGCAATGGGCCGCCGCTCCAGGACCTCGCATCTGGCCCATCTCATCTGCGAACTGTTCGTACGTCTGCAGGCGGTGAAACGCACCAGCGGCATGTGTTTCCATCTACCGTTGTCACAGACTGAAATGGCCGACGTGCTTGGGTTGTCGGTCGTGCACATGAACCGGGTGATCGGAGGCTTGAAGAAGATCAAGGTAATCACCTGGACGAACCATATGGTCACCATTCTGGACTGGGACCAGCTTGCCAGGCTTGCCGAGTTCGACCCTACCTATCTGAGCATCAACAACGAACCGAGATGAGCAGCCTTGAACTCAGTTATGAGGCGGATTGCTCCACCACAACTCAAGCGGCCCGCGTTACGAGCGGGCCTTGTCATCCCCTACGGGTGGATAGCGCCTGATTTGGCGGAAAGCCGGTCCAGCAGCTTGCGCGATTCCTCGATTACGCGCCGCGTGTCTTCAATATTCGAGCGAAGATCGGCAATCTGTGCCGCCGCCCTCCGTTGATATAGGCGCGCACTTTCATTGAGGAAGTAGTCAGGTTCCCACGGGTCCATCGCGATCAGGTCCGTTGCGCACCAGTTCGAACGTTACCTTCACCATAACGAGGGGTTTGCTAGCACCAGCACGGACATGCAGGGCAACCTCTCGGAAATTGCCTTCAGGCATCTGGTCCTTTGCTATTTCGAGCAACGCCTTTGCCGCCTCATCCTCAGCTGCCTCCAAGCTCGGAAGCTCGGTTCCTTCAGTGTCCGGGAAGGAGGTTCCGTTGTCGACTAGATCAAAATAATAGCGCGCCATCATCGCTAACAAGGCGGCGCGACCTTTGTTCCTCTCGACTTATCGCGAGTGCCGGGTAACGCATGCTTTGAATCTTCAGTATAGGTTACGCCGCCGATAACAGCGTGAGGATCAGTTTCACTACCGGGCTTCCTGCGCATACAATCCGATAACTACCGAGCTGCGGTCACGCGCCAGACCGTGTTTCCGACATCGTCCGCAATCAACAGCGCGCCCGCCTTGTCGACGGCAACGCCCACTGGCCGCCCATGTGCCTTGTTGTCATTGTCAAGGAAACCGGTGACGACGTCCTGAGGCTTACCGTCAGGATGACCTCCATTGAACGGTATGAAAACGACCTTATAGCCGTTGAAGCGCTTGCGGTTCCAACTGCCATGTTCGCCGACAAAGGCGCCATTCCGATAGAATTCGGGCAGGTTGGTGCCGGTGTAAAATGCCAGTCCCAGGGGCGCGACATGGGAACTCAGTGCATAGTCCGGAGGGATGGCCTTGGCGACCAGGTCCGGCCGCCGCGGCATCACCCGCGGATCGACATGCTGGCCATAGTAGCTGTAGGGCCAGCCATAAAACGCGCCGTCCTTGACCGAAGTCATGTAGTCGGGAACCAGATTGGGGCCGAGTTCGTCGCGCTCGTTGATGACGGCCCACAGCGCTCCGCTCTGCGGCTCCCAGCTCAAGCCGTTGGGATTGCGCAGCCCGCTTGCGAAAATGCGCGAACGGCCTGTCGCCCTGTCGACCTCCCAGATCGCGGCGCGATCCTTTTCCGCCTGGATGCCGTTCTCGGTGATGTTGCTGTTGGAGCCGACGCCGACATAAAGCAGCGATCCGTCCGGACTGGCGACGAGAGACTTGGTCCAGTGATGATCGATCGGGCCGCCGGGCAGCGGCGTCAGCACGGTGCCTGGCGCGGTGATCTTGGTCTCGCCGGATGTGTAGGGATAACGCACGATCGCATCCGTGTCGGCGACGTAGACATCGTTGCCGACCAGGGCCACGCCGAAGGGCGAATTGAGATGATCGAGGAAGACATCCTGCACGTCGGGCACGCCGTCGCCGTTCGTATCACGCAACAGCGTGATGCGGTTGCTTCCCTCGGTGCCGCCGCCCGACGTCGCCATGGACTCGATCCAGCCCATGATCAAGTCCTTCGGACGCTTGATCGCGGCGCCGGGCGGCGCCACGGACTCGACCACGAGAACGTCACCGTTCGGCAAGGTGTAGAGCGAGCGTGGATGCTTCAATCCCTTGGCGAATGCCTGGATCTGCAAACCCTTCGCGACCGTTGGTTTCTCGTCCTGCTTCCAGCCGACGACCGAAGCGACATGCATGGGCGGAACAAGATATTGCGTTGGTTCAGGCAGTGTCGGATTTGGCCCGACCTGGCCGCTTGGGTCTGGGTCGTCGTTGCTGCAGGCGGGCAATGCCAAAAGCGATCCGCACAACAGACCGAACCCAAGGGCACGCCGGATGTGAGTGTTCGAAACCTGCAGGGCGTTCATTCGAGCACCTCGACGCGGCTGCGGCCGGTGCTCCATTCCAGCAACCACACGAGAACCAAGACGATCACGGCCGCCGCGGAGAGGATGAGCCCTGTCGGCACGACCGACGTCCAGGCGTCACGGCTGTGCACCAGCGCGTTGAAGAACGACAGCACAAGCACCACCAGGCCGCCGAGCAGATAGGCTCCGTGCGTACGGAGAATTCGACGGGTGAAGAGATCGAAAAGCGCCGCAAGCACCGCAAGAGCGCCCATCACGAGGCCGGCAAACAGCAGCCATGCGGAAAAATCGGCCCACATCATCTCCGCCGTTCGCCAATAGGTGAGGTCGGTCAGCAGCGTGCCGATGAAACAGGCATTGGCGACCGCCATCGGTGTCCGATGGATCGGACGGCCGACGACCACCGGTATCGATCGCGAATTGGCCACGGATCTTCTCCGCCCCTGCTCCAGATGGCATCTGGGCTTCAAACAAACCTGAAGTTGAGATGTTCCGGGAACTGTTTGCGTTCAAGGACTTGTGATTGCCCTGACCAATGCCGATCGCTGTCGCCGGTGAATGGCGCGAAGCGCGGTGTGCTCCGGGAATTCAAGTTCGCAATGTCCGCAGCGCGAGTAACATTGCCTGGCAAGCGGTGGGACGCCAGTTCCATTCCGTGTGGGAGATGAGCAGGGCCCGTATCGCCTCCCGCCAGTGAGATTAGGTTCGGCTTCGTACGTTTCTTACCGAGCCTTGGCCCTTTATTGTCAGTCATTGGCAGATGCCTAGATTAACCAGGCGGCATCCCCAAATCATGCCGCAGTGGCCGATGCGGGCTTAGGCAATGTGCCGTCACCGGCATCGTCGCGTCGGCCACTTCCGCGATCCTCGCCCTGCAATGCCGGCATGATGGCGGTCAGCTGGGCGGGCGGTCCTGCCTCGAAGGGTTCTTTGAACCGAGGTCCCCGACCAGCCGACGGTATTGCAGTTCGGGAGGGCCGTAAGATTCCCGTGCCAGCGCCACGAGACCTTTCCGATCCCGGATCGTGATTTCGCCGCGGCGGGCACGGATGTAGCCATGGCTCTCGATTGTCTGAAGCCCCACTGTAACCCCGGGGCGCCTGACGCCCAGCATGACGGAAAGGAATTCGTGGGTTATCATAAGCCTGTCGCCAACGGTCCGGTCGCTGCACATCAGAAGCCATCTCGCCAGCCTGACCTCCAGGCTGTGTCGCGCGTTGATCGATGCCGTGTAGCTGGTCTGGACGTGGAGATACTGGACGTAGCGCAACAGGAACGGCCGCAAGGTAGGGCTCTCTTCCAAGGCTTCGACGAACGGCGCGGCGCTCATCCGTATCGCTTCGCTCGTCGACTGGATGTAGCAATCGAAGCTTGCCAGATCGTCGCCCATGATCAGCGCCGAACCGGTCATACCTTCGAAGCCGATTATTCCCACCTCTGATTCAGCCGTTCCCGCAGTCTTGGCGACGACCGATGCGATGCCACTCTCCAGGAAATAGACAGCTTCGATCTTTTGGCCTTCGATCTCCAACGGCGAGCGCAACTCTAGAAAAACACTTTCGAGATGCGGCCGCAGCCGCTCGAAATCGGCCACGCTCATTCGGCGCAACAACTCGCTCTTGGCCTGCAGAATCTTGGGATCCACGAGACGCTCTCCACTTGGGCAAGAGCACTGGGATCTCTCGGCCGGCCGCGCCCCTCGAACGAGGGGACGGTGGCAAAACATAAACTGTCCCACCCGGCCAGCACTAGGCAGGCGGCCGCGTCGGTATGAAACCGACAATAGCTGCTGTGGACAAATCGCAAGTTTTGTCGGCTATCCATCCTTCGCCAGAAGACGAGCTTCCCTGAGGATCGAAGAGCGGTCGAACCCTACCAGCAACACTATGTCACGGATCTGCTGTTCCGTAGCGCCCGATTCCCGGGCAAGTGTACGCACGGCTTCGGCCGCCAGACCGGGGCGCTCAGGGTCTTTTGTCATGACATCCTAGCCTCACGCTGGGGCAGGAGTGCGATGGTCGCTCCCAAGCGTCAACGCCCGGATCGTGCTGCTGACGACCTCTTTGTGTACGCCTTCGTACCGAACTTGGCGAATCAATTCGAAACACGCCGGCTCGGGTGATTCCGGCGCGCCTTGTTTTGTACTCGCCCAAAAGTCCTTGCAGATCATGGCTATGGCGCGTTCGGAACGCCGTGCCTGTTTGCCGCGTTTGAGCTTGGATCGCTTTCCATGCAGAGGTGAAACCCCATGTTCGATTGGCTGAAGCGCGGCGCGCCAGAACCGCGCAAGGGCATGCCCAGCCCCCGCCTGGACGAACAGGCTTTCAAGCGTCGCTATGGCGAACAGTTCAATGATCCGGCGTTCGAGCCCCTGGCCGCCGACATCGAGCGGATAACGGAGGTCGCCTGGCAGGCCTACAGGGATTCCAGGAAGAGCCCGCGGACCCGAAAGGCGGGCCGTGGCTTCGCCGATCCCGATTACGATCTGGCGGTCGATTGGCTCGAGGCCAGACAAGCAATCGAGCGCGCAAAGCGCATGAACGAGCTGGGCAAACGACGCCGCGTCCTGATCGTGAACGGATCGCCGCGCAGCGAGCACACCTGCCCCGGCGAGATGTCCATATCCTATCGTTTTGTCGAAATCGCCCGGAAGATTTTCAAGGCCGGCGGCGCGGAAGTCGAGATCCTGGATTTGTCCCGGCTGGCCGCCGAATACGGCCGCAAAATCTATCCCTGCAAGGCCTGCTTCTCCACCGCTGCCGCGCTTTGTCACTGGCCTTGCTCCTGCTATCCAAATCATTCGCTCGGCCAGACGCAGGACTGGATGAACGAGATCTATCCAATGTGGGTTGCCGCCCATGCGGTGATGATCATAACGCCTGTCCACTGGTATCAGGCCACCTCGCCGCTGAAGCTGATGATGGACCGTCTGGTATGCGCCGATGGCGGCAATCCCGATCCTAGTTCCACGCACGGCAAGGAGGCGCGGGAGGCGAAGGCGCTGGAACTCGAGGGATGGGACTATCCCCGGCACCTTGCCGGCCGGCTCTTCTCGGTAATCGTGCACGGCGATACCGAGGGAGCCGAAAACGTCCGGCGCTCTTTATCGGATTGGCTGAAATCGATCGAAATGGTCCCGGCGGGGCCGAAGGCCGAACTCGACCGCTACACCGGTTATTGGAAGCCATACGCTACCAGCCACAACGAGCTCGACGACGACATGGACCTGCAGGAAGAAGTCCGAAACGCGGCGCGTACGCTTCTGGCCGCTGCGGTCGCTCGGAAGGAGGGCACTTTCGTCGCCGCTGGACAGTCGCTGACCGATCCTCGGCAAAAATGATGTTCGACGGCTTTAGCCTGGAGATCGTCAAGCTTGCGGATGCGACATTGCGCGTGCGCCATGGTGGGGCTGGCCCGCCAGTGTTGCTCCTGCATGGGCACCCGCGAACCCACACCACATGGCATCGCGTCGCGCCGATCCTGGCAAGACATCACACCGTCATTTGCCCGGACCTGCCGGGGTTCGGGCAATCGTCCGTCCCGGCCGATGCCTGGGAAAGCGCGGGATCTTCAAAGCGGGCAAAGGCCGGCATTTGCGTGGCTCTCATGCACAGGCTTGGTTTTGATCGTTTCGCCGTCGCCGGGCATGACCGTGGCGCCCTTACCGCGTTCAGGATGGCGATGGATCATCCTGCCAGTATTTCGCACCTTGTCGAAATCGATGGCATTCCGGTCCTTGAGCATCTGGAGCGTTGCGACAGCCGCTTTGCGACAGAGTGGTGGCATTGGTTCTTCTTTGCCCAGCCAGACAAGCCCGAGCGCGCCATCAATGTCGATCCGCAGGCCTGGTATGGCGGATCGGCCGAGGCGATGGGCAGAGAAAACTTCGAGGACTATCAGGCGGCGATCAGCAGTCCGCATGTCGTGCATGGCATGCTGGAAGACTACCGGGCCGGGCTCACGATCGATCGCCGGCACGATGCGGAGGATCGCGCCCGAGGGCTCCGGGTCGAATGCCCAACGCTTGTCCTGTGGTCGCTGCGCGACGATCTTGAACGGCTCTATGGTGATGTGCTGGCGATCTGGCGCCCATGGGCCCGGCACCTGCAGGGCCGAGGCATCGACAGCGGCCACCATGTCGCCGAAGAAGCACCGGACCTGTTGGCAAAGGCGATCCTGGACTTCCTTGCTTGAACAGCCGCTGCCGGATGACACGCAGCGTTCGTTCCCCGGGAACAAATCTCCCTTTGGAAAATTGTGACGCCGAGAAAAATGCCGCATGCTCCGGGCCGGAAATATCGCCTTGCGACGGAGTTCTCATCGAGCAGGGGCTCGCCATACGGTCTGACAAGGCCGGCCAGACGGCGCCAGGGGCGATCGCGCCGGCAAGGATGTCGCCGCTTGCCGGGACAGGGGGCCACCATTGAACGCACCAAATAGGCTTGGGCCAAGGAGGTGTAAGATCGATCCCAATCTGTGGTTCGCCTTTCTCGGCACCGTGATCCTGTTGCAGATGCCGCCTGGGCCCGACAGCATGCTGGTCATGGCACGTGGCATCGGGCAAGGCCGTGGCGTGGCGTTGTTCACGGTCGTGGGAATGACATTGGGCGCAGGCATGGTGCAACTGCCGCTGGTCGCCCTGGGTGTCTCCTCGCTCTTGCGTGCATCGCCATTGGCATTTGACACGCTCCGTTGGGCTGGAGCAGCCTATCTGGTCTGGTTGGGCATAAGTTTGCTCTCGGACACGAAAAGCGATCTGGATCTCGATTGCGTCGAGCGCGTCGGGCCGCTCGCCGCGATGCGGGAAGGTATGATAGCCAACCTCATCAATCCTTGGCCCATGACCTTCATGATCGCCTTCCTGCCTCAGTTCGTCGATCCGAACCGTGGCTCTGTCTGGTTCCAGATGCTGATGCTCGGCGCGACCCAGAAATTGACTGGCGTCTTGGTCCTGGGGACCTATGCGGTTGCTTCTGGTGTGCTCGGCGAATGGGTCATGCGTCGACCCCGCGTGAGACTTTGGCAACAACGGATAGCGGGCTGCTTCATTGTCGGCCTTGGCATTCGAATGGCCGTGGGCGGCGGGGCCGGCAAGTGAAGCCAAAGTCTCCTCCGCAGATCCAACGATGACAAGATCGAAGCAGGTTTCAGACTGGGCATGTTCAGCGAGCCGCGCAGCACGGAAGCCGGATCTCCTGATCGAGTTGGTTGAAACCGGCGGGGATGCCAAGGCAGAAGCGGGCGCTGCGCTCTATCGCTACAATGTGGCCAAGTCCGGCGTCGCGGATCGAATGCCGATCGGCGCCATAGTGCGGGATGCCTCGGGAAAGGTCCTTGGGGGTTTGTGGGGCAGGACTGAGCTTGGACTGTTGTTCCTGGACATGTTTTTCGTGGCTGAGGATGTACGAGGAAAGTCGTATGGCAGCCGGCTCCTGTCAGCCGTTGAAACAGAGGCAAGAAAGCGTGGCTGCGCCCGCGCCGTGGTCGAGACCAGCAGCTTCCAAGCACCTGGCTTCTATGTTCGCCACGGATACGAGGAATTTGGCAGGGTTGAATTTGGCATTCCTGGCGCGGCGCGCATCTTCCTGCGAAAAGAGCTCTGAAAATGGCGCTACAACCCTTTGGCGAGCTGTTGTATCGAAGGCGGCGCTTCATTCGAAGCGCCCGATCGTGGTTGCTGAAGTGGCGGAGCCCCCACTGCCAATCGGGTTGAAGCTCCCGCCTTGCCTTGCGAGAATCGCCCATCGTTGCGGTGGCTCCAGTATCCTCGGCTAGGATTTTTGTTCCGACGGGAGAGAGATCCGTTCCCGTACGGACTGCTCCGTCGTGTCGGCCGCGGACTTGACGATTTCACCAATCTGGTCGGCCACCGTGCCTGCTTGTGTGTCCTGCCGTCCAGCTTCCTGCTTGATCGTCTCATAGGCGTCCGCGGCAACCTGCCTGGCCTGATCGAGGCCTTGCTCGAGCATGGTCTCCGAGGTGTTGCGAAGCTTCTCGCCATAGCCGCCCAGCTGCTCATCCTCCATTGCGGTATGGGGCAACATGGCGCCTATCGCGGCGCCGATGGCGAGACCGACCGCCGCAACGGCGAGGGGCTGATCGTTCAACAGCTCCTGTGCCGAGCGGCTGGCTTTCGCAGCCATGTCGCCAGCCGTCGATCCTGCGCTGGCGGCGTTGCTCGTCAGCCCTTCGGCGACGCCGCTTGCTGCGCCCGATATGGCTGCGCCAGCGCTGCTTGCGGCCGACATGAGCGATTCAGCGGTTCCGGAGAGCGTGCTGCCCAAGCCGCCGCCCTCCGCCTCGTCATCCCCGCTGGGCGGGGTTGGCGCCGTATAGCCGGCCGGGCGACGGCTGCCGTTCGACGGACCGCTGCCCAGCATCAGCCAAGCCAGACCGGCGCCCACCATGGTCACGGGCAAGGGATTGTCCCTGACCTGCGTTCTCAGGTTGTTGAGCATTGCCGAACTCTCTCCTCCAGAGAAGATGCCGGTGAATTCGTCCAGCAATTGTCCCGGTGTCATTTTGCCTCGAATGGATTCGGCGGTCTCCACCACCCTGGCGCGCGCGGCCTCGGCCTCGCGTTCGAGTTCGGCTGCGGATTTCTCGGTCATCTCACTTGTTCCTTGATCACAGTCGCGTCGCGCCTGAGCTGTTCCTGGGTTCGGTCGGGAGTAAGTTCGGAAGGCGCCATGCTTGCCATGCCGGTGCGCAGCAGAATGACGCCAAGAATTGCCACCACCACGCCGACCAACAGGGAGGACCACCCGGCCCCCAGCCCTGCCCGCGTCAATGCGATGACCAGTGCCTGAAGCAGCACGAGCAGAGCCGCGAGCAGGCAGATGGCCCCGCCCAGCACCTCGGCGGCGCCAGCTCCCGTCTTGGTAAACTTTTCAGAGAGCTCCGCCCGCAGAAGCCTGGCTTCGGTTTGCACCAGCGTGGTGACGTTTTGCGCCAAGTCGGTCACCAGGGTCGCGAGGCTGGGATTATCTTGAGTGTTCATCTGTCTTGCTCCCCATACTGCGTGGCCAGATCGTCAACACCGCCGCCGAATCCTTGCGCCCCATCGGCCGACCAACCAGCAGCTTCGCCGGTCTGCGAATTTGCACCACCCGAGGCACTTCGAGATGCTTCGGGGCTTCTGGGCGGGGAAGCCTTGATGAACCGACCCAGCGCCAATCCGGCCAGTACAGACCCGGCAAGCAGGACACCGGGGTTTTGCCGGCCGAAAGACTGCACATCCTCAAGCACCTGGCCAAACGGCTTTTGTTTCAACGAGGAGGAAAGCCGCTCCAGCCCGCCAGCGGCGTCCAGGGCAAATTTCGACGCGGTCCTTTCATCATTGTTGGCCAGATGCTCGCTGGCCGCGCGCAACGCGCCGCCCAACGCCGCCAAGCTCGATCCTATGTCGCGCTGCGCCTCCTCCGCCTTGTCCGAAATAACCTGCGTGGCTTCTGTCGCGTAGTCGCCAGCCTTGCGGGTCAGTCCGTCGCGAGCATCGTGAAGCAACTCGCTCGCGCGCTCTTTTTCCCGGCCAAGTCTGTCGGAGACGTCGCTTGTCGCCTTGTCGAAATCAGTGTGTTTACGGCCCTGGCCGTCATTACGTTGCATGGGTCACCTAGTGAAAACCGAGGAAGGAGAGGACCGCGAGCACGACAACGACGAGGCCGATAAGATAAATGACACCGTTCATGGCACGTTCCTCCTTGGCAGCCCAACTTCATGGACCCTGCGATGTTCCGTCGGCGAAGAGCTTTTTGCGATCCAAGAGCAATGCAGGAAGAACCGGTCCAGAGCGTCGCCAGTCCGTCATCGAGACGAGCTGCCCGGCCCGGGAGTTCCCCTCTGAGCACGAATACCTTCCAAGTGGATTCCACTGAGCCACCGCCGAAGTGTGCTTGAGAGAAATCGCTTGACCAGGATAAGATCCACCGTTCCCACCCGAATGGCAGGATCGCAATGACCCGCAACCCTATCGAGACGCTGTCCAGTCGCGCGCGGCGATGGGCAATCGGGTTGACCGAGCAGAAGAGCGTCACCGGCACGGACGGCGAGGCTGCCTTCGGCCCGTGGCTGGCGGCGGAACTCCGAGAGGAGACGGCATTTCAGAACGCGGAGGTCTGGACGATCGAGGTCGGACCTCAGGACGGCCGTCACTGCGTGGCGATGCTCCTGCGCGGCACTGGTCGCTCGACCGTGCTCTTGACCGGTCACTACGACACCGTCGGGACAAGCGACTACGGACAGTTGGAGCCTCTGGCCACTCGGCCCGACGCGTTGACAAAGGCGTTGCACGGTTCCCTCGTCGCCGCGAACGCTCCAGCCGCCATTCTGGCCCACCATGATTTCGCGGGCGGGGAGTTCCTTGCCGGGCGCGGTCTTCTGGACATGAAGACGGGCCTTGCAGCCGGGCTGGCCGTATGCGCCGAATTTGCCGAAAGCGCAAAGCCGGCTGGAAATCTGCTTTTTATCGCAGTGCCGGACGAGGAGAACAATTCCGCCGGCGCCCGCGAGGCGGCGCAGATGCTGCCTGGACTCTGTAAAGAGCGCGACCTCGATTTGCTCGCGGTGATCAATCTCGATGCGATCGCGGATGATGGCGACGGCAGCAAGGGTCGCGTCATCGCTCTGGGAACCGTCGGCAAGCTGCTTCCGGCCGCCTGCGTGGTTGGTGTTCCCACACATAGCGGCTTTCCCTTGAATGGCCTCAATGCCGGCGCGATCGCCGCGGCAATCGCCGCGCGGATCGAATGGGCGCCCGAGCTCACCGACATGTGCGGCACCGAACCCGGCACCCCGCCCAGCCTGCTCGGGATTCGGGACGGAAAGACGGGGTATGATGTCACGACACCGCGGACCGCCCATGCCACTTTCAATGTGCTGAGTTATCGCCGGGCGCCCAGTGAGGTGCTCGACCGGTTCGACAGCCTATGCGCCGAAGCGGCCTCGCGTCTTTTACAGGAGCTCCGGCGGCGCGTCTCCGCTCAGCACGAAACAGGTCTGCTGGAGATGGTGCAATCGATCCCGGTCCATCGGTATGAGACTCTGCTGGCGCGTCTCGAAGAACCGGAGCGGATGCGGCTCGAAGCTGTTTCCGCTTCGATCGCCGCCGGCGACCAGCCCCTGCCCGAGAAGTGCCGATTGATAACCGAGCAGGCCTGGAAACTCAGCCGCTTGGCCGGACCAGCCATCGTGACGGGCTTCGGATCCATTCCCTATCTGCCGACGAACCTTTCCGCGCAGCCGGCAGCCGCCAGGCTGCGAGCCGCTGCCGTCGAGGTGGCCGACGAGGCAGCGGCTCGCTATGGCAACGTGGTCACCTGCGCGGACTATTTCGCCGGGATTTCGGACATGAGCTTCTTTGGCGAAGCGGCCGAGTCCTCCCTCGACGTCGTCGCCCGCAACACACCAGCCTGGAAAGACAGCGTGCGCTGGCCCCTCACGCGAGCCCTGGCCAACATACCGACAATCAACATCGGTCCGTGGGGACGCGATTATCACACGCCGCTCGAACGATTGCATGTCGGCTATGCGTTCGACGTCCTGCCGCAGCTCATTCGCGATGTCTGCGCCAGGATCCTTCGGCCCGACGCGACCTGACAAGTACGAACGGCACAAAGCGGAAGCGGCCCCCATTTGGCCGCCGCCTTCGGCTGCGACTATGACTATTCGGCTGCCTTCCTGTCGAACATCTGCTCGCTCTGCGCACCAGAGCTTGGCCGTGGCGGCGAAAGCATTGGCTCCTCGCCCATCGGTGCGCCGGGCACCAGGGAGAACTCGCCCTTGCCGTCCATCGACGGGCCTTCGCTCCAGCGTCCCTGCGCCGGTGCTACACCTTCGATGAAACAGTTGATGAAGGCATAGGATACGTCCTGACGCTCTTTCTCCTGCGGGAAGGAATTGGGCACCGGCAGAGACGCAGTCAGGCCCCCCATGTCCTCGATCGCCGCCAGCCACTGCTGCTGATGCATGGTGTCGCGCGCAATGAGGAATGACAGCATGTCCTTCATTCCGGCATCGTTGGTCATGTTGTAGAGGCGGGTCGCAAGCACGCGTCCGCTTCCTTCCGCGGTTACGTTGGCGACCATATCGGCGGCAAGATTGCCGCTGGCATAAACATGCGAAGCATTGAAGGGAACACCGTTGGAGTTTTCCGGCAGGGCGGCGAGCCCAGTCGACAAGATATGACGGAAATTCATCCCGTTGAGGACAGAGCCGCCGACCGCATCGGACGACACGTCCTCCTGCAGCGAAAGCGGTGCCCCTTCGAGATTGAGCGCGACCGCGGTCGCCAGCATCTCGATATGGGCGAGCTCCTCGGTGGCTGTGTTCAACAGCAGGTCGCGGTACTTGGCCGGTCCACGGCACCCCCACGCCTGAAAGAAATACTGCAAGGCGACACGAATTTCGCCTTCCACTCCGCCTATGGCCTGCTGTAAGGCGCGTGCAAAGATTGGGTTCGGCGTCTCGACTCGAACCGGGAACTGCAATTTCTTGTCGGTGTAATACATGGCTGACTCTCCGTTTGAAGTCAGCCGAACCTCAGCCCGGAAGCATTGTTCCGCCCGGGTAGGCGTTTAATTTGGAAAGAACTGGCAACGGATCGCCTCGTGTCAACGGAACTCAATTGCACGACGACGACAGCCGCTCCGGCCGGTCGAACGCAGTCGTGCCGGCCGGCAGACCAGGATCATGCAACCTTGGAAAACAGAGCCACGTCACATCGGGCCAAGCCGTAGCGCCACCGGTGGTCGGTCGCGGCAACCCGGCTTTGGTAAAACAGGGAAAGCTGGCTGCCTTCGATCATCACCGTTGAATGACCGTTCTCGCCCGGCTGGCCTGGTTCGAGTACCGGGCCTATCGACACGTAAGGTCCGGCAACCTCGTCAGCGATGGCAAAAAACACGCGCTGGCGATTCCCACGAAGGCCATTTGGAAGAAAGCAAGTGGCGTTCAGAAGTACTCGGCCATCCGGCAACTCGACCAGTTGGGCACCTTCTATGCCCCATTCATAGTCGGGGTCCTCTCTCGTATTGTGATGAGGGACATCAGCATGATCGAGGATCTTGCCGATCCGCTTCCACGGCCCGAACCACGAGTCGGACTGGCTGCGTGCGAGATAGATGTCGGGCTGCGGCACCCTGTTGAATTTCGGCATGGCAGAGTAAACGAGATAGCGCCTGCCACCAATGACCGCCGGATGCGGATCGTAGATGCCATCCTCTTCCGTGTCGGGGATGGCGAGAATGGCCGGGCTGAGAACCACCCAATGGAAGCCGTCGTTGGAAACCGCATGCTCGCAGCGGCCCCCGGATTTCATGAACTCGGTCTGGATGAACATATGGAAGACGCCACTTTCGTGGATGACGCCCGGAGCCGCGACCCCGGTCCCGTTGATGGGAAGCTCGATCGCTTCGTGCTCGGTCCAAGGCCCATAGAGGTCGGGGGCCGTGGCGTGCAGGATCCTCCACGTCTCGGTCGTCACCGTCCCGCTTGAGCCGAACACATGCCACAGCCTGCCATCGAAGACGGGGCATGGGTCCTTGAGATCATCCACGCTTTGCGGATGGAACAGCGGAAACACGTTGGTATCGAAGTCGATCTTCATCTTAGCCCCGGAATTTGCCCTTGCCCCGGACCCGCCCAAGCCGCGGGCGAATCAAGTTGATGTCCGGCACATTTTATAGCCAGCAAGTTCAACGCAAATACGGCGAAGGCGGTTCTCCACCAGCAAACTTGGTCGGGGCAGTTTCGATGACCGCCATTTGAGACAGCCAGTCTGCCTCCGCGCAGCCGGCGCTTTGCATTCGTCCAATCCGAAGCGGCGACCGAGGCTCTCCGTTTCACCTTGGAACAACTCACCTACCCGAAAGTTAGGAGCTGAAACCGAAGTCTAGTTCTCCCTCATCCCCGATTAACAAATGTTAGTCGAAACACAAACCACCGTCTATAAAAGGAATATCTCAATGGAAGCAGCCTTGGGCAGGGTCACCGTCAGTAAACAGGCTGGCAGGCAAAATCTACTGGTTTGCTTCTCTCATTTAAGGTGGAACTTCGTTCATCAACGCCCGCAGCATATCCTCACACTCGCATCCATGCAGCAGAGGGTTGTCTACTTTGAAGAACCTGTCTTTGAAGAACTGCCGCAGCCGCTAATGCGGACGAGCGAGGCCTCGCCAAACATTCTGATTGTGACACCAGTGCTCCCGGTCGGCACGTCGGCCGCGAAATCAGATGCCACGCAGCGCAGATTTGTTCAGCAGACAATCGCTTCTATGCCGCACAGCCGGCTGATCGCTTGGTATTATACGCCAATGGCTCTCCGCTTCACGGAGTACCTTGAGCCTGACATATGTGTCTATGATTGCATGGACGAACTCTCGGCGTTCAAGAATGCGCCGCCTGAATTGAGGCAGATGGAAAAGGCGCTTCTGCACCGCGCCGATCTTGTTTTCACCGGCGGCCTGAGCTTGTTCGAGACCAAGCGCCACCTGCATCACGCGATCTATCCCTTTCCGAGCAGCATCGACGTGAACCACTTTCACAAGGCCAGGAAGCCGGGAAAAGACCCGGCCGATCAGGCCGGCATTCCTCACCCGAGGGTCGGCTATTTCGGCGTCATCGACGAGCGGCTGGACGTCGATCTCGTGGCCCAGGCGGCGGAGACCATGCCGGACGTGCATTTCGTCATGCTCGGCCCGGTGGTCAAGATCGACGCTGCAAGCCTGCCGCGCGCCGAGAACCTTCACTGGCTGGGCGGGAAAGCCTACCGCGATCTGCCCGACTACCTGCGCCATTGGGATGCCGGCTGGATGCCGTTCGCCCTCAATGAAGCGACCCGCTTCATCAGCCCGACCAAGACGCCGGAGTTCCTCGCGGCAGGGCTGCCGGTAGTCTCGACGGCGATCGTGGACGTGGTGCGCAGCTACGGCGCTGCCGGGCTGGTGGAAATCGCCGACAGCGACGATCTGGAAACCAAGCTCCGCTCGGCTCTTTCGCGACCGCGCCAGATGCTCCGGCAACAAGTCGACGCCTACCTTGCGGATACCTCCTGGGAGCGAACATGGAATGCCATGGCGGCTCACATCGAGCGCGCCCATGAACGCAAGAAAATCGTCCCTCTTCGCAGGAGCGCTTAGCCATGTTCGACTGGCTGGTCGTCGGGGCGGGTTTTGCCGGCAGCGTGCTTGCCGAAAGGATAGCCTCGCAGCGTCACGAAAGCGTCCTGCTGGTAGATCGTCGCGGCCATGTCGGCGGCAATGCGTATGATTGCTACAATGAAGCCGGCATCCTGATCCACCGCTACGGTCCGCACATCTTCCACACCAACAGCCAGGCGATCGTGGACTACCTGTCGCAGTTCACCGAGTGGCGGTCATACGAGCACAGGGTGTTGGCGGCGGTGGACGGGAAACTCGTTCCCATCCCGATTAATCTCGACACGATCAACAGCCTTTATGGACTGGAACTGACCTCGGCCCAGTTGGAGGAATTCTTCGCGTCGCGACGCGAGACTGTGGAGGACGTTCGCACGGCCGAGGATGTCGTTGTCAGCACGGTGGGCCGCGAGCTCTACGAAAAATTCTTCCGTGGCTACACCAGGAAGCAATGGGGCGTCGATCCCAGTCAACTGAGCAAGTCGGTGACGGCACGAGTGCCGACCAGGACCAACCGTGACGACCGCTATTTCAGCGACAGCTTCCAGAAAATGCCGGCCGGCGGATACACCAGGATGTTCGAAAGCATGCTCGACCATCCGAACATCAAGATCATGCTGCAGACCGATTTCCGCGAAATCCGTGAGAAGATTCCGTTCAGGCGGATGATCTATACCGGTCCAATCGATGAATATTTCGGGTGGCAGCTTGGGCATCTTCCCTATCGCTCGCTGCGTTTTGAGCACGTCACCCTGGACCGCGAGCAGTTTCAGCCGGTTGCCGTTGTCAATTATCCGCAGACGCAAGATTACACCCGCATCACGGAGTACAAACATCTGACCGGCCAGCAGAACGCGCGGACCAGCCTGACTTACGAATACCCGACGGATATCGGCGACCCGTACTACCCGGTGCCGCGAGCCGAAAACGAAGCCCTCTACAAGCGCTACGAAGCGCTCTCCGCAGCCTGTCCCGACGTGTGGTTTGTCGGCCGCCTGGCAACATACCGCTACTACAACATGGACCAGGTGGTCGGACAGGCTCTGGCCACTTTCGCTCGCATCCAGAAAAGTCTGCCGGAATGGGCGGGCACTGGAAGGACGTCCCTGGCCGGACTGGTGGCGAGTTCTCCCGCACATGGGAGCTGAATTAACCGCGGCAGAAAACAGAAGGAGAATTGCGATGGATACAAACTTCAACTCGGAGAGCCGTTCGATATTCATTGTTGGCTTGCGCAACGCCCATGCCATGGAGAACCAAGCGCTGTCGATCATGAAACCACAGGTCGAGCGTATCGAGAATTATCCTGAGGTGGCTGATCGCTTGCGCCGGCATATTCAAGAGACCGAGGGCCAGATCACTCGGCTCGAGACGGTCCTGGAGGGTCTCGATGAAGAGCACTCGACTCTCAAGGACACGGCCCTGTCGATGGTTGGCAGCATGGCTGCCATGGGACACTCGATGGCAGGCGACGAGATCATCAAGAACAGCCTAGCGAATTTCGCCTTCGAGAACTACGAGATCGCTGCCTACAATTCGCTCCTGGTGCTCGCCGAGGCCGGCGGCTTCCAGGATGCCGAAACGGTCCTCAAGCAAAATCTGAGCGAAGAGGAAGCGATGGCCGATTGGCTTAAGGAAAATCTGAGCGACGTGACCCTGCGGTACGCCAAGTTGCGCGCGGCGGGGGAGACCGCAAAAAGCTGATCCAACGGCCAGGGGCGGCATCCACAACGCCGCCCCCGCCTGGTTGCCGGCCGCTCCTTCAACGCGTCCGGTTTGGTGCGAACAGATCTTGCTGCCGAACCAGTTCGTCCGCGACGGGCTGGCGGAGGCGTCGCGTGCCATCCGCCTGGATGACGGAAAACAATCCCACCTCCGCATGTCGGGAATTATCCCACCCGGGGTAAGCGGTTATCGGATACAGGCAAATACCCTCGATCGGCGCTTCGAGTTTTATCGCCGCACGCACCTCGTCGCAGACATAGTGGAGCCAAGCCGCCCCGCCCGATCCCTCCGAGCCGGTTTCGGCAATGAACATCGGCTTGCCGTATCGATGAGCGACCTCGATCAGCATTTCCGACAGAGCACGGTACTCGTGGTGCCCCATCGGAATGGTCGGTCCATTTATGTACCATTGATTGTGTGGGTAGAAGTTCAGGCCCACGGCGTCGACAACATCCTCGCTGCCGCCCAACTCGGGTTCGACGCGGCCCAGCAACATGTCGTAGGCCTCGAACTGTCCCAGTCGGGCGTTTTCGGCGCGGCGCCGTTCGCCGCGGGTCCGGTCGCGAGGCGCGATGTGGATGAGCGGCTCGGCCCAGACAAATCCGCATGCCGGATCGACCTCCCGCATTGCACGAACACCGGCGATGGCAGCCTTGACGAGGTGCCGCTTGAACCATCCCCGCTTGTTCGGCCCTACGCGCGGGAAATAGCCGACCTCGACGGCCCAGGCGAAGAAGGAGATTTCGTTGATCGGACACAACAGAGGCGATGTTCCGGTTATCGAACGGTACACCCTCACGGCTTCCGCCGCGAACGAGGCATAGGCATCGAT
Organism: Mesorhizobium australicum WSM2073; assembly: GCF_000230995.2. Taxonomy (NCBI): domain Bacteria; kingdom Pseudomonadati; phylum Pseudomonadota; class Alphaproteobacteria; order Hyphomicrobiales; family Phyllobacteriaceae; genus Mesorhizobium; species Mesorhizobium australicum. The sequence continues at coordinate 2,638,368 of NC_019973.1, read as the reverse complement.
GAACTGGATGGACCCCTGATCGACATGATCCGGGGATCCATAATGGAAGATGTCCCAGATGACCTGGACCCCTGCCGATTGGGCTGCCTCGACCATAGGCATCCAACTTGACCAGTCATAGGTTCCGGGAGCGGTTTCGATCAGGTGCCAGCGTAGCCCATCGCGAATGGTGCGCAGGCCGAGTTCGGCGCAGGCCCGGTAGTCGCGGAGGGCATGCAAATTATGCGAGGTCGCACGAATAAGGTCGAGGCGGACGCCATCCTTGCGCCGATGCGAGGAGCACTCAAAGCCCGCCATGAAAAAACTGGCAAAGCGCGAAGCTTTCGGAGCCGACTCACCCACTTCGTGCCCGTCCGTGCGTTCCACTTCGTCCATTCGAAGTCTCCTTTGGGCAGTCGGTTTCAAACTCGGCCGCCCTGTTTGGACCGCGAATTGCCTTGGGGAAACGCCGTATCCGATCAGGCAAGCCGCGTCCCATTGCTCAGCTCAGCTGCCCCCTCATCCTGCCTGAGCGGGGTAAAGCCGAACCGACTGGCCGAGCCTTTGTTCCGGTGGTCGACCAGCCGCGAGCTGGGTGGCGATTGGCGACATCAGGAACAAGGAGGCTCGAGCCAAGTTCGGGGCGATGTAGCACCGGCGTCGCTTAACTCGACCGGCTGCCCGGCAAACAACAGAGGCACGGGATCACATGACCGTTCAAATTCAACTTTCCGATATCGACCACGCCAGGCGCGAGGATCGTGGCGACGGTGCTTGGAGCATCGCACCGGATCTGGGTTATTTGCGGCTGGCAATCGTCAATGTCGTGTTCTTCGGCGCACCGGGCAGCGGAGACCGGAAATGGGTGCTGATCGATACCGGGTTGCCGACGTCCCGGAGCAGCATCCTTGCCGTGGCGGAGAAGCGCTTCGGGATTGACGCGCGGCCGGCTGCGATCATCTTGACGCACGGCCATTTCGACCATGTGGGAACGGTTCTGGACCTGGCGAATACGTGGGACGTGCCTGTCTTCGCGCACCCGCTCGAGCGCCCCTATCTGGACGGGACCACATCCTATCCGCCGCCGGACCCCTGGGTCGGCGGTGGACTGATGGCGCTGCTCTCACCGCTATTTCCACGCGGGCCGATCGATCTTGGCAACCGTCTGGAACTCTTGCCGGCCGACGGTTCGATCCCCGGAATGCCCGGATGGCAGTGGCTGCACACGCCAGGACACGCCCCGGGGCATATCTCGCTCTGGCGCGAGGAGGACCGCTCGCTGATCGTAGGGGACGCTTTCATCACCACAGGCCAGGAGTCGGTCTATGAGGTCGCCGTTCAGGATCTCGAGATGCACGGTCCGCCACGCTATTTCACGCCGGACTGGGATGCGGCGGAAAGATCGGTGAAGCGCCTGGCCGCGCTGAAGCCGCAGATGGTCATCAGTGGACATGGGGCGGCGGCGGCTGGCATGGGCATGCGTCAAGCTCTTGACAGCCTGGCTGATCGGTTCACGGAGTTTGCCGTGCCGCCGAAGATGAAATTCGTGCGCGAGCCGGCGACGGTTCCAAATAGCTGAGCCTGTCCGAGCGCAGCGCTCTGCTGCGGTTCTCAAGATCTGTCAAAAACGCGCCGGCTTTGCCGCCCGGGCGGCCCAAGACGGGCGGCGGCGGAACAAACGTCACAGGCGCCAGTTAGGCGTTCGTTGGGCGGCAGGCGACACCGGGCGTATCTCGAATTCTGCGTCAGGGAAGACTTAGATGGAAAACGCGAAGAACGCGTGCCCTCACGACGTGTCCTCCCCGAGATGCGTGGCGCAGCCACTGTTATTGCCACCCACCTTCAAGCCGGCGCGTTCGCTGCTCTGGATACCCGCAGCCGCATTCTTGCCCGGCTGCGCGGGGGGCGTGCTCGACCCGCAAGGGCCAATTGGCGCGGGCAATCGCACGATCCTTTTGAACTCGCTGGCGGTGATGCTGGTGATCGTCATTCCGACGCTGATCGCACTGCTGGCCTTCGCTTGGAAATTCCGCGCCTCGAACAGCAATGCCCGTTACGACCCGGAATTCACCTATTCAGGCCGGATCGAGTTGATCGTCTGGTCGATTCCGACGCTCACCATCCTCTTCCTTGGCGGACTGATCTATTACGGTTCCTATCACCTCGATCCGCGCAAACCGATCGCCTCGGCGCAGCCACCGCTCGACATCCAAGTGGTGGCGCTCGATTGGAAATGGCTGTTCCTCTATCCCGAGCAGGGGGTTGGAGCGGTCAACCAGCTGGTCATCCCGGCCGGCGTTCCCGTGCATTTCAAGCTGACCTCGGCCAGCGTGATGAACACGTTCTTCGTGCCTCAGCTTGGCAGCATGGTCTATGTCATGAACGGCATGCAGACCGAGTTGCATCTGCAGGCCGACCGCGAGGGGAGCTATTTCGGTCAGTCGGCGCATTTCAGCGGCGACGGCTTCTCGGACATGAACTTCAGCGTGACCGCGGTTTCGCCTGATGCGTTCACCCGCTGGACGTCATCGTTGCGTGGTGGCGGCGGCGTGCTCAACGCCGACGCTTACCGCGAGCTCGCCCGGCAAAGCACAAACCTGCCGCCGGCTTCGTTCGGCCACGTGCAGCCCGGGCTGTTCGAAGCGGTTGTTCAGCAGACGCTGCCGCCCGGCCCCGGCCCCGCTGAAAGTGCCGGCAGCGGTGAGCCACAGGTCAGTCCGAAGGCGTTACGAGCGGCGGCCATGGCGCACCACCAGCAGGCAGAAGGGGGAGAATGACGATGCTCGGCAAGCTCGATTGGTCGGCGATTCCGTTCGACCAACCTATCCCCCTCGGTGCGGCCTTCGCGGTGTTCCTCGCCGCGGCAGCGGTGCTCTGCTGGATAAGTCTCAAGGGATATTGGCCCTATCTGTGGAGCGAGTGGATAACTTCGGTCGACCACAAACGCATCGGCGTGATGTACATCGTGCTCGCGATGCTCATGCTTTTGCGTGGCTTCATCGATGCCATCATGATGCGCACGCAACAGGTGCTGGCCATCCACGGTCCAGGCTATCTTCCGCCCGAGCATTACGACCAGATCTTTTCGGCGCACGGCACGATCATGATCTTCTTCGCGGCAATGCCCTTCATCATCGGCCTGATGAATTTCGTCGTGCCGCTGCAGCTTGGCATCCGCGATGTCGCCTTTCCGACGCTCAACTCAGTCAGCTTCTGGTTGACGGCTACCGGAGCCCTGCTGGTCAACATCTCGCTTGTCATCGGCGAGTTCGCGCGCACCGGCTGGTTGCCCTATGCGCCCTTGTCGGAAACCACCTACTCGCCGGGCGTCGGTGTCGACTATTATCTGTGGTCGATCCAGATCTCCGGCGTCGGCACGCTGCTGACCGGCGTGAACCTGGTGACGACCATCCTCAAGATGCGTGCGCCGGGAATGGGGTATCTGCGCATGCCGATGTTCTGCTGGACATCGCTAGCATCCAACCTGCTCATCGTCGCGGCCTTCCCGATCCTCACCGCCACGCTCGCGATGCTGACGCTGGACCGCTATCTCGGCTTCCATTTCTTCACCAACGAAGCCGGCGGAAATCAGATGATGTTCGTCAACCTGATCTGGGCCTGGGGCCATCCCGAGGTTTACATCCTGGTGCTTCCAGCCTTCGGGATTTTTTCCGAGATCTTCTCGACCTTCTCGTCAAAGCCGCTGTTCGGATATCGTTCGATGGTCGCGGCGACGATGTTCATCTGCATCGTCTCGTTCATGGTCTGGCTGCACCATTTCTTCACCATGGGCGCCGGTGCCGACGTCAATGCTGCGTTTGGCATCGCCACCTCGGTCATCGCCGTCGGCACCGGCGTAAAAATCTACAATTGGCTCTTTACCATGTATGGCGGGCGCGTTCGCTTCGACACGCCCATGCTTTGGGCACTGGCATTCGTCACCACCTTCACCGTCGGCGGCATGACCGGCGTCCTGCTTGCCGTCCCGCCCGCCGACTTCGTGCTGCACAACTCGCTTTTCCTCGTGGCACATTTCCACAACGTCATCATCTCGGGCGTGCTGTTCGGCGCCTTCGCCGGCTTCACCTACTGGTTCCCCAAGGCATTCGGCTTCCGGTTGCACGAAGGTTGGGGGAAGGCGGCGTTTTGGGTCACCTTGGTCGGCTACATGCTGGTCTTCGTGCCCCTTTATATCGTCGGCCTGCTTGGCATGACGCGGCGCCTTCAGCACATCGACATGGATCTTTGGGCACCGTGGCTGGTGGTGGCCGCGTTCGGCGTGCTGGTGATGATCATCGGCGCCGCACTGCAGATCATGCAGCTGGTGGTTTCGATCCGGCATCGCGACAAGCTTCGCGACGAGACCGGCGACCCGTGGGATGGGCGTTCGCTGGAATGGTCGACACCCTCCCCTCCGCCCGCCTTCAACTTTGCGCGGCTGCCACATGTCGAGAACGAAGAACCCTACTGGACCATCAAGCAGCGGGGGATCGAGGAGCAGGGCGCGGAGACGGAGGCCGCGTACGAGCCTATCGAGATGCCGCGCAACAGCCCGACGGGCTTCGTCACCGCTTTCTTCAGTACGCTGATCGGCTTCGCGCTGATCTGGCACATTTGGTGGCTGGCGATCGTCGGCTTCATCGGCGCCTACGCCACCTTCGTCGTCTTCGCCTGGCGCGATCATGGCGACTACGAGATCCCCGCCGATGAGGTCGCGCGAATAGACCGAAACGGCCGAGCCGCGCGGCTTGCCTTCCTGCGCAGCTGGGAACGTCCGGTATGAGCGATCACGCCTTCACCACCGACATCAGCGCCGACGGCCAGACACGCGACCAATACCGGGTCAATCGCACCGGCAGCCATGGTGCAAGATCCGCGACGGGCCACGGACAGGGCGGCCCAGCGTCGAAGTTCGTCACCGTTGCCTACGGGTTCTGGATCTTTCTGCTGTCCGACATCATCATGTTCTCGGCCTTCTTCGCCGCCTATGCCGTGCTCGCCAAGGCAACCGCCGACGGGCCGGCCGGCAAGGATCTGTTCGAGCCCACGCGCGTTGCGGTGCAAACGGGCCTTCTGCTCAGTTCGAGCTTCACCGGCGGCTTGGCAACGCTCGCGAGCCACCGCAGATCGATGGCTGCCACCCAGTTCTGGCTGCTGGTTACGGGCCTGCTCGGGGCAGCCTTCCTGCTCCTGGAGGTGCAGGAGTTCGCGGCGATGGCCGGCGAGCAGGCAGGCCCGTCTCGAAGCGCATTTCTTTCGGCCTTCTTCGCACTCGTTGGTTGCCACGGGACCCACGTCGCACTCGGCCTGCTCTGGCTAGGCACCATGATGGCGCAGCTGTGGGTCAAGGGTTTTCGGTCCGATATTTTGCGGCGGCTCCACTGCTTCGGGCTCTTCTGGCACGCGCTCGACATCATCTGGGTTGCCATCTTCACCCTGGTTTATCTGCTAGGAGCATCGCCATGACCGAGATCGGGGGCGAGAGCGGGACCGGCGAGACGCCAGACCGCCGCGATTCAGCACCGGGCGAGGAACGCATAACCGAGCACGAAATGGCGGGGGGCCTCTCTGGCTACCTGCTTGGCTTCGGCCTGGCCATCCTGCTGACGATCGCTTCGTTCCTGGCGGCTCAGACCAACCTGATCTACCAGCCGGCGGTAATTTCGGCCCTGGTGGTGCTCGCTGTCGCGCAGATGGGCGTGCATCTTGTCTTCTTTCTCCACCTGACGACCGGACGGGACAACACCAACAACGTCCTGGCCCTGGCCTTCGGCGTGCTGATCGTGGCGCTGGTGGTTCTGGGCTCAGTCTGGATCATGGCCCATCTGGATCAGAATATGGCTGCCATGACCGCCCATCAAGCCGGAGTGATGCCTTGAGCGAACCGCACGCCGGACACGGTATTAGCTGACTTTCGCTCGCCTCGTCACGCGTCTCAGGCGGGAACTTTGGTTCGGGCAGCAAGTTCGGACGCCATCGGACAACAGGCTCGCGGTAGATGGACGCCCAGATCAATCACTTCGTCAAGGATATCCTCATCGAGGTCGCCGAAATGCTTCCGGCCGTGACTCAAAGGGAAAGAACGCCGGCTGACGAACTGCCCATCGAAGCGCCGGACTTTCCCCACGATCTGGAACCGGTGATCCGAGCGAACCCATCATGGGCGGCGCCGCGCCGGCCGGGCTGCACGCAAGGCACCGAGCACCGAGCGGACGGCATCGATACCTGAGCCGCGAGACTGGATCGGGGGCCTGAAAATCAGCCGGCCGTTGCGGAACTCGAAGCCCTGTGCGTTTTTAAAGCGCCATTTTGATGCCACGGGCTTCTTGCGGAAGGTAATCGCGATCCCTTCTGGTCCCACATCGACTTTGCTGATGCCCAGGTCCGCCGCGGCTATGCGCAACCTGGTCAGTTCCAGTAAATCCGCCACTTCGCCGGGCATGTCTCCAAAGCGGTCCTCAAGCTCTTCGCCGAATGCATCGAGGTCCGTCTCGGCAGCTAAACGAGACAGCCTCGCATAGAGGCTGACGCGCACCGTCGGCTCGTTGACGTAACTTTCGGGAAAGGCCCCTTTTCCGGCGCCGTTGATGTCGGCAAGCTGCTTGTCGGTATCGGCCCCTCCCGCAGCCAGCGAGACCGCCCGCTGCAGAAAATGTTGGTAAAGGCCTGCTCCGATCAGCTTCATGTGTCCGGCTTGATCTTCGCCGAAAAGGTCTCCTGCCCCGCGCAGGTCGAGGTCCCTTTGGCTGATCGCAAGGCCGGAGCCAAGCCGATCGAGCGCAATCATGGTCGAAAGTCGGGCTCTTGTGCCTTCGGCCAGTTCGATGCCAGGCTCGGTCAGAAGAAGAGCAATAGCCTGCACCGCCCCCCTTCCGACCCGGCCGCGAAGCTGGTGCAGCTGTGCCAGACCGAACCTGTCCGCTCGCCAGATCAGTATGGTGTTGGCCCGCGGCACGTCGAGGCCGCTCTCGATGATGTCGGTGCTCAACAGGACGTCGCCGTCACCGTTAGCGAACCCGACCATGATGTCGTCCAGTTGTCTCCCTTTCATTTCGCCGTGCGCCGTCTTGACCGCGAGTTCCGGCACCAGTCTGTTTAGCTGCAGGCGAACCGGATCGATGTCTTCGATGCGCGGAACCACCAGGAAGCTCTGTCCGCCCCGACGAAACTCGCGCAAAAGGGCGGCTCTTGCCGAAGCTGGATCGAAGGGCGCCAGGATGGTGCGAACGGGACGTCTTTTGGCGGGCGGAGAGTTGAGGACGCTGGCCTCCTGGACGCCTGACATCGCCGATTGCAGCGTCCGCGGTATCGGCGTGGCGCTCATGCTCAGCGTATGAAGGCAGGGCGCCATGTTCCGCAGCGCCTGCTTCAACTTGACGCCGAACCGGTGCTCCTCGTCGATCACCAGCAGTCCGAGATTGGCGAAGCTGACGCTCTTGGCCGCCAGGGCCTGGGTACCCACAACCACCGCGACCTGACCGCTCCGCAGCCGCTCCTTCACCGCTCTCGCCTCCGCCGCTCCGACCATTCTCGAGAGGTGGGCGACGTCGAGGCCGGTTCCCGCAAATCTTCTGCTGAACGTCTCGTAGTGCTGACGTGCCAACACCGTTGTCGGCGCTATCACCGCCACCTGCTTCCCGCAGAGGGCCGCGGCGGCGCAAGCCCGCAGGGCCACCTCTGTCTTGCCGAAGCCGACGTCGCCGCAGACAAGGCGATTCATTGTTCTCCCCGACGACAGGTCGCCGAGCACGTCGCGGATGGCGGCAGCCTGGTCGGGAGTCTCGGTATAGGGAAACCGCGCCGCGAACCGGGCAAGGTCGGCGCGAGAGGGTTTTATGATCGCGGCAGGCTGGCTGGACCTGGCATTGGCAAGGTCCCTCAAGCGCTTGGCCAGCCTGTCGATATCGCGCAGCGCCGCCTTGCGTCGGTTGAGCCACCCATCGCTGTTCAAGCGATCGAGCGGCACTGCAGCGGGTTCCGAGCCGTAGCGCCATATCCGCCCAAACTCATCGACCGGGACCAGCAAGGAAGCTCCGTCCTGATATTCCAGCCTGACGACATCCTGCTGCTGACCGGCCAACTCGACCTGTTCGACCGCCACCAGCGTGGCCAGGCCATGGTCCTCATGGACGACGACGTCGCCAATGCGCAACTCGGGTTCGAGCATGCTGGTGGCCGCGCTGCCGTTTGCTTTCAAGGCGTGGCCAAACAGGTCGGCCGCGGCCACCACCGCGATGCCAGATTGCTCGTCGACAAAGCCTTCGTCGAGAACGATCTCGGCCTTGAGAAGAGAGCCCCTTGGGGCCGAACGGATCCGCGGCCAGTCCGCCACTTCCCCCATTCGCCGACCAAGCTTCCGATCGAGCAGACGATCGGCTCGCTGCAGTTCGGAGGCCTCGCCCGCGAATGCCACGGTGACACCCGACCTTGTCTGCCTTTCCGCAAATTCGGCGAACCGATGCCCGGATCGCGCCTGCTGGAAGAATTTGGGAACTCGCGCGGCAGAAACGGCGAGACTCGTGCCGTGGCGTTTACGGACCGCGACGTCCCATTCTTGACGCGACAGGTAAAACTGTTCCGGCAAGGGTTTGGCGGGCGCGGCAACCTCCTGCCTCGCACCACGAGCATCTTCGATCAGGCCCAGGAAGCGGTCGAGCGGCGCGCCTTCGAGAGCTTCCGCGATGGAGACACAGGCGCCGGATGCCACATCGAAGACCGACGGCATGCTGCCGTACAACGCGACGAGGCGTTCTTCCATCGACGTCGCGCGCATCGCTGCCAACTCAGGATGATCCCCCGTTGCGAAAATCAGCTCGGATGCTGGCCCAACCGTGACCGACTCGCGCGACTGTTCGCTAAGCTGGCTGATGGGGTCATAGGTCTTGAGTTCCCGGATGCAGCTATCTGTACCGATGACGACGCGAACCGGGTGATCGGCGCCAGCAGGGAATATGTCCATGAGGTCGCCCCGAAAGGCTATCTCGCCCGGTTCGTCGACCCTTTCGTCGACACCGTATCCAATCGCCTCTGCTCTCGTTCGGAAACCATCCGGGTCGAACTCTTGTCCGAGTTCCAGAATTGTAAAACCGCCAGCAATGACTGGTGCGGGCGGCACCCGCTGGAGAGTAGTCTCGATCGACAGAACCACGATGCGCGGACGTTTTGGCTCGCTCGCGATCTCACGCAGAGCGCGAAGCCTCCGCCCCATATTGGCGCGTGTCGGCCATACCCTGTCGTAAGGCAGGCAATCCCAGGACGGCAGGAAGATGACGTCCGCGCTCGGCAGAAACTGACGCAAAGCCGCAGCGGTCTCTTCGGCACTGCGTTCCGAGGCGGCTATATGGACAATATGCTTGTTTGGACCGCTCTCAAGGGAGTCGGCCAGCGCCGCCGCGATTGCGGCGGAAGGCGAGGCGCCCTGATCTCTCGCGAGGTCCCTGTCATTCGACGGGTGATCCATTTCTTCGATGATTTCCGTCCGCGAAATGGGTCTATTCACTGAGGTCTCACCTTGCCACCGTCGAGAACGTCAGTGGGACCACTCCGTTCCTGAGGCGCGGATTAAAGTGTTGCAGGCAGTTGGCAGCGCGCGCGGTCTTGCGTTCTATGGAGCAACGCGCCAACGATGCGGCTCTCGATGAGCCGCTTCTGTTGGAAACGGTCACCGCCGCCGACGATGGCCGTTTAGCCGGCCATGCTTCCAGAATCTCCACAACTTTGAACGAGCTCGTAATGACGCGGGCGCTACGTGTCAGCCTTTCCGACCAGCGGGCTAGAATGGCCGCCTTGCTCGGAGACCTGGTTAGAATTCGTTTGGAAATCAGAGACGCCGCCGCCGTCCACGCTCATATAAGAGGCACCGTGGGCCTGTGGCTTCAGGAGCTTCGCTTCCCGGACCAAGGACGACCAATTGAGCCCTAGCAGGGCTATCAGTTCGCGGGCGTCTTTTTCGCTGACGCTGGTTTCCTTGATCAGGCGATCAATGAAAGCTGTCTTAGGCTCATCCATGGCGAACTCCCCGAAGAGTCCGACGTAACCGCGAATGCCTACCCTACGTTCCGGCGGAGCGGCGTTAGGTATGAAAACGTACAAAGCCGTGGGTGCGTTTGTTCCGTGGGCTGCGGTTTTGATCGCGCCTTTGGCAAACCAGGTTCTGCTCATTCGGATTTCACCGCCATCCGGAACTTTTGGCTGGGATAAAAGTTCGGTGGGCAACATCAGCTAGGTAGCCATTTTGTCCCCCTCTTCGTCCTCGGATGTACTTATCCGCAAGCTTCAGACCATCTCGGACATTCGAGAAGCCGAAATCGCGGTTTTGAAAAGCATACCGATTCAGGAGAAAGATTTTTCGGCCAACCACGACCTGGTGCGTGAGGGTGACCATCCTGTTTACTCGTTTGTCGTCCTGGATGGTTTGGTCGGGTCCACCAAATACACAAGCGAAGGAAAGCGACAGATCACGTCTTTCTTCGTGGCCGGGGACATTCCCGATCTGCACGGGCTGCATCTGTCGGTCATGGATTGTAATTTCTCGACCATGACGCCGGCCCGAGTGGGCTTCATGCGACACGATGTTCTACGCAGCATCTGTGACCAGCACCCTCGCATCGCCACCGCTTTCTGGCGGTCGACGCTGATCGACGCCGCGATGTACAGGGAGTGGGTCACCAACGTTGGAAGACGTGAGGCTTACACCCGCATGGCTCACATTTTGTGCGAACTCATATTTCGCTTGCGGGCGGTGGGACGCATTCAGGATCACATTGCGGATATTCCCATAACCCAAGCCGCACTTGGCGACGCATTGGGTTTGTCGACGGTCCACGTCAACCGAATGCTTCAGGAACTACGACGTGAAGGCCTGATCGCCACCACGGGGTCGAGAATGCATGCAATCGACTGGCCCGGCCTCACTCACGCAGGGGATTTCGACACGACTTACCTGCATCAAAAGAACCCGGCAGATTAGTGGTGACGGAAGCTCTCCCATGGCACGATTTTTCTTTGACACCGGCGATCGCGATTTGGTCTTGCAGGATGAGATAGGTGTCGAATGCGCTGGCCTAGAAGAGGTGCGCCGAGTCGGATTCGAGGGCCTTATCGATCTTACGAGAGACGCATTGAAAAGCGTCGACGGCCAGAAATTGTTTGTCGAGGTGCGTGATGAAAATGGCGACAAGGTTCTGCGGCTAAGCCTCTCGCTTCAGATCAAATTGATGAGATGAATTCGGCCGATTTTCGCGCCATTATCGGATCAGCCCCCCACCCAACCAGCTTCAACATGGCCATCGGACTGCATCGAGCGAGAACTCTCGAAGGGCCGCGAGCCATAGGATGACTCAGGGCTCGGTCATGGAGTGGATCCATCGATGCAAGCGGGTGGGCGCTTTAATCTATGTAAGTGCGCCTAGTCGGCGACCGGATTAATTGGGTCTGTGCGTGCCGGGGGACAATGCACCCTTGCTCGCACGCAGGACCCTGCTGATGACGGGCCCGAGTATCAGCCTGGAGCAAAACATGACAATTGTCGCTTCTTGGACCCTTCACCCCACCAGATCAGACCGACACGAACCAGGTCCCATGTCCCTGGAGGATCGGTGTGATGGCTGACCACCGTCGCAAGCTCAACGAGTCCGATCCGGCGCTTGCGGAGCAGACACAGCCCGCTACCGACCCTGGCGGATCGTCCTTGCCAGGTTCTGGCGAACAGACGAACCTGGTCGACCTTGTTCCCGCATTGCGGGCATTCGCACGTTCGCTCAGCGGCAGCATCGACGAAGCTGACAATCTTGTCCGAGAAACACTGGTCAAAGGGATTGCAGATCTCGATGGTCTTGACGGAAGCCGGGTAAAGCCCTGGATCTTCGCCACCATGCGTAGGGCTTCATTGGCCAGGCTTGAAGGCACAGCCCCCCAGCCTCGAGGACCGGCGAGCTGCCTGTCAGAACCTTTTGCCACGGACACACAGGAACAGATGGAAGCCGGCCCCAGGGTGGCGCGTGCCATTGACCTCCTGGCGGATCCGGAGCGGCAGGCCATCGTTCTGGTTTGCATGCTCGGACTGTCCTATGAAGACGCCGCCGACATCTGCGATTGCGACACAGCCACCATCAAGGGCCGGATACAGGATGCGAGGACAAGAATGGCTGTCCTGTCGGGTGTCCCGGCGGAAGCCACGCCTGAAATATCGAATTGATGGTGAGCAAAGCGCGGCAGTGTTCAACGCAAAAATTCGGAATGCCTGTCAGGCAGCCACGCACCACTTGCCCTGAGATAGCCTATAGCTCAACCGCCGGTTTGTTATCCATGACAGGGAACCATGAGGGGATCCGCCGAGTTCGACCCTCGGACAAGCTCGGGTTCCCAACATGGAAGAAATCGGCAAGGCGCAACAGAAGGCCATAGCCCGTCTCATACGTCAGTGGATTGCATCGGACGCCAGCCGTCGCCAGCTTCGCCAGTTGCTGGACTTACCGACAGACGCTGACATGCCGCGCGAGCATCGGTCATTGCTCGACGAACTCGACCGAAAGCTCGACGAATAAGTGCATGCTTGCCGAGACACGGACGCTCAGTCGTCATCTTCCCAGCGGCTGCCGGGACAGCTGTTCAAGCTCGTTCTCGTCCGTGATCCCGGCTTGGTAGTAAGCAAGGATGCGCGATGCGCGCCGTTCTCTCTCGGCTTCAGTCTCGTTCTTGAGATTGCTGCGTGCAAGGACACGGCTCAGTACGGCAAGTTCCGATGGGGTATAGGCATCCCTATGCATTTCATCCCGCCCATGCACTGCAAGAAACCTACAATAAGGATTCTCCGGCGCGCCCTAACGCTGGTCGGGACAGAATGTTCCATGGATTTTCGTGGAAGGAGAAAAAGCTTATCAGCGCTAGATGTGAGTTTCTGGGGCTTGCCGAGCGTTTAAAAGCTGCGAAACGGCGGTTATGATTTGCGGCAGAAAGAAGGGCTTGGTGATCATAATGCTGTTGGGCACTCCTTCCGCTCCCCAGTGTACCGCGCTGTCGCCGCTCATATAGACAACTGGGATGGTCGAGTTGGACCTACGCAAATGCCGGGCGATCTCCCACCCGGATTGTCCCGGCCCCAAACGGATGTCGGTGAGCACGGCCTTGAACCTGGTGGGATCGGGGTCGAAGGCCGCCAGCGCCTCGGCAGCATTTCGAACGCCGACGACCTGAAAGCCAGCCTCTTCCAAAGCTGACTCGAGGTCGAGCAGTATCATCGTCTCATCTTCGACGATCAGAACAACGCCATCGCTCATCCGGGATATCCCCAAGTCGCCACCGCTACTACGATCTCGGCGTCAACTTGGTTCCATATGACACGCATCGGCCTGTTGTCACCGCGACCTCGCGGCGGAGTCATGAGAAGCCCGCCTCGGAAAGCCGAGACGGGCTGAAGCTGCTTCGACAGCCTCGAAGGCCAAGACAAGGGAGGATTGTAGGCCCGCGACCGAACCTTGAAGTGCAGCGAATGTTCCTCTGGATGTAGGCTCTTATTCGATTAGCCTCCGCGGCAGCCCGCCTCCAATGCGGGGCATTTCGTTTTTGCTCAAGATTTCTCCTGATCTCCAGAAGCTTGCTGGATTTCCGTCATCACCTGCCGGGGATCGACATTCTCGGCCAGTTGCGGCAGCTCCTGATCGGCCGGTGTGGAGACATTGAGGCGCTCCGTCAAAGCAGCCACCATTTCGATGAGCCTCGTGGTTTCGTGCTCGTTGAGAAGGCTGATCTGCAGATCCAGCTCCGCTCGGCGCTCGCTGTGTTCGGCCATTCTGTTTTGGTTGATCAGCACGAAGGTGGACAGGAAGATCGCCTCGACCGAAGCCACCATGGCCAGGATCACAAAAGTTGGGTCCCAGGCTGGGACGGCCGGTATCAGGCCAAGGTTCGCAAGGATCCAGGCGATCAGAATTGCGAGATGCAAATAGACAAAAGGCATGCTTCCCGCGAAGCGCGAAATGATGCCGGCAATTCGCACCTGAACGCCTTGGTGCTCCTCCTGTTGTCGCCTGTGGTCGACCAGAGCCTGTATGTTCTGCTGAAGGACCGACTGCATGTCGGCGGGATGCTGATCGTTCATCTTTGAAAGCCCGGTTTGGCGGCCAATGTCATCCGAGCGTTGCTCATCGCCCGCCTGGCACGTCCGGCGAGGCTGCACCGCCTGAACTCGCGGGCTCATGGCCGCCGGTCTCTTCAGACGAGGAGTGCCGTCCTGCAATCGTGTCCACCATGGCGATCACCGCCCCCGGGGCGCTCTGATGAACCATATGGCCGGCGCCCTCAACGACGTCGAGGAGGGACCCACCGACCTCCGCATGCAGGCGTCGTGCCTCCCCCTCGGCGTCGAACAGCCGGTCTCCAGAACCCGCCAGGATGCCTGTCGGGACACCAATGTCCGTGTAGCTGGCCTTCGTCAGCAGGGCCGCCGCCAGCATCGATGCCGATTCCGAACACACCGCCCGCAGTTGGGAAGGGCGGCTGGCGATATCTTTTGCGAGAACGGCGAAGTCGGCAGCGACATCCGCTGGGTGGAAGATCTTCTGCATCGTCCAAGGCCAGGCAAGCCTCACAAGCACCGGCAGCAAGGTGTGGCGAAACGCGGTGCCGACGAATGGCAGAGCCGGGAGGGCGGCCAGCGCAAGATCAAGCCGCGGCGGCGGATAGTAATAGCCGGAGACCAGCACGACGCCGGCAACCGAACGAGAATGCCTGCGCGCCAATTCGAGGGCTACCCAAGCGCCCCACGAATGTCCAAGCACGATGTAGTTCTCGATACCCAGCCTGCCGGCGGCGGCATGTATGAGATCGGCTTGGTCGCGGGCAGACCACCGCCGGCCGCGCGACCGCGTGCTTCGCCCGAAGCCCGGCCGATCAAATGCGAGTACCCGATAGGTTTTTGCCGCCTGATCGAAGATGCCGCTCGACTTGAAATCCTGTGCCATGGATCCGTTTCCATGCAGCAGAATGAGCGGCATGCCGGTGCCGGCTTCGATAAAATGCAGGCGAAGACCGTCAACCTCCATGACATGGCCGTGCGCCCGGCCAACAAGCGCACGTTTGGCGCGGGTGTGATTGTACCCGGCAAGTGCCGACAATGCAGCGATGAGCAGCACGGTCGATAGCTTCGGTCCATCCCTGTCGAACGCCATGCCCATGCCTGCCAGCAACTGCCCTGCCCGGTGCCCTGCCTGCCCAAACCTTCGGAGTGGCGGCTTGTTCCGCTGGACAAAGACGACGCTTTGTAGCCGGCTCAAACGGCCTAGGCGGTAAGCTCTCTATGGGCATGGGACGCGGCGATGGCAGCTTGTCCAAACGCGACCGCAATCTGATTCAGCGCTTTCACAACGTCGCCGATGGCGTACATGCCGGCGACGGAAGTCTGCTGGTGCTCATCGACCGTGACGTAGCCCTCCGCGCAACATCTCGCGCCGACGGCCAGGGCGAGGTGCGAGCGCACCTTGCATCCCAAGGCCGCGTAGACTGCATCGAAGCGGCAGGTCGCTCCATCCTGCAAAATCGCCGCACAACCGTCAGCAGCCGGGCTGAGCCTGTCGAGAGTGTGACGGATGACTATCCCTCTTTCGCCCGCCGCGCGACGCGTGCTGGTTGAAAAGTCCGATGCATGGGTCCCCAGCATCGTTACGTGTGGTGTGAATCGGCTGAGGAAAATGGCCTCGTGCAAGGCTCTGTCACCCTGCCCCACGACCGCTATCTTCCGGTCGATCACCTCATATCCGTCGCACACCGGACAAAGCCGAACGACACCGGCCGCGATTGCCTCCGCCAAGCGGGGCAATTCGGGTGTCGTGTCGACAATCCCGGTCGACAGGAAAACCTTACGCGCGCGGATTGCGCCGATCGAGGTCTCAGCATCAAAGCCTCCCTCGCCAGCGGCCAGCGAAAACACCTGCCCCCGCATCAAGGTTGCTCCGTACAAGCTCGCGTGGCGGCCAAGCCGATCGAGAAGGTCGGGGCCACTTATCCCTTCGGGAAAGCCCGGACAATTATGGCTCTTCGGGATCAGAGCGGCACGGGGCTGGCCGGCATCGACCACCAGCACGCGATGGCGAAAACGGGCGAGATATTGGGCTGCGGTCAGTCCCGCTGGCCCGCCTCCGACGATCAGCACATCTTCAGCGTCGGCGAGCGGGTGACCGGCATGGCTTTCACCGCAGGTTTGCTTCATCAGCGGCGAACTATCTGGTTCGTTCGATGTTCCAGCACGACACGCGGAGAGACCGCATAAGCCCGGCCGGCTTCAGCCGCAGCCAGAGAGCTTCGATCTCGTTGTCACACCGGTCCTGCTCGGCGTCGAAACCTTCTTACCGCTTCGGGGTTAATCCTGACGGACAAGGTGAGCACCTGCGAAACACAACCGTTGACCTCGTCCTCAAACGACGTCGGGCGGCTCGCAGGCCATGAATGATATGAGTGAAGAGCTGAGGCCGCCGACAAAGGGCGCTGCCGAACTCGCTCAAACGGGGAGCGCCGTTTTATGAATGGATGCCTCAAGGCTTCAGATGATCCGGGTCGCTACCTTTAACGTAAACGGCGTCAACGGTCGATTGCCGGTTCTACTCAAATGGCTGGGTGAGACGCACCACGACATCATCTGTCTCCAGGAATTGAAAACATCGGACGAAAAGTTTCCTGCCGATGCCATCAGCAACGCCGGCTACGGGGCGATATGGCACGGACAGAAGTCGTACAACGGCGTAGCCATTCTCGCTCGGGGCAAGCAGCCGCATGAGCGTCGGCGCGGGTTGCCCGGTGACGCCGATGACACGCATAGCCGTTACATCGAGGCGGAGATCGACGGTCTCGTCGTTGGTTGCCTATACCTGCCCAACGGCAACCCGGCGCCTGGTCCGAAGTTCGACTATAAGCTCCGCTGGTTCGAGCGGCTGATCGACTACGGACGGCTCCTGATCAAGGACGCGCCCGCCAGCCTGCTTTGCGGCGACTACAACGTGGTGCCGGCGCCGATCGACGCCGCGGTTCCGGCACGATGGCTGGGCGACGCCGTCTACTTCCCGGAGAGCCGACAGGCTTACGCCGACCTGCTTGCCGATGGCTGGACCGACGCCGTCAGGCTGATCCGTCCCGAGAGAGGCGTCTATACCTACTGGAATTTTTCCTATCGGGGCGGTTACGACCGCAGTTCCGGCCTTCGCATGGACCATCTTCTCGTGAGCCCCTCGCTCACGAACAGGCTGGCCGGAGCGGGCGTGGATGAGACGGTACGGGGATGGGACAAGCCAAGCGATCACGCGCCAGCCTGGATCGAACTCGACTGGCCCCGGTGAACCGAGACATCGGGCTTCAGCCAGACCGCATGACGCCAGGTTCGTCCGCCTCTCTTAATCGTTGCGAATCCTCGGGGGCGGCGACCAGATCCTGGAATCCAAGTGTGACGACGAGATAACCCGCCTCGTCGTAGACTTTCGTCACCCAGCTGGTCGGGTCCGCGCCATCGATAATTCCGCGCTTCGCCTCTTTGATGGCCTCATCCCGATCAGCCATGTCGGCGAAGATTGCAGGCTGGGACATGCCTTCGATAAACTCGAAGCGAAATTTCGGCATCGATCCCTCCTGTCGGTGGTGATAACGGATCGGCCATTGCTGGCAGGGTGACGGTCAACGCCACCGTTTCGAAAAGGATGCACCGATTGTGCGTGCCTGAACCGGAGGTCAGGCAGCGTTGCTGGCTTCCGTTTGCCAGTCGTCCTGCCAACGCGCGCGCACGGCAATCATCAGCATGGCCGATTCCGTGATCCCGGTCTGGAACAGCCTGATCAGCTCTCTCGCGATGGAGTGAGCCGCCGCGGTGTCCGGCAAAATGGCAAACTCCTGGCACATCGCGTCGAAGACCGCGCGAAGCGTGTCCAGGTCATTCGGGTAGAGGGTATCCGTGCGAATGGGTCGGTCAAGCATCAAGCGTCTCCAAACGAGCGAGAGTGCGATGGTCTCCCAAGCAGCGGAGCCCGTTACATGCCCGCTGACCTCTCGCTTATGCGGCACAGCGCACGACGTGTCGCTAACCTATGATGGACCGAGGCAAGTTCGCGCACAAAAGATCCAATTGCGTATAGCGACGCGGCTAGCGCCACGCCCAATGGAAGCCGCACGACCGTTGGAGCCGCGAGTGTTCTAAAGTTCAAGGCGACCAAAGGGACATCGTAGATGTTTCTTGCCGTTCAAGCCGCGTCTCGTCGTGTGTCACTCAAGGTGTTCGCGCGAACCGCCGGCCTGCCCGTCAAAGAAGCGTGCGGGCCGCAATGGAACTCTTGGCCGTCAACCGCATTATTCAGTCCGGGCAAAACGGGGGCGATATGGGGGTCACTTCAGGCGATCGTCAATCTGAACTGCAACGCTTCGAGCTGTTGGCGGCGCTGGGCGACCGGATACGCGAGATTACTGATCCTGCCGAACTGGCCCACGCAGCCGCGGAACTGGTAGGGAGACATTTCGATGTCAGCCGAGCCGGATACGGCACGATCGATCTTGAGAAAGAAACCATCACGATCGAGAGGGATTGGAACGCGCCAGGCATCAAAAGCCTGGCTGGGACCCTGAATTTCAGGAACTACGGCTCGTATATCGAGGACTTGAAGCGGGGCGACACCGTTGTCTTCGAAAATGCCGAGACAGACCCGCGAACAAGGGACCATGCAGAGGCTCTCAAAGCCATCAGCGCCCAATCCGTCATCAACATGCCGGTTACCGAGCATGGCGGTTTGGTGGCGCTGCTATACCTGAACCACTCCGCGCCCAGACGCTGGGCCAAGGAGGAGGTCGCCCTTATTTCGGAAGTGGCGGACCGGACGCGTACCGCCATAGAGCGGCTTCGCGCTGAGCGAGCGCTGCGTGAGAACGCCGAACGCCTGGCTTTTCTCGACCGTCTTGGAAGGGAGATTGCCCTCGCGGCCGACGCCGACGCCGTCATGGCGATCACCACTCGTCTGTTGGGCGAACATCTTGCCGTCTCGATTTGCGCCTACGCCGACATGGAGCAGGACCGGGACCATTTCACCATCCGTGGCGACTGGAGCGCACCCGGCTCGCCCAGCATCAGAGGGTATTACAGTCTTACCGATTTTGGTCGCCTGGCGGTCACCAATCTCAGCGCCAATCGGCCGCTCATCATCAACAACAACCTCGAGGAAATCGCGCCCGAGGAGGCAAAGACCTTTCAGGACATCGGCATAACGGCAACCATCTGCATGCCCTTGGTAAAACAGGGCCGGCTGACCGCCCTGATGGCCATTCACGACAAGCAGCCCCGCGTCTGGTCACAGCGCGAACTGTCCTTGCTGACGGAGGTGACGGAGCGGTCCTGGGCTCACATCGAGCGCGTTCGCTCGGAACAGGCGGCCCGGGCCAGTGAGGAGCGCCTCCGGCTTGCCACGGACGCAGCCGCTATCGGGACCTGGGACTACGATCCCGTCACCAAGGCGCTGCGGTGGGATGACCGGTGCAAAGCCCTTTTCGGCCTCCCGCCAGACGCGGAGGTAACATATGAAAGCGCGTTCCTGGCGGGTATTCATCCAGAAGATCGGGCCCGCGCCGACGAGGCCGTACGCCAGGCGCTCGCGCCGGGCACGTCTTCCCGCTACGACATCGAATATCGGACGGTCGGCTTGCACGACGGCAAGGAACGCTGGATTGCGGCAGCGGGCGAGTCGCTTTTCCAGTCAGGGCGCGCGGTCCGCTTCATTGGTACCGTCATGGATATCACCGCGCGAAAGCGGGTGGAGCATCAGCTTCAGATGATGAACGTCACCGCTGCCGCGGTAGCGGCCGAGCTCGACGTGGAGCGGATTGTTCAAACGGTAACTGATGCCGGCGTAGCGCTGTCGGGCGCACAATTCGGAGCTTTCTTCTACAATGTGATCGACGACAAGGGCGACAGCTACATGCTCTACGCCCTGTCGGGCGCACCTCGCTCCGCGTTCGAAAAATTTCCAATGCCTCGCAACACGGCGGTGTTCGACCCCACTTTCCGCGGGAGAAGCGTGGTGCGCTCCGACGACATCCTCGCCGACCCCCGCTACGGCAAGAACTGGCCCCGCAAGGGAATGCCGGAGGGCCATCTGCCAGTGCGTTCCTATCTTGCGGTACCGGTCGTCTCGCGTTCGGGAGAGGTGCTGGGCGGCCTCTTCTTTGGTCATGCAGAGATCGGCGTCTTCGCCGAACAGCAAGAGAAGGCCTTGCTGGGGCTTGCGGGCCATGCCGCGACGGCAATCGACAATTCTCGACTGTTCAAGGCGCTGCAGACGCTCAATGGCACCCTTGAACAACGTGTCATGGACGAAGTCGCCGAACGCACCAGAGCAGAAGAGCACCTGCGGCAGGCCCAGAAGATGGAAGCTGTCGGACAGCTTACCGGTGGCATCGCGCACGACTTCAACAATATGCTGGCTGTCATCATCGGCGGACTGAACCTTGTGCAGCGCAAGCTCAGAAACGGCGATACCAACGTCCACCAGTTCGTGACCGGCGCGATCGATGGAGCCCAACGTGCTGCAGAACTTACCAAGCGGCTGCTTGCCTTCTCTCGCCAGCAACCTCTGGCGCCCAAGCGCCTGAATCCAAATCGCCTCGTCTCGGATATGAGTGAATTGCTGAGCCGGACGCTTGGGGAGACAATCCAAATCGAGACCGTGCTCGCCGCGGGACTTTGGCATGTGGAAGTCGACGCAGGGCAGCTGGAAAGCGCGTTGCTCAACCTTTGCGTCAACGCGCGGGATGCCATGCCCGCTGGTGGAAGGCTGACCATCGAGACATCCAATGCCCATGTCGACGACCGGTATGCGAGAGAAAACGCAATACCCTCCGGCCAGTATGTGATGATAGCTGTCACGGACACCGGAACCGGCATGACCGCTGACGTGTTGGCCAGAGCCTTCGATCCGTTCTTCACCACAAAGGGGGTTGGCAAAGGCACCGGGCTGGGGCTCAGCCAGGTTTATGGATTTGTTCGCCAGTCCGGCGGCAGCGTCAAGATCTATTCCGAGCAGGGTATCGGAACCACTTTGAAAATCTATCTGCCGCGCTCGCACGGCGACGTGGTCGACAGCCCGGCCGAGTCCGTGGCGGGCGAGCACCCCGGCAGTGAGGACGAGATCATCATGGTTGTCGAGGATGAAGATCGCGTCCGGCTGATGGCTGCGGAGGCGCTGCGGGAACTGGGCTATTCCGTGTTGGAAATGCAAGGGCCGCGGGACGCGCTGGCGGCCGTCGCAAGCGGGCAAGTGCCGTCGCTTCTGTTCACTGACGTCGTCATGCCGGAGATGTCCGGCCGGGAACTGGTGGATCAGGTCAAGAGCATGCACCCGTCGCTAAAAGTGCTCTACACCACCGGCTACACACGAAACGCGATTGTCCACAACGGCACACTTGATTTTGGAACGGAGCTTTTAACCAAGCCCTACACGATTGACGAATTGGCAGAGAAGATCCGTAAGGTGCTGGATCGCAAGTGAATGGTCACTGTCCGAGGCACACCAATCCCTCTCCGCTTCAGTTACTTTACGGGACGCCGCGCTTGGGCGGAATTGATGCCTTCGGCAAGACAACTGCCGTACCGCAGAGGCTATTGGGGCTTCGTGCACCCAACAGTGAAACCTTTTCCCTACTCGCAGCTTGTTTGCGACACCGGAGGAAACGATCGTGTCAAGGCGAGATGGAGAAATGGGGGATCAACCGACCAAGAGGCGTCGTACACGTCCCTTGAAGGGCGAGGACGCGGAGGTCCGGCATGTCGTCGAAACGCATGACCTGTCGCCCGCTCAGGCAAGGGAGCTGGTACGTCGCCACGGCAACGATTGGCGCAAGATCGATGAGGCGGCGAAGTCATACAAGGACAGCACCTGACGGAAGCCTCCAGGTCTCTCGGGAAGACGCTAAATCCTATTTACAGCAGCGGCTCATCTCGCCTGACAGGCTTGTTCGAGAGCCCGCGATTTCCAATTGAAAAAGAAAGCCCACTGCCTCGGGGGAGTGCAGCGGGCGATCGGCTAGGAGTTGAGGGGACATCTCCACGCTGGGTAAACAACAGATCAACAGCGGATCGGTTCCAACGCTGCGCCCGTGGCAAGGAAACCCGACGCCTAATCTCTTTCCGTGCCTTGTTCATCATCAGAATGATCGATGAATTCCCCCTCTTGCAAGCTCATAACCGGGTATCAACCGTAAACCCAGGCAAGCCATGCTCCCGGCGTATTTGAATGCACCAGCAGCGGATCAGGACCATCACCAGGATTCTCGGCCCTCCCGCAGATGGATAGACGTCCCGGCCTACGCCCTGGATCAAGGTGGCCCGGCGCTGCGCCTTCATCAGAAGTTGGGCCCGGCATTTGCAGATGTCGGGATTGCCGATCAGCTCAAGAAAGCCACGGCCCAATATTCCGAAAAAGCCGCTGTGCATGACGGCGTGAATCAACTGTCGTACTTCGAGCTTGCAACTGCCGTCGAAGTCCTGTCCCGCCGGATCGCTGCCGTCGTTCCCGTGGGGCAGCCGATCGGAATTTATCAACCAAACTCCGTCTGGTACATCGTTGCTGTCCTGGCGAGCATGGCGGCGGGAAGGATTTCGGTTCCCCTCAACGCCCGGGACCCAATCGCCCGTGTCAACGAGATTGTCGGCGTCGCGCGGCTCCGCGCCATTCTTGGCGTTGGACACCGGCATGCGGGTTTACCCGAGGACATCCGGTGGATCGATGTGACTGCCAGCCCCGAGTCGACGGCGCCGCTGTCATCGACGCAATTGCCTGCCGTATCCGTCGATGCACCGGCGATGGTTCTTTACACGTCTGGCAGCACCGGATCTCCAAAGGGCATAGTCAACAGCCAGCGCAGCCTGCTCTGGCGGGTGCACCAATATGCCGATGCGTGTCACATCAATTCCGACGATGTCTTCCTCCCCTTGACCGGGCCCGCCACCATAGCCGGATGTCGAGAAATCCTGACTTCGGTCCTGTGCGGCGCCACTTTGCATATGGTCGACGTGGAAGCGATCGGCCTGCGTGCGGTTCGCGAGCGAATGCAGCAGGTTGGCGCGACGCTTACTTACCTCGTGCCCGCGCTGCTTCGCGCCCTCATGGCCAATGCCCCCGCCGATGCCTTCGGGTCGCTCAGGGTGGTCCGCGTCGGCGGCGAGAAAGTGCTTTGGACCGACATTGCCCTTTTGCGAAAGGCGATTCCTGCTCATTGCCTCGTACAGATCGGCTACTCGTCAACCGAGACGACCGGGTCACAATGGTTTCTGCCTCGCGTTCAACCAAAGAACCAAACGTCCGTGCCGGTCGGCCGGCTCTTGCCAGGAATAGCTTTTGCGATCGTCAACGAGGACGGTGACAGCGTACCGCGGGGCGGAAGCGGGGAACTCGTCATCAAGAGCCCCTACGTCTTGCTCGGCCACTGGGAAAACGGCACCGTCATCCCTGCCGAGGCGGATCCCGATGATCCAAGTCAACGGATATTCGCGACCGGCGATCTCGTCCAATTGGACAATCGGGGCCTGCTGAGGATCGTCGGCCGCAAGGGGCGGCAGATAAAGATCAACGGTCGGCGCATCGAGCCGGCCGAAGTCGAGAGGATCCTGCGCTCCGCCTCGTCAGTCGAGGATGCGGTGACGATCGTGACCGAGGCCAACGAACTGGTCGCTTTCGCGATCCCCAGGAATTCCGCCGGTCCGGCCTTCGCCGACGACCTTCGCCAGCTGCTTGCAAAGACGCTACCGCCGCCACTGCGGCCGCTTCGGCTCCACAGGGTAGAGGACATTCCGCGCCTGGCGGGCGGAAAAATAGATGTGGCGAAACTCGGGAAAATGGATCTTCTGGCCAAGAAGCCTACCCAAGTTGCCGATCCACCGATTTCAGGCAGCGATCTCAAGGCCCATCAAGCAGTGCAGAATGCCTGGACCAGGGTCCTCAACACGCGGGCAGCCGTCGGGCGATGGGATGAAGCGGGAGGGGACTCGCTGAAGCTGCTCCACTGCGTCATGGAGATCGAGAACGAAATCGGCCAGGAACTGGATCTTGAGGCATTTACCGTCGGGATGAGCGCCGAAGCGATGGTCAGCGCGGTCGCGTCCGCACAAGCCGGCAATGCGCCCGATCATGTGCTGGAGCATGATCGGCCTTTTCTCTTTCTGTTTCCCGGCTCCGTGGGCTATGGGCCTAGTCTTGCAGCCTTCGCCTCAGCCATGGGCAAAGTCGCAACGGTCCGTCCGATAAGATATCCCAGCCTCGCGACCATTCTCAGCGGCCAGAACGATCTTGCCGCCATGGTGGACGCCGCGCTTGAACAGATCAACCGCATCCAGCCGTCGGGCCATGTAAGGCTACTCGGCCACTCGCTCGGCGGAGCCGTCGCATTCGAAGTTGCCGTGCGCCTGCTGAAGGAGGGAAGGTCCGTGAAGTTTGTCGGTATCCTCGACACCAGCCTGGCTGGCGAGCGGAGCCGTCCCTGGGAGACAATCACCCGCACCTTGCGCCGGGTCCGATCCAACCGCATGTCACCCTATCGAATGGCTTGCCGTGTTTTGGCGAAGCTCACGGTCAAGGTCGGCCAGGAAGCTCGTCTTGCCCAAGCCATCGACCACTTTTCCCGAGGACAATTCAACGCAACCAGCTTCCGCATCAAGCTGGAGCTGCAGGAAGTCTTGCGTGCGCAGGCCTTCTTCCGTTGGTTGGAGCAGCCAAGAACGGTGCTCCCGATCACCGGAACGCTGTTCCGTTGCGCGCGACCGGGAATGCCTCTTGCGATCGGATGGGATCGGGTGTTCGCGGACCTGCAGGTCATCCCGATTGCCGGCAACCACATTGATCTGGTCGTCGAGCCTCACATCGGCGTCAATCGTCCGCTGATCGAGGAGGCGGTCGCTCGCACTTATTCGCCGGCCGAGTCTTCAACCATGAAAGGCAGCTTCGCGTGACTTCGCGGTTCGGCAAGGATGTTCTGGCACTGGATGCGGCCGCGGAGGTCGACCGCATCGTAGCATCCGTGCGCGAGCAGGTATTGGTCACGCTCCGCCGGCGCGGAGTGGTGGTCGGGCTCTCAGGCGGCATCGACAGTTCGGTGGTCGCGTCGTTGTGCGTGGCTGCCTTCGGCAAGGACAGGGTACTCGGGATCTTCATGCCGGAGCGTGACTCGTCCGGGGACTCGCTGAGGCTGGGGCGCGTTATCGCCGGTCAGCTGGGCATCGACACCATCGCCGAGGACATTGCGCCGGCGCTCGACGCCATCGGTGCCTATAGCCGGCAGATAGAGGCCATTCGCACCGTTGTTCCGGACTACGGCGAAGGGTGGAAATGCAAGCTGGTGCTGACCTCGGTGCTGGAGAGCAAAGGCCTCAATATCACCCGTCTCACCGTTCAGGACCCCCAGGGGAAGATCGATACCGTGCGCCTGTCAGGAGCGGCCTATCTGCAGATAGTGGCCGCGACCAATTACAAGCAGCGCATTCGCAAGATGACTGAGTACTATCACGCGGACCGTCTCGGCTATGCGGTGGCGGGCACGCCTAACCGGCTCGAATATGATCAGGGTTTTTTCGTCAAGCAAGGCGACGGAATCGCTGACCTGATGCCGATCGTCCACCTCTACAAGACGCAGGTCTATCAACTGGCGGAATATCTCGGTGTGGACGGGGAGATCCGGCGCAGGCCGCCGACGACCGACACCTTCTCCATGGCGCAGAGCCAGGAGGAGTTCTACTTCGCCCTGCCCTATCATCAGACGGACCTATGCCTCTACGGCGTGAACCATGGCATCTGCGCCGATGAGGTCGCTGATGTTGCCGGGTTGTCACCAGACGAGGTTCAGAAGGTCTTCAAGGATATCGAAGCCAAGCGTCGAGCGGCGCGCTATCTGCACGCCCAGCCTTTGCCTTCGGTGCCAATGACGGTGGACTGACGGATGTGCGGGATCGCCGGAATTGTCGCGCTGAGCGCCACTGCCCCACCTCCTTCGCGGGAAGCGCTGTTGCGTATGGTGGGCGCGCTCGCACACCGCGGACCCGACGAGCGGGGGCTGTACCGCGACCGACGTGCGGGTTTGGCGCATGCCCGCCTGTCCGTGGTCGACCTGCTGCACGGCCAGCAGCCACTCGCCGACGTGAGCGGCCTGACATGGATCGTCTTCAACGGTGAAATCTTCAACTACGTCGAATTGCGCGACAAGTTGATCGCGCTTGGTCACCGCTTCCGCACGCATAGCGACACGGAAGTCGTGCTCCACGCTTACCAGGCCTGGGGCCAGGCCGCCTTTGAACGGATGAATGGTCAATGGGCAGTCGCGATATGGGACTCTGCTGCCGGCCGCCTGATCCTGTCGCGTGACCGCTACGGCATCTGCCCGCTGTATTATTGCGAGCACGGCGGCTGCGTCTTCTTTGCAAGCGAAGTCAAAGCCATTTTCGCTGCGGAAACAGCGATTCCTCGCGCCTTTGATCCGGCAGGAATCGATCAGACATTCACATTCTGGACGGTGATCCCGCCGCAGAGCGTCTTCGAAGGCGTCAAGGAACTGCAGCCTGGACATATCCGGCTCTATGAAGGTGGCGTGGCACGGGAGACGGCCTTCTGGGAGCCGCATTATCCGCGAATTTCCGCTTCCGACCCTGAATGGTTCAGCGGCTCGTGCGACGATGCCGTCGAGGCGGTCCGCGGTGCGCTCGAAGCCGCGACGGCGCTGCGGATGGTGCAGGCCGACGTGCCGGTGGGCTGCTATTTGTCCGGTGGGCTCGACAGCTCGCTTGTCGCGGCGCTTGGGAGACGTTTCGCGGGGGAGCGCTTCCAGACATTCTCCTTGCGTTTTGCCGACGAGGAATACGACGAGACCTATTTCCAGCGCCTGGTCGCCGCCGCCACCGCGAGCGAGCACCACGAGGTGGTGATTTCCCGCCGCGACATTGCAGCGGTTTTTCCCGAGGTCGTCTACCACGCCGAGCGGCCAATCCTGAGGACGGCCCCGGCACCGCTCTTCCTTCTATCCAAGTTGGTCCGCGAGCGCGGCATCAAGGTTGTGCTGACAGGGGAAGGCGCCGACGAGATGTTCGCCGGCTACGACCTTTTCCGCGAAGGCAAGGTTCGCCGCTTCTGGGGGCGTCAACCTGCTTCGAGCCGGCGTGCGCGACTGCTCGAGCGTCTCTACCCCTATCTGTCGCGCTCACCGGTGCACCAACAGGCCATGGCGCGACAGTTCTTCGGGCTCGATCTTCATGCCTGCGACAGGCCCGGCTTTGCACATGACACGCGCTGGCGCACCACGAGCGCCATCAAGCGCCTATTCTGCCCCGACATGCGCGGCGCCTCGCAGCACCGCAATGCGGTCTCCGAACTGCTCGCCCCTCTCCCCGCCGAATTTTCGCGATGGAGCTTCCTTGCCCAGGACCAGTATCTCGAAATCCGAACGCTGATGTCGGGCTACCTGCTCTCCTCGCAGGGCGACAGGATGCTGATGGCACACTCGGTCGAGGGACGCTTCCCCTATCTCGACGACGATGTCGTGGCGCTCGCGAATTCGCTTCCGGATGCTTACAAGTTGCGCATCCTCGACGAAAAGCACGTGCTCAAGCGAGTGGCGCAGCCGATCGTCCCACCGCAAGTCGTTGCCCGCACGAAGCAGCCCTACAGGGCGCCAAATGCGCTTAGTTTCGTTGGTCATGATGCACCAGATTACATTCGCGAAGCACTGTCGGACACGGCATTGCGCGCGGCAAACGTCTTCGATCCGAAATCGGTGGCTTTCCTGCTTGGAAAGTGCCGGTCCAGGGCCGGCGGCGGCGATCTCTCCAACTCCGACAACATGGCACTGGTCGGCGTGCTGTCGACCCAGCTTCTGCATCAGCAGTTCATCGCGAGCCGCCCGGGCGGAGCGGACAAAGCCGAGCTCAGGATCGACGTTGATCACGAACAGCGGGAAAGGGTCCTGGCATGATCCACGGCGCCGTACCACTCCTGCAGGACTACCTCATCCATTCCGCCGTCCGGCTTGGCGGCAAGATCGCGTTGGTGGCCGGCAAGCAACGTGTCACCTATGCGGAGATCGATGAGCGCTCCGACAGGATCGCGCATTTCCTGGCCGCGGCGGGCGTCGAGCGTGGCGACCGCGTCATGATCTTCGCCGACAATACGGTCGAAACCGTCGTCAGCTTCTGGGCGGTGCTCAAGGCGAACGCCGTGGTCTGCATCGTCAACCCGCTTACGAAAAGCGAGAAGCTTCATTACCTGCTCAACGATTGCCTGCCAGCGGCGCTGATCACGGACAGCCATCTACACTCGATATTCTGCCAACCGTCGCGCGACTGTCACTCGCTGCGGGCGGTGATTGTCTCTGGGACGATCAACGAGGCCGAGTTCAACCGATTGCCGCACGCCGTTCGCTGGGACACGATCGTCGACAGACCTTCTGTTGCGCCGCCGCGCAAATCGATCGACATCGATCTCGCGGCCATCGTCTACACCTCCGGATCCACCGGCGAACCCAAGGGGGTCATGTTGACGCACGGCAACATGACTGCCGCGTGCACATCGATCGCCTCCTACCTGGAACTGCGTGAAGATGAGGTGATCCTCAACGTCCTGCCCCTCGCCTTCGACTACGGGCTCTATCAAATGATCATGGCCTTTCGCACCGGCGCACGGCTCGTCCTCGAACGCTCCTTCGCTTTTCCGGCGCAGATCCTTCAGGTGATCAAGGACGAGCAGATCACAGGCTTTCCGGGCGTGCCCACGATCTTCGCGGCGCTTGCGGAGCTCAGATCGCTGAAGAGCAACGATTTCGCGAGCATCCGCTATGTCACCAATACCGCGGCCGCCCTGCCGCTCAAGCAGATTGCCATGCTCAGGGAGCTGTTTTCGGGCGCACGCATCTATTCCATGTACGGCCTCACCGAATGCAAACGCTGCAGCTATCTGCCGCCCGACGATCTCGGGCGAAAGCCCCTCAGCGTAGGCATTGCCATTCCCAACACAGAAGTGTGGATCGTCGACGAGAGTGGCAGGCGGGTCGGTCCGGGCGTCGTTGGCCAACTTGTAGTCCGCGGCGCAACGGTGATGAAAGGCTATTGGGGCAAGCCAGAGGCCACGGCAAGGAAGCTGAAGCCGGGGCCGCTGCCGGGCGAGCAGGTCCTCTACACGGGCGACTACTGCCGGATGGACGCTGAAGGCTATTTGTACTTCGTCGGCCGTGGTGACGAGATCATAAAATCACGAGGCGAAAAGGTCGCTCCCAAAGAGGTGGAAAGCGTGCTGATGGACGTCCCTGGGGTGAAGGAAGCCGCGGTCATCGGTGTTCCCGACGACCTCCTCGGGCAAGCGGTCAAAGCATTCGTCGTCATCGAGCAGGGAAGAATTGTCGGCGAAAGGCAGCTCCTGATGGAGTGCCGGAAACGGCTGGAGAATTTCATGGTGCCAAAGACCATCGTCATCGTGCCCAGCCTGCCGATGACCGATACCGGAAAACTCAAGAAAGCGGCCCTGTCGTAGATTGTTTCAGAAGCGCGATCGCAAGTCGCCTTTGCAACGGAGGATGGATTAGATGGATTCCATGATATCGGCCGCGGAAAGCGACGACATTCATATCAACCAGATCCGCAGCTTCCTGGCCTCGAATTTCTACATCGCGGACGTCAAGGCGCTATCCCTCACCGCATCATTGCTCGATCAGGGGATCGTCGACTCGACCGGAGTGCTCGAGGTGATCGGGTTCATCGAAGAGACTTTCGGCATCACAGTGGAAGACAGTGAACTCCTGCCGGAAAACCTCGATTCGATTCAAGGAATCGCGCGGTTCATCGTTCGCAAGAAGAAATGATCTGGCGCAAGAAGCAATGATCTGGACGGTCGGCCCGATACCGGCCGAACGCGGTCATGCCTGCCGCCTGGCCCCTGCCAGGACCACCCGCACTTCACCGGCATGGTTGGCGAAGGTGCGTATCTGCTCGTAGCCCTTGCTGCGCTCCAGAAGACTTATGACCTGGCGGTCCTGACCAAGCCCCACCTCGAACAGCAGGACGCCGCCTGGTCGGAGGTAGCGCAGCGCGTCCTTGACGACCCGCATATGAATGCTGAGCCCATAAGGACCGGCCGCGAATGCCTCTCGCGGCTCAAGCACGACCAGATGGCGGCGATCACCCTCGAGCCGCTTCTCCGAAATGTAGGGCGGATTGCAGACGATGGCATCAAGCGTGCCGTCGAGCTCCAGTCCGGACACGCCTTCGAACAAATCACCCTGATGCACTGAAATCCGGTCAGTCAAGCCATGATGAACGACATTTCGTCGCGCCGCGCCGATACAGCCGTCGGTAAGATCGCAGGCCCAAACTCGCACGGATTGGATATGGCTAGCGATCGCGCAGGCCAGGTTGCCGGCGCCACAGCACATGTCGACGACACGCGGCGCCGGCAGATCCATTGCGCGCAGAACATCTACGGCAATGGAGCCGAGCAGCTCTGTTTCCGGCCGCGGCACCAGCGCACCGGGCGCAACCAGGATCTCCATTCCCATGAAGGTGATGCTGCCTTTGTTGTAAGCGCCGGCGACGCTGATCTCTTCGCTCACGACCGTTCTCGCAACGACATCGAAGATATTGCCGCTGCCGGCGACGCCGGCAGGGATTGTCTATTGCACCGCCGCGCTTTCGAGCGCGCTGCTGAATCTGACCTCGATCGTATCACCCGGCGCCACCGCGGTATCCTGGTCGGCCGGCTGCTTGCGCCATTGCGCATCGACGGAGCGGATGATCGTCACCTGGGCCCGCACGGTTTCGCCGCCGATCGGCTGCGGCAAGGCGGATGCTCCCTGCGGCTGCAATTTCTGGCTGACCGCGTGCAGCCTTGCGGTGATGTCGGCAAGGCGCGCCTGTGTATCCCGCAACTCGTTCAACAAACCGGCACGCCTCTGGTTGTCATTGCGCTCGATCTGCCTTGCAAGATCATCCTGTTGGCGCCGAGCCCGCATGAGTTCGACCGAAGTTTCAAGCGCACGGCTCGAGGACAGAAGTACCGCGCGCCGGACATCGGCGAGCCGGTTGTTGGTCAGGTTGCCAGCCTTGAAGAGCTTGGTCACCTGCGCCAAATCCTCTTCATCGGCCTTGACTCCATCGGCTTCGTCCTGCTCGCGCTGGAGCAACGCCTGGACCTGGGTCGCTGCATCCTTGGCGCCCTTCTCCAGAAAGCTCTGCTCCTGCCCGAAATTGTCCAGCGAGAGCTTCAGCCCTTCTGCCTCGGCCTGCGCGATTTCGGTTGCGAGGGAAGAAGACAGCGGAAAGCCCTGGGGGGCCTTCATGTCGAAATCGGGCTGCTTTTGAAGTTCGGCACGTATGCGCGCACTGTGGAAATAGTCCTTGATGTATTCTCCCCAGATCGTCTCATAATCGCGCTGCAAGTCCGTTGGGTCCGGCCCAGCCTGGTTCGCCCGTGCACGCAAGAGGCTGAAGCCGCCGGCGACGGCTATCGCCTGCCGAACCGTCATGAGCGGACGAAAGGCTTGCTGCCCAGGAGCGAGCACTTCGCCAGTCACGTAGATCGGACGGTATTCAGCGATGGTCGCCGTCACGTCGCCGGGCCTGACGACCGCCACCTGCTCACGGCCGTCCGGCATGCGTATGTGGTAGATCTTGGTCGGCAGGATCGCCTGCAAGCGCGTCTGAAGTTCGGACGGAGTCAGGCCGGCGACAGGCACCGTGCCTGCCTCGGCGAGGACGATGGTGCCGTCCATCTGCACCACCGCACGCTGCGTCCGCTCGGGAAGCGAGGTGATTGCGACCTCGATGGTGTCTCCGGGCGAAATTCGATAGATCGTCGCATCCGCTGCCGCAGTCATTGGCAGGGCGCAAAGCATCGCAAGTGTCGCAAGGAAGAATCGGCTAAGGTTGACCATTCGCGACAATCTCCTTCTTGTCCTGGTTTTCGGGCCAGTCGACGCGGGTGACGAAGTCGTAAACCGGTCCACCGGCCACGCCCCAATTGCTGGACCAGATCACCTGTGTGCCGTCCGGCGAAGGTGACGCATGCGTCTCGCTCCAGTAGTCGAATGGCGCGTTGCGTGTCTGCACGATGCGCCGAACTTCGCCGCTGCCGTCGATGCGCAACGCGATGACTTCCCGTGCATATGGTGCCCAGCCTGGATTGGCCGATACCTCCTCAGGGTTGCCGCCATAGGTCAGGAAGACCCAGCCGGGCCGCTTCAGAGCCCGCGACGATGCATGCTCTGCTTCGCCGTATCCGGTCAGGGAGGTCACCTTCCCATCGGACAGTCTTCGCTTGACTACGTGATACTTGTCGGGGCCGGATTTGCTGATGCCTACATAGACCTCGCTGCCGTCGTCATCGAGCGTAAGGTCTCCGTGGCCGGGGCGGTGATGGTCCGTCCACCTCTGTCGCAAGGTGCCATCGACACTGAAAATGGCCCTCTGCTCGGTGCCGTCGGCCAGGTTTTGAAAGCAAAGGATGTTCGTGCCGAGCGGGGAGATGGTACAGGAGCTGGTGGTTCCGGGAACCAGAGCGAGATCGATGTCCGGGAATTTGAACCGATCCGCGAGATCGAAGGCGAACACCACCGCTTTTCCATCCGCGCGGACAGCGCGGACGGCTATACGGTTGCCGTCACGGCTTGGATTGCCCTTCGACGGCCCGAACTGCAGATCGTGGTATTGAGCCGTGACGAAGACAACGTCTTCGTGGTTTGTCCTTGGCGCCCATGTCGAGATCTTCCGATCCTCAACGCAGATCATCACGTCTGCGTTTCGAGGATGCCATTCGCATTCACCGCCTTTGTCGCGGTGGAATAGCGGAGCATATGTCTTGCCGTCGAGGAAGCACAGCCCGTTGCAGCCATTGGCCAGCACGAGCAGGCTTTGGTCCGCATTCCAGGCTTGAGCGCTCGAATAGCGATGACTGCAATATTTCGTCCCACACACGACACCTCCCCCAAGTGCGCCGGGTTTGGTGATGCGCATGAAATTCGTGCCGAATGCCGGATCTGTCGCGGGATGCAGATAATCTGGGAGATCCATCGGCATTGGCGCGACGAACGTCGTGGACATGCTGTTTCCCTGGCTGTCGGCCGCCCGCAGCAGGACAGCAAAGGCGATCAGGAGCAGTGCCAATGGGAGTGGGTAAAACCTCATGTCATGTAGCTCATTTCGCGACGTACCCGACCTTCGCCGAGGCGCGCCCGCCACCAATCGATGGTTCTGGCCAAGCCGTGGCGCAAACTCGTTTGCGCAGTCCATCCGGTTTCACGTTCGAGCCGTGATGAATCGGCCAGCAGAGCGCGAACCTCGGAGTTTTGCGGCCGCAATCGACTCTCGTCGCGGTGGACGGGCTTCTTGCAGTTGCTCAGCTCGAGCACGAGATCGAGCACGTCCGATATGGTCACGGCACGCTGGCTTCCAGCATTATAGGCATGGCCGAATTCGAGTGTGGCTGAACCCGCGCTCAGGAAGGCAGCCGCTGTGTCCTCGACGAAGGTCAGGTCGCGGACCGGGCTGGTATCTCCCACCATGATCGAAACACATTTTGGATCGAGCGCCTGCCGGATGATTGTCGGTATTATGGCTCGTTCGCTTTGTCGCGGCCCGAATGTATTGAACGGCCGGAGGATCACGACGGGCAGGTCGAACGATCTGGCATAGGACTGCGCCATCATGTCGGCGCCGATCTTGGACGCCGAATATGGCGATTGTCCCTGAAGAGGATGGGACTCGCTGATCGGCATGCTGAGCGCCGTGCCGTAAACCTCACTGGTCGAGGTGTGAATGATCCGTTCCGTCTCCCATTGGCGGGCCGCTTCAAGGACATTCAGCGTCCCCATGATATTGGTTTCCACATAGGACTGGGCGGCCGCGTATGAGTACGGGATCGCGATAAGCGCAGCGAGATGAAACACGACGGCTTGGCCGCGCACGATCCGGTTCAGGAATGCACCGTCGCGTACATCGCCTCGAACGAGTTTCAGATGACCTCGGATGTCGTCTGGCAGATCATCCAGCCATCCATGACTGTCGAATGAATTATAGAGGGCCAATGCGGTCACCTCGGCACCGTTGCGGACGAGTGCCTCGGTCAGATGCGATCCAATGAACCCATCCGCGCCGGTGACCAGAACTCTCTTGCCATTGTAGCTCATAACCAGGTGTTCCTTCTTTCACCTGAAGCGCTCCGGTTGCCGAGCGCGCACACAGAAACAGCCTTCAACGCCTGAGTAGCCCGACAGGCACCCAGCCGATTACCGCCAGAAAACCGAGGATCATCCACACAACATCCGAAGCGATGGTTCGTCGGGGATAATAGGAAAGATCGAACTTGGCTTTGATCGGAAACAGCGCCTCCCTGTAGAAGGACGACAGGTCTCCTGAGACCGGGTAGAGAGAGGCTTCGTGACGGAAAAGAACTTGCGTCGGGCCGACCAAGCCGGGTTTATATCTTAGGACCGCCTCGAAGCCGCCATGGAAGCAGTCAGCAAAGGCGAGGCTTTCCGGCCGTGGCCCGACGATGGCCATGTCGCCTCTGAGCACATTCCAGAGTTGCGGCAACTCATCCAGTTTGGTGCTGGCCAAAATGCGCCCGATCTTCGTCAGCCGACGGTCGCCTATGCTGGTCAACGCAGGGCCCTGAGGATCACACAGAACCTCGAATTTGCGGAACTTATAGATATGAAACATGCGCCCCCCTGCACCGATGCGAGGCTGCCGGAAAAGCACGGGGCGTCCGCCCTCGAGAAATAGCGCAAATGCAATCAGCAACATCAGCGGCGCGAAAACGATCGCGGCCAAGGATGCGGCCACGACATCCATCGCCCGTCTGCTAAAACCATGGCTCACGCCTGACACGACGGGCGGGTGGATGGACAGATCAAACGCGTTCATGCGGCGGTTCCCGCGTGGATGCCGCTATTGAGCGCGGTCGCCAAGACGTCCACCACGGCTTCAACCGCGGGCGCGGTAATCTGAGGATGCAGCGGAATGGTCAACTCGCGTTCCGCGAAATCCTCGGTGCGCGGCAGGTGAGTACCCGGGTAAAGCTCACGGTAGAGGGTCATCTGATGAACGGGCGGGTAATGGACCGTGGTTTGTATGTCCTGCGCCCGCAGTTCATCGACGACATGCTGCCTATTGACGTAGCGCGGCAAGAGGATCGGCATGATGTGGTAAGCCGAGGCTCGCGGTTCTTCGAAGGGTATTGTGATTGCCGGGCAACGCAACGCGATAAGGCGCCGGTACAACACGACAAGAATGCGCCGTATCTCGTTCCACTCCTGCAGGTTCTGGAGTTGAACCAAGCCGATCGCGGCCCGCATTTCATCCATTCGGTAGTTGAAGCCGAGCATAGTCACATCGTAATGCGCGGTGCGGCTGTTCAGTCGCTGGCGTGTTCCGGTGGTCATGCCGTGCGCGCGAGCCTGGCGAATCCTGTCCAGCAGTTGGGGGTCCCGGGCAATTACGGCCCCGCCCTCCGCCGTCGTCATGTTCTTGTTGCCGTAGAAGCTGAAGGCGGCGCCCGCACCAAAGGTGCCAACCGCTTTTAGGCCGGGAGCATGTGCCGCATCCTCGATGATCGAGAGCCCGCGTGCGCTGGCGAATGCTTGCCAGGCGTCCTTGTCGGCAAGATAGCCGGCGAAATGAACCAGGATCACGGCCCTGGTGCGAGGGCTGCAGCGTGCTTCTGCTTCTTTGAGCGACATCAGAGGGACGTCTGCCGATTCTATGTCGACAAAGACAGGAGTGGCGCCGACATAGAGCACTGCGTTCGCGGTAGCCACGAAGGTCAGCGAAGGAACCAGCACCTCGTCGCCCGGACCAATCCCCAATCCGTGAAGGATAAGATGAAGGGCTGCGGTGCAGGAACTAACCGCTACGCAGTCCTCTGCCTCGTGCATCAAGGCAAACGCCTCTTCGAAAGCCCGGACCCGTTCACCCATCGTCAGCCAACCGCTGTCGATCACTTTCGCCAAAGCCGCTTTTTCTGGCACTCCCAGGACCGGGGAACTTACCAAGAGCATCGTCACCTCCTCGATGATCCTCGCGCCTGGCCGTTACGCTGCCGCGGCGGCCACTTCGATGGACGCCGACTGCTCTTCCCAGGAAACTGTCTGCGCGTTCTGGAAGTCCTCGACGCGTCCGATGTCGAGCCAAAGACCTTCGTGCTTGTAGACATGCACGACGCGTCCGGCCTGGAGCATCTGCAGCATGAGGTCGTCGAACCCAAACGGTATCCCGGATGGGATGAAGTCGAGGACGTCCGGGTTCATGCAGTAGATGCCCATGCTTACCAGATGCGACAGCGCAGGCTTTTCGCGGAACACCTGGACGGTGTTGTCAACCTCGTCGATCACACCGAAATCCATCTTGGTAAGCCGCAGCGAAGTCGCTATCGTGACGGAGTCTTTGTGCAGGCGGTGCGCTGCGGTAAACCGGCTGATGCTCAGGTCGGTCAGCACATCGCCGTTCAAGACAATGAACGGCTCATTCAATTCGTCTCTGATCAAGGAAAGCGGGCCGATCGTTCCGAGCGGTTCCATTTCCTGCGTGTAGCGGATCCTCAGATTCCACTGCGAGCCGTCACCGCACACGCTCCGGATCAGGTGCCCGAGATAGCCGGTGGTGACGTAGACGTCTTCGATTCCGCTACGCCGCAGCCATTTCAGCAGCAACTCGAGGACTGGCCGCGCGCCAATTGGCATCAGCGGCTTGGGCAAAACCGATGTAAATGGCCGAAGGCGCGTTCCCATGCCACCGCATTGAATTACCGCTTTCATTCGATCCTCCCTACGCACATGGCCAGAGTTGGCCTTGACGGCTGAAACCGCATCCGGAGCCAAGACGGCGAACCGCCTCGCGCAGCAGGGTTTCAGTTGTCCGAACCTGCGAGAGATTAGGGAGCGAACCGGGATACTGTCGTCGTGCGTTTGAATGGCACGGGCGAATTTCTCTGATCCCGGAACCGTAGGGGACGAAACATATCCCGCGGACCTGACGGGCGTGGTCGAGACGCGCAACAGACCAAGGTCCCACTTGAATTGCGATTGAAGGTAAACATTTTCCTAAAACCGAGCTACATTAGCGTACGGTAATTAGCAGGACGGGGTTGTAGGACGTCGGGGTCCACCTTTCTGGACGTACCGGCGCTCCTGCAAGGCGCGGCCAGGTAGTGCGGGTTGTTTGTGCGTGGGGGTTTCTATGTACAAGATCGTCATAGCCGATGATCATGGCCTTTATCGACGTGGCTTGCGCATGGCGCTGACAGCCGGAATCCCTGGAGCCGAAATAATCGAGGCGACCTGTTTTGATGCCGTGGTTGGGCTCCTGGCCGAACACGAAACAATTGATCTTGCGATCCTGGACCTGAACATGCCCGGGCTGCTCACCCAGGAAGTGCTCGGCGACGTTCTCGCCGCCTATCCCAAAAGCAGGTTTGCGATTGTGTCAGGAAACGATTCACGATCGGAAATTTTGCTGGCCCTTTCAGTTGGCCTCCACGGCTACATCGTGAAGTCGCAGCCGGATGAGGAGGTGGTGCTGGCTGTCAAAGAGATCTTGTCAGGCCGCATCTATGTACCAGCCCTCCTGTCGCGAAGCTCTGGCGCAGCCGCGCCTCAGACGCATAGATCTCCCGTGGAGGCTTCGCACCAGGCCTTGGCCAGCCCAGGTTCTCTGGGAAGGCTCACGTCAAGGCAAAAGGACGTGCTCAAGCTTATGGCCGAAGGTTATTCGAACAAGGAGATCGCCCGCGATCTCGACATCGCCGAGGCCACGACGAAGATCCATGCCGCCGCAATCTTGCGTGAACTGGGAGTCCGAAACCGCACCGAGGTCGCTGTTTTGATGAGGACATGGCTTGGAACGATCTAAGTTAAGGCTGAATCTCGCCCTGGGATAGGCGTAGCTGATATCGCAATCCACCAGGTGACATTTCCAGTTTCGAAGAGTGACCGACCAAGGGCGTTCCATCGGCGCCAAGGACAATCGACCCAAAACCTTTCCGCAGGACAGGCTTGGCATTTCGGCCGCCTCGTTCGATCCAGTCGAACACGATGTCGCCGTCCGAGCCCTCGGGTGCGACGCCCCACCTTACCTCCACCTGGCCTTGGGAGTTCCCGAGCACCCCGTGCTTGACCGAATTTGTCGTGAGTTCGTGGACGACCATCGCGAAACTTTCCGCAGCGCCTCCGACGATTCTGACATGAGGCCCTGTGATCGTTGCTCTGTGTGCCTCCGCGTAGGGGCGAAGCGCATGTGCGACAATATCGCGGATCGTAGATGATAACTCTGCATTGTTGATCAACAGCAGGTGCGTGGATTCGAGCGCCCGAATTCGCTCTAAAAGATCTCCTCTGTACTTGGAAATATCCTGGTCTGAAGCAGGGATCATTTTCACGACAGCCGTGATCACGGCAAACAGATTACTGAGCCGGTGCCGCTGTTCAAGTATAAGCCGCTCCTGTCTTCTCACCGCAGCCCGCAACAGTGTCGTCTGCCGCCGCTCGGTAAGGTCAGCCGCGATCCCGAACCGCTGATGATAGCCATCGCGGATGTCCTCACGGCCGCGCAGGGCAATCCAGCGGAACTGTCCGTCCGACCGCCGAACTCGGACCTCTGCGTCGTAGTTGGCGGTTGCCGCGATGAATTCTGAATGGGCCCCGAGTTTTGGCCAGTCCGCCGTATGAATGATCGCCGACAGCTCGTCCAGAGGACGGGAAGCGGCTGGCGGCAAACCAAGAATTTCCCAAAATTGATCTGAACCGGAGACAATTCTCTCCTTGTAGTCCACGCGCCATGTGCCAAGCCTTCCGGCGAGCAGCGCAAGGTCCAGCCATTCCTTTTGGCTCAAGAGCGCTTCGCTTGCAGCCCTGCGTTCAGTGATATCCTCGAAGACGACAAATATGCCCATCGGCAGTTGTTTCTCCGGACCAGACCAAGAGAGCGTCACGCGAGCCCAGAAAACAGTGCCATCCTTCCTTCTCAAGCGCATTTCCAAGCCAAACGACGGCGCCTCCGCGCTTAGACCACGTCCAAGCCTGGCGAACAGATCGCGCTCGTCAG
Source organism: Mesorhizobium australicum WSM2073 (assembly GCF_000230995.2). Classification (NCBI taxonomy): domain Bacteria; kingdom Pseudomonadati; phylum Pseudomonadota; class Alphaproteobacteria; order Hyphomicrobiales; family Phyllobacteriaceae; genus Mesorhizobium; species Mesorhizobium australicum. The sequence continues at coordinate 2,599,319 of NC_019973.1, read as the reverse complement.
GATGAACGAGCGTTTCGATATGCTGGCCGACGAGCTCTTCCTGTGCGTAGCCGGACATACTGCACATGCACATGTTGACCTGCAGCAGCTCACCACGGTCATTTGCGGTCGCAAATCCCAAGGCGGCCCGCTCGAAAGCCCAGCGATATCGCGCTTCGGTCGTCTCGATGGCGGTAAGCCTGTTCTCGGCGACATCGAGCGCGCTCCTCAACTCCTGCCTTGAACGATGGAAAAGAAAGGCGATCATCCCGCCGGACAAGGCGAGGAGAATGGCCCCGGAAAGATCATCGCCGACCAACTGACCGTTCGCCGCCAGGCGAACTGCCAAGCCGACAGCCACCATGGCAAACGTGGCAGCCATCGCAGGCCAGCGGTCCTCCAGGAAGGCGATGATGACAATCGCCGGCACACATTCCAGAAAGGCCGCACTGCCACCACCTGTCAGCGACGATTTCATCTCGATAAAAAGGGTAGCCAGCAGGACGGCCGACGAAACCAGATGTTGTCGTAGCCTGTCCGACAGTACGGGACCGCCTATCCGCAATCTCATCCTGACTACCTACAACTTTTGGCTTAGCCAATGCGGCTTAGAGCCTTTGGTTATCGGACCTAGTGCTGCTGCTCGCTTTCGCGCGCCGAAATGTCAGCCTATCAGAATCATCAGAAGAAAGTTCCAACACTTAGCCCATGCGCTGGCGCCGATCTGACAGCGAAACCGGAAAGTGGTGACGACAATGAACCTGGTCGAACGGCCGAGAAGTACTGTTTTCCAAGTGCAACGTGCGATGGCGGCCATGGGGCCTGGCAGCAGGCCGTCTCCCTTGCGCCATGCCCCAAGCTCCGACCGGCAGGTTGAAAGGCCTGCTGCCGCCACCGAAGGTGACCAACCGCCGCTGCATTCTTTCCCGGGTATGCTTGATCGCCTTGGCTACGGATGTCTCGTGCTCAGCGAAACCAGGAAAGTCCTCAAGTGGAACGCCACCGCGCGCGTCATTCTCAGCGGTTATGGCAGCCAGGTGAACAACGCCGACGGCCTTTCGGGAGCGCTCAGAAGCCTGATCGCGAACGTGCCGTGCCACCTCAACCCCGGATCGTTTGCATGGATTGTGATCCGCAGCAGCGGAGATCGCCCCGTTGTCATCAACGAGCGCGGCCTCTTCGCAGCCGACAACACGATCGTCGTCGCCCTGTTGGACCGAGAGACGAAATCGGCGCCCAACCCTCAAACCCTGCAGCGAATGTTCGGTTTGACCGGAGCCGAGACACATCTGGCGGTGCGGTTGGCAAAGGGCTACACCCCGTTGGAAATCGCTGAAAGCTGTGCGCTCAGCCGGACGACCATCCGAACCCAGCTCGCATCACTGTTCGCCAAAACTGAAACCAGGCGTCAGGCAGAATTGGTCACCCTTCTCGCACGCGTCTCGGTGTTGCCCTAGTTCCCTGAACATCCGGGGATGATCGTGTCCAGCCTTGTGGCCACCGCAGGGGCGGCCGTCGTGAATCCGTGCCCCATAAATCGGTTCGGCGCGTGCCGCGTCCCGTGCGCGGCCTTGAACGGGTCAGCTCCATCACTGCCTTCGGGTATACCATGGCCCTAGGACCGGGCGGATCCTGAACAGGTATTCCACGAGGTACTGGCTTGCGATCTTCATCACTGATGGGCGAAGAATTTGCAGCGTGTCGCGGATAGTCACGGGCAAGGACTGGTGATGAAATCTGGCGGGTACGCGTGCAACCCGCAATGCTCGCAAGAGGCTCTCAGGGTCAGGAAGATTCCTTCTGTTTTCGAGCAGCTGCCAATTAAGCTGCTTAACCGCAAGCGTAACTTCGTCCACTTCCGTGTAGCTCTTCGATGTGGTGATGCTCGGATGGTTGGTCGCGTCGTAAAAAATCAGACCCTCATTAATCGCAACCATGTCTCCGTGACCGGCCAGGTCCACGAAGAACAGTTGGTCGACGCCGGCGGGGATCGATTTGTGTGCACGCATTCGGCATCCAGCCTGAAGAACCTTGCTGTTGATCAACAGTGTCGAGGGAATGATGCCGAGGCTCCTCGTCGTCCGGACAAGGTAAAGATCCCTGAGGCATTGCTGGCTCGAATAGACTGAAACGCGGTTTTGCTCCGATGGCGTCGAGCGGAGCATGATCCTGCCGTCTTCCACGATATTGGCTGCACAGGTCATGAATGCGGCCGAGGGATGCTCCTTGGACACCTCGGCAAATCGCTTGAGCGCGCCGGGCGCGAGCCAGTCGTCGTCATGCAGCAACTTGATCCAGGTGCCGGTGCAAGCCAGCATGGCATTGTTGGTATTCTCGACCTGGCCTCGCCCCCTGCCGTTCTCGACAATCCGGATGCGACCGTCGGCACGCGCATAGTCGTCGACGATCCTCCAGGACAGCCCTCCTTGCCCCTCGTCGTCGCTAACCACCAGTTCCCAATTCGCAAAATCCTGCTGGAGGATGCTGTCGATTGTCCTTCGAATGGTATCTGGCCTGCGAAAGGTCGGGATGGCCACTGAAATGAACGGCCGCAGTGTCACCAACTCCGCCGACCCCTCATCTTGCGAAGGTCCGACCCCTGTTGGCAAGGCTGCGGAAGGAAGGGCGTCGCGACTGTCCATCTGCGTCATGTTATCTTTCCTCCAAGGCGATGCACCGGCTGCGAGGCGACGTCTCGTCCGGTTGAACACTTTGCTTCAACAGATAGAGAGAGGCTGCCGTCTTGATGAAGAAGCCCCCGGCGCCGCCGGCAGCCATGAGATAAATGACAGTGAGAGGTTCCCAGCCAGCTCTGGCGCCGGCTAGAAGCGGACCAAACACGAGCACCGTCCTTACGGCATCGACGACCAGGCGCACCTCCTGCCGTCGCAGGAGAGCCGGCACATCCTGAAGCGGCGTCGACAAAGCTTGCACCGCGCCCATGAACGCCAGCGCCGTCATGATTTCGGCGGCGGGCAGCCATGGCCGTCCCAATAGGGGTACGACGAGCTGCGGTGCGGCGAGGCCAAGAGCCAGAATGGGCAGTGAAGTGAGCCCGCCGGCAAGGATCAGCAGGCCTCGTGCGAGGCCGAGCAGATGCCTGCGGCCGCCGCCCTTGTTGGCTTCGGCGACAAAGACATTGCTGAGCGGCGTGGCTATGAGCGTGACGGGGCCGGTGACGAGCCGCGACGCGACGCCCAGATAGCCCGCATAGGCGGTCCCGAACATTGAGCCGACGAGTATCGCCGGAAGGTTGTTGATGGCGAAACTTGCGACCGTTGCCGGGATGTCGAACAGTGGAAATTTGTATTCGCGCCTGGCCTTTTCAAAGACCGTTTGCCACGGCGCGCGGGCAATACCGCACACGTCCTCCCAGCGGAAAATCCGAACGCCAAGGAACCCAATGAAGATGAATTGGCTGAGAATGTGAGCGTGCACCATCGCCTCTCCTCCGAGATGGACGATGCCGAACATCAGTTGCAACAACGCCATCGTCGCGGGCAAGATCAAGCGGCCGAGCGCGAAGTCGCGCAGCAGGCCGGCACGCAGGCTCCAGCAATTCATGGTCTCCACAAGACCTGCGCCTGCCATGCCGATCGGGACCAGCCACACAAGGTCAACAGCGCGGACCGGAACGGTGCTCGACAACATGACCCCCGCCGTCAAAGCAAGAACGCCGGTTGCCGACACGGCCAAAAGAATGAGCTTAACCGTGACGTATGCCTGCGCGTCGCTCTTGACGCCGTACAGCGAAGCCTCAAAGCGCAGTGCCGCGACCGCCCCCAGTATGTTCACGGTCGAAAGATAGATCGTGAACAAGCCGAAATCAGCAGGAGAGTAGAGCCTGGCCAACACCGGAATGGTCGCGACAAGAATGAGCTGACCGGCAATCGCCATGGCCGACACGCCACCGGCCGCTCGAAGGACCTTGCCGATCGGGCTTTGCGGAAGTCGGATCATGGCGAGCCTTGCTTACGGCCGGTGCCGGTCGAATTCATGAGATCCTCTCGCGCAAAAGATCGGCACTGTCGCCAAACCGATACCTGCCGTACCGGGTGAGGTTCACCCGGGTAAGGACGCTCGCCACCGGAACCGAGAGCGTTCCGTCGCTCAGGAGCTGCTCCACCACCCCGCGCGCGACATGCCGCGAGGTTCTTGCCCAGCGAACGGTAACGAGAACCGCGTCCGCCCAACTCTTGAGGAACATGGCTTCTGGCCCAGCCAGCCCCGATGGCCCGTTTATGATGACGAGGCTGTACGCCGAGTGCAAATCTTCCCTGCACTTGGCGGTGTCGACACGCGCCAGGAGAGCCAAAAGATCTTCTGCAGGTGCCATGGTCGTCAGGTCGATGCCAATTTCGGGAATGCTGGCGACCGCGTCATCCAAGGTACAACGACTGCTGATGTAATCCGCGAAGGAATGACGAGCCTTGGGTCCGTTGAACTGGCGCAGAAACTCGGGCGTAAGTTGGGAGCCCGCCCGCTGGAGATCCACCAGAAGAACACGATTGCCCAGTCGGGTGGCCGCCAAGGCCAGGCCCCACGCAAGCTCGGTCGCTCCGTCAGCCCGGACGCTTGGCGTGAGCAGGATCGTGTGCGGAGCACGACCCCTTGCCTGATTTGGCGCGGCCGCGACCAGCAGCGACGTCACCGCACGGCTGTAGGCCGACTTGGGCTGGCCCAAAACCAAGTCACGCAACTGTTTGGCGTGCATCCTGCCCGGTTCGGGCACGAGCCCCACGCACGGTATCCTGAGCACGGCTTCCGCCTCCGCTTCACCGCGCAAGGTGCGATCGAAGCGATTTCGCATGAGGACCAAAACGGCGCCAAGGAGGCCGAACGCAATCATTCCCGGTGGAACCAAAAAAACCGGCGGCAATGTCTGCGGAATTGTCGGCGGCCATGCAACGGAAAGGACCGAGACCCCGGCGGACGGAGCTCCGATGCGCCGCTTCAGGTCCTGCTGGCGGCCGAGAAGTTCGTTGTAGCGTTGCGTCAGGAGGCTGACTTGAGGTTCGAGCGCCCGCAAACCGGCGAGCCGGCTGGCCGTGTCGGCCGCGACCGCATCGAGCACACGCATTCGATTTCCCAGAGCCTCGACCTGGGCACGATAGATGTCCGCTTCAGCGACGATATCAGCGATTACCTTTTCGATCGCGACGGAAAAGGCATTGGCCAGATCCTTGTCCGCTGGCGCCCTGGCCACGCGAGCCGAAAGGTCGGCCAACTCCTGCGTGCCGGCGGCCTCGGCCAGGGTCGCGGCCGGCGCGCCCTGCTTTCGAAGCTCCTGGATACGCTGGAGCCGGGACTCCAGCGCCGCCAGATCCGCTTTGGACATCGATATCTGTTGGCTGAGATCCGCCCTCTCCCCGGCCACCTTGTCAGCCGAGCCTTGATCGACCGCGCCATGGCTCAGCCGATACTCCTCGAGCCGATTGGACGCATCCACCAGTTCATTCTGCAGTTTGGGCAAACTGGCGACGACGGCGTCAAGTTCCTGCATGTTCGACGCCTGACTTTTCTGCGCGAGGTCGTCGACATAGATCTTGGTGAATGTATTGGCCACCAGCGCCGCGCGCGCCGGGTCATCGTCCGAGAAGCCGACGGAAATGACCCGGGACCGGAGCTCTTGTCCGACCCTTACCCCTTTGCGCAGCGCTTTCATCTCGGCGGCCTCTGCTGCTTGCGGCGCATTGGTGGATACAACATCCCGCGGCCAAAGGCGCTTCAGCAGATCGCCAGCGAAAGAGTGCGATGTCGGCGGATCGGCGGGCGTTGGCCCCTGGCTGGAGCTTCCCTTCCCGGCTTGCGGTTGTGCGGTCGCGTTGGCCGGGCTCGGTTGACGCAGCGCTGCGGCGACTCGACGAAGGTGGCTCTCCGACGAGAGCATCGTGATGTGGTCGTCAATGCTTGAATCGATCATGTCCTGCGCTGAGCCCGGGCTGGCGGGAAGGGCCGCCCTGGCAGGAGCGTCTATGATAAGCTGGCTGGTGGCTTCGTACATGGTAGGGCGGGTTATTCCCGCCAAGGCCGCCAAGATGCCGCCGACAACCGCGAAGAGCAGAATGATCCATTTCCTGCTCGCCAATGTCACCAGCAGTTGGCGAGACGGGGTTGCTGAATTCGGGGCGCTTCTGGGAGGCCGTACGCGGGCCCTGCTTTCAGGAGCCGGGGCAGCCACCGGGGTGGCTCGTGGCAATTCAATTCGGCTGACTGCGGAACCCGCCATTTCATACTCCTGCCAGATCGAGTTCACGGGATGAGTTCGATGCCGACGCCTGCCGCTTGGCCTCGTTGCACCAGGCTTGAAACATCAGCACCGACCACAGGTCACGGGAGCGGTCCTGTCCTGCAACGTGATCGCGCCAGCAGGCGTCCACCTTTGTGCTGTCCAGCAAGCCTTCGCCCTGGTTGCGAACATCGGACAGAATATCGGTGGCCCAGCTGCGCAACGGGCCCCGCAGCCAAGCCGCGATCGGCACGTCGAAGCCCTGCTTCGGCCGGTCGATCAGCCGTTGCGGAAGATAACGACGCAGCACATTTCGAAGGATCCACTTGCCTCTGCCGTTGCGAACCTTCATGGCAGCCGGAAGGCGCCAAGCGAATTCGACGGCGCGGTGGTCCAGCAGGGGACAACGCGCCTCGAGGCTGTTGGCCATGCTGGCTCGATCCAGTTTGACGAGAATGTCACCAGCGAGGTAACCGGACATGTCGTCGTACAGGAGGCGAGACAACAGCCCGTCGAGCCGCGGTGCAGAGACTATGGATGCAGGAGTCTCGTGCCGGGTGAGGTTTTCGGCCGATGATCCCGTCAGCCGCCTGTGCAGCTCGTCTTCATCCTTCGCGGCGAGAAGCCAGGCGAAGCGAGTGAGCCGATCGCTGCGCAGCGCATGCCGCACATGCGACGGAAGTGGCAGGTTGCCAATGAAATCGTGACGAGCCGCCCTGGACAGCATCCCTGCGCCGGCCGCCACCGTTCGTCGTGCACTTGCGGGTAGACCTTGGTACCGTTTCAGCCGGTCCGCCATGAAGTGGCGGCCATAGCCTGCAAAGCACTCGTCTCCGCCGTCCCCCGACAGCGCCACGGTCACGTGCTGGCGGGCCAGCCGCGCCACCAGCAGAGTCGGTATCTGCGATTCGTCGGCGAATGGCTCATCCCACACCGTTGGCAGTTCGGGGATCACGTCACGCGCGGCGGCGGCCGAAAGGTGTAGTTCCGTGTGGTCGGTGCCCAGATGGCGCGCTACCTCGGCGGCGTAAGGGGCCTCGTCAAAGCCGCTCTCCGCGAAGGCGATGGTGAAAGTGCGCACGGGATTTGGAGATTGAGCCTGCATCAAGGCTGCAACGGTAGAGCTGTCGACGCCTCCCGACAGGAAACCGCCCAACGGAACGTCGGCGATCATGCGCTCGCGAACGGCAAGCCGGAGCAGATCATCCAGTTCATTGGTCAAATCGTCGTCACTGCCGGCGATCTGGTGTTCTCGCCCGTTCTTGGCGACTTCGGCCAGCGACCACCAGCGACTTGCGCCCTGCGAAAGGGAGGCGGCCCCGCGCCCCTCCGCCACAGTCGCGGCCGTGAGGGTCAGGACCGAGCCGGGTGGCAGCTTGAAGACACCTCGCCAAATGCAACTCTGATCCGGGACCCACCCTTTGGAAAGCATTGCAGTGGCGGCATCCACATCGATCTCCGGAGAGTAGCCTGAAAAGCGGCTGATTGCTTTCAGTTCGGAAGCAAAGACCAGCGCATGCCTGGCTGAAGCGATGTAGAGGGGCTTTTTGCCCAGTCGATCCCGCGCGAGATGGAGGGTCCTCGTCTTCAGGTCCCACAAGGCGAACGCGAACATGCCAGCAAAACGCTGGAGTGCGGCCTCGAGGCCCCAGCTCTCGATCGCACACAACATGACTTCCGTGTCGCTGGTGCCGCGGAAATGGTGCCCGACGCCTTCAAGCTCGAGACGCAGGTCACGGAAATTATATATCTCGCCGTTGAAGGTGATCGCATACCGACCGCTTGTGGACAGCATGGGCTGTTGCCCCGTTTCCGACAGATCGACGATCGCCAGCCGCCTGTGGCCTAAGGCAATGCCTGCTTCGCGATCCGTCCAGAGTCCTTCGCCATCCGGACCGCGGTGACGAAGCGCCATCATCATTTGCCCGATCTGATCGAGCGACTTGGGGTCGGCAGCATTGGACGCGAGAAGTATCCCGGCTATCCCGCACATCACATCACCTCTGAAGGCTCAAGCTCGCGCCGGAAAACGCTTGGCGGTCCCGCGACGAGGCAGAAGGTCAATGCAAACCACACGATCGGATGACGAATGATGAGGTGCGGTATGCTGAACACGGCTGCGGACGCCACGAGCACCAAAAGCGCGTCGTAGCGAGCGCGCCAGGCGGACATGGCCGCCGATCCAACAATCCACAGCAAGGCGATGACGGCGACCAGCCCGCCCTGCAGATAGAGGTCGAGAACCGTATTGTGCGCTTCGAACGGCCGCTCCAGAAATTGCATGTCGGCCGTCGGCGGGCGCTCCAGGTGGGGGCCAGGACCGAGGCCGAGCGATGCCGATTGCAGCCCCTTCTGAAGCGCCTCATCCCACAGATAAACCCGAAGTTCGAATGTTTCAGCCGTGGCCTCGCCGCCTCCGTCCTTGGTGAGGCTCTTGGCAAAATTCGCCGCAAAGCTTTCCTCGCTAAGAAGATAGGGGGTCATCGCTATCACCAGGGGGACAGCGCCGACCATCAGCAGAAGTGCGATCTGCCTGGGCAGGCTGGTTCGATTGCCATCGGATGCCAACCATGCCTTCAACCGCAACCCGAGGAAGGCGACGCCGCTTACAATCGTGGTGTAGAGATAGGCATCGCTCCTGGTCAGGCGGCCGACAAAAAAGATGAACACGAGGCTTGAGAGCGCAAGGGCCTGACCCCACCGGTTGCGAGTAGTGGTTGCAAGGTGCAGCGCCAGCGGACCAAGAAGCGCGCAATAGAGCGCGAGCTGGTTCGGGTTTTCAGACCAGCCGCGGAAGCGGTCCCAATACCACGGATCGACGCCGGGCTGATGGAGCCAGCCCCACGCGATGGCGAGTTGGATGGCAAATATTGCGTCGGCGAACACGATTGTCCACCAACCGCTGCGCCGAAGACGACGCCCCGCGTCGGGCTCCACACTCGCCAGGCAAGTGATGCTGGCCAACAGCACGTAGGCCATTGTGTCGTGCAACAACCCTGTCGGGTAAAGCAGGGTGGTCAAGTAGCCGACGATCGTGCCGATCCCCAATGCGAGAGAAAGGAGCAGCCAAAAAGTCGCGAGTTGCGCGAAGGCTGGTGTCGCTTCGACGCGCCCGCCGACCAACATTCGTCCGGCCGACAGCATGATCCAAAGCGCCAGGAGCAGTTCGCCATAGCCGAATGGCATGCCGGGGACGGAGAGCTGCGACGCGGCTGACAGGATGACACCGCCGGCAAGCAACGCGTCGCGCATCATTGCCGCGCCCCGTCCAACCGGCGGTTCGCAATGCCGCTCTCCAGAGGCGATGGAGCAAGCAAGCCGCGAGATTTGGTCCTGAGATTGCTCTTATAGACATCGCAGTACTGGTCGACGATGCCCGGCAGGGCAAAACGCTCCCTGACAAGCGAGGCGGAGCGCTGCCCCATGGCCGCTCCCAAGGTGCGGTCCGACAGTATGTCGACTATCCGGTCCGCAAGGGCGCGAGCATCGCGCGGCGTGACCAGATAACCGTTCCACCCATCTTCGACGACGTCGCTGCAACCGGGCATTCGCGATGCGACTATCGGCAATCCAGCGAGTCCGGCTTCCAGCAAGACGCGCGGAACGCCCTCGCGATATTGCGTTGGGAAGGCGAACAAATCAGCCATGCCAAGCAGACTGGGGACATCATGCCGTTTGCCCAGCACGGTTACATGAGAAGCAAATCGTTGGATTTCGGACTTTTCGACGGCGAATGGTCCTTCCGATTCCCGTGGGCCAACGAGCACGAAACGCGCATGAGGTCTTTTGGAGAGAATGTGCGGAATCGCCTCGAGAAGGGTCGGAATGCCCTTAAGGCGGGTGAGCCGGCCGACAAAAATGACGATCTCGGCCGATTCCAGTCCGAATTCCCGCCGCATTGCCGCTGGTGATGAGGCAAGACGTCTTGCCACCGCGAATGCATTGACGTCGATGCCCGACCCCTGAATAAGGCGTCCGCTGCCGCGTGGGATCAGCCGATAGCGCTCAAAAAAGGCTTGGTCGTCGCGATTTTGGAAAACCGTGGCAGCAGTCCAGAAGGAAGCAACCCACTGCAGACCGCAGAAGGCGGGCCGCATGGCCAAGGCTCGCGGCTCCAGCGATGAGAAGGTCCAGCCCAAGCCGTTGATCGTGCGGACGACCGGGACTTCTCCCCGCACCGCCAGCGGGGTTAGCAAATTGGGTTTCGTATCGAAGCTTTGGACGATGTCGGGGCGGAGTTCCCGCAACAACCTTCGCAATGTCCTGATCGTCCCGGCTTTGCCGCTGCCATTGGCAAAGCGATTGAACTCGTAGCGGCGGTGCGGAATGCCGTGCCGTAAAAACAGAGCTTCATCGCCCGTCGAGACCGCGGTGACCCGAAAACCCCGCTCGCGGAGTTCCATCAGAAACGAGATCCTCAGGGCGTGATCCTCGCCGCCGATGCAAACCAGGTGCGGGTTCATCGTGCCGCTCCCGAAATCCAGCGGGCCTTCGGCTCCCATAAGCGGCTCGAACTTGGATCGTTTCCCATGGCCCGATTTCGTTGCGATTTACACCAGCAATTCAGGCTACGGGCAGGGCTGGCCGTTGTCCTCGTCCGTTCGAATGACGCAACTAGAACCATGCTTGCGTGCCAACGGCGCAAGGGTCAGACCGCGGGCTGGACTGTTTGGATCGAGACGCCGTGCGCTATGGGATCAGCCGCGCGAATGCGCATTCATCGCGAACGGGTGATCGGACTATCAAGATTGCTCGTTGGGGTGGGTTGAGGTCGATCCGAGAACGTATATTCATAGGCTCGGCGGCGGCCGTCCTGCTCGAATACCCGGATCCAGCGGACCTCGGAAGCACGAAGCGTGATTTCCCGGTTTGTCGCGAGCTTGGCTGCTCGAAACGGAGTTGGTGCGACTACCTTGTGGGTCACCACGACTTGGCCGGCGAAAATCTCCTCGACTTCGTAGCTTGGCACGTCATCCATCCCCTGCGCGATGGCACCAAACCACGATCAAGGCAGAATGTTCCCGCAATGCCTCGGACGGCAGCCGTTTTTAGCCCAAAAAGCGGCGTGCGCGCTCAACTCGACGGCGAGCGGAGAAGCCGACCGGCAGGAGCGCTCAGCTCCTGCCGGAAGCACAACTGCGCGCGTCAAACCACGAAAAAGGAGCTCGCGCCAATTGAGAGATGCGGAGCAACGGTCGCAAACTGCGTCTGAGCATGGCCGCCGATACCGTCACTGTCGAAAGAGAGCGCGCCGGTCGAACTGTTATAGATGACGTGGTCGCTTCCATCATGCGCACCTTTGCCGATGTGAAAGTTCGCGGCCGAAAGGGCGCCCTGCTGGAGTCCGCTGAATACGCTGTGATCAAGTTGGATTTTGTCCTGGGAAACCTTGAAGTCGGTTATCTTGTCGACATTTCCAGAGCCAAGCGCGGTGTTGAACACGAAGACGTCCTTGCCGCCAAAGCCCGTCAGCGTATCGGAACCACCCCCGCCATTGATCTTGTTGGCGCCGGCATTTCCTTGGATCGTCTGGGCAAACTCGTTGCCCGTCAGGTTGATTTGCCCCGTTCCCGAAGCCTGCGTGGTCGCAAGTTTCTCGACGGATGAACCCGCCGAGAGAGCATAGCTCACCGAGGCGAACACCGCGTCCTTGCCGTTGCCTGGCTGCTCCACCACCTTGTCATGCACATTGTCGACAAAATAGGTGTCGTTGCCGCCATAGCCTTTCATTGTATCGGCGCCGCCTCGACCATCGATCTTGTTGGAGCCGTAATTGCCATTGATCGCCTGGCCGAACTCGTTGCCCGTCAAGTTGATCGTATGTGTGCCGCCCGTCTTGTCGGTCGAGAGTTGCTCGACATGCGAACCAGCAGACAATGCGTAGCTGACCGAGGCGACCACCTTGTCGAAGCCGCCGCCTGATGCCTCCATCACCTTATCATGTGCATTGTTGACATAGTAAACGTCGTCCCCGCTGGTCGAATGAAATACGTCCGCGCCAGGGCCGCCATGGAAGATGTGATGGGTCGACTGCGTGGGATCGGGGACAGTCGGCGTGGTGGGCGTAGGCGTTGTCGGCTCGGAACTCGGAGGCGGTGTCGAAGGACTAGGGCTGGCGAGGTTGTGCTGGCGAAAAACGGCCTGCAACTCAGGGGAGTTCTCCAGGGCGGTGTCGCCATTCTGAGAACCCCAGGCATACGCATAGTCGAAGGCTGGGGACGGAACCAGCTTTGCCCAGTGATCGATCATCGTTTGCATTTGGGTCGACGTTGGCATGACGTGCTTGCCGCCGGTGTCCGTCTGCCAACCGCCGCCGCCAAATGTCTGATATACAGGAACGATCTTGTCAGCCGGAATGCCTGATTTCACGGCCGCTGCCACGGCTCTGTCGATCATGTTGTAGTCGACGCTGCTTATCCCCGTGCGAACCGGGTATGGGTCCAGTCCATAGTAGTCGATCCCGGTGTTGGCGGGATTATAGGTGTTGGAAAAGTCCGGGTTGGTGGACGACCCCATATTCATCATGGTGATGAAGGTCTTGGCGCCCGGGAAGTGGGAATGGATCCAGTCGGATTCAGCCTTCAGATTTGCCGCACTCGCGTAGGTGCCCCATCTGCCGGTAGGATCCGGCTCGTCCATCAGGAAAAATCCAAACACTTTTGGATTGTTGAGGAAGGGCGTGACTTTTTCGATGAACGACGAGGTCACCCCGTCATGAGCGCTTAGATAGACAAGCCCCTTCATTCCGCTGGGCAGCTCATTGACCTGCGAAAGATACTGAACGTCCGCCAGGTTAAATCCGGCGCCCGCAACTTCGGCAGCCGAACCGCCTGATGCATAATGGAGAGTCGCCATGCGTTTTCCTTCTTGTTTGGCAACACCCCGCCCTGGATGGGGGTTAGACCGAAAGCTACATTAGATGAAAATCACATACCAACATCTTTGAACGAAGTTTTTGATCGCTGTGGGGATGGCCACATCAACGGGTCGGTGCAATTTACTGTAAAGTCAGTGGCTTGCAGAGAAATCTGCGGGTTTTCCACTGACGACCGCATGCACAGTTCTCCACTGTTTTCACAGGCACCCCTCTCCCCACCGCGACTCCCGGCCACGATTTCGCTTCATTTTGCATAAAGTTCGCCATATGTTAGCGAGCCATCATGTCCCGGGGGCGCATGTGATATGGTGGAATCAGAAAAGGTTACCTATCGGATGAACAAAGAAAGACACACGACAACGTCGTGTCATAGCAATAAGCTATGAATAAAGAACCACAAAACGCCTCTCCGCTACGCTCCGCAATACTGGACTGCCTGCCTGGGATAGCTGGCATCGGACTCTTTTCCGCAATGATAAACATCCTTGCGTTGACCGGATCCGTTTACATGCTGCAGGTCTATGATCGCGTCCTGCCGTCGCAAAGCGTCCCGACCTTGGTCGGGTTCACCATCGGAATGCTGGGCCTCTATGCGGCCTACGGTCTGCTCGATTTCGTGCGGCTTCGTCTACTGGTCCGAATCGCCAGTCGATTCTACTGCAGTTTGCAGCAGAGAACATTCGCAATTTCGTTGCTTCTCCCGCTCAGGGCCGGTCGAGAAGCGGACCGGGTGCTTCCGTTGCGGGACCTCGATCAATTGCGCGGATTCCTTTCGGGAACGGGGCCGACGGTTCTTTTCGACGCGCCGTGGATCCCGTTTTATCTGCTCATTATCTACATGTTGCATCCGTCGCTCGGCGTGCTTGCGACCTTCGGCTCCGTCGCCGTCGTCGTGCTGACCATCGTGGCTGAGATCATCAGCCGCCGCCCTGCGGCGCTGGCGTCTGAAGCGATCCTGACACAGCGCGCGCTTGCTGATTCCGGCCGTCGGAATGCCGAGGTGGTCCACGCGATGGGCCTCTCCGAACGGCTGGCGGGGCGCTGGGGCGAAGTCACTCACGCCTATCTCTCCTATCAGGAGCGGCTCTCCGACATCGTGGGTGGAATCAGCTCGCTGTCGAAGGCGCTTAGGATGGTGCTGCAATCTTCGGTGCTAGGGCTCGGCGCGTATCTCGTCATCGGAGGCGAAGCATCCCCTGGCGTGATCATCGCGTCGTCGATATTGCTGGGTCGCGCGCTAGCCCCGGTCGATGCGGCGATTGCGAACTGGCGGGGTTTCCTGTCCACCCGGCAGAGCTATTCCCAGTTGAAAGCGGCGCTCCGTGCGTTCGAGAGTCCAATCGAATCCATGAAGTTGCCGCCGCCAGAGGCTCGCCTGGCGGTCGATAGTTTGGCGGTAGCGCCTCCGGGTACACCCAGGCCGACGCTCATCGATGTAAGCTTCCAGCTTTCGAGCGGCGCGGGAATGGCCGTTATCGGCCCAAGCGGCTCGGGAAAGACAACATTGGTGCGCGCGCTGGTGGGAGTTTGGAGCCCTCTGCACGGCACGGTGCGGCTGGACGGGGCCTCTCTCGACCAGTGGGACGCGCAACGGCTCGGCGCCCACATTGGCTATCTGCCGCAGGATGTTGAACTGTTCGACGGGACGGTGGCGGACAATATTTCGAGATTTGGCGGCAAGAGCGACCCCCAGGGCGTGCTCGCCGCGGCGAAAGCCGCGGGCGTCCACTCGATGATCATGCATCTGCCGGCAGGCTTCCAGACGCGCATCGGCGAGGGAGGAAGAGCGCTGTCGGCAGGGCAAAGGCAGCTTATCGGCCTTGCCCGGGCGCTCTACGGCAACCCGTTCCTGGTCGTGCTGGACGAGCCAAACTCAAATCTCGACGTTGAAGGTGACGCCGCCCTGGCCGGAGCCATCATGGCCGTCCGCCAGCGTGGAGGTATTGTGATCGTTGTTGCACACAGGCCATCTGCCCTCACCAACATCGATCAGGTCATGGTCCTGGCGGATGGCAGGCTGCGCACCTTCGGCTCGCGCGAGGAAGTGCTTGCCGGCATGCGGCGGCCGCCCTCGCCTGCCGCGCAACGTCCATCTTCGATCGCGCCCATCCACTCGGGAGTGACCGGACATGCGTGACATCTTGCCCCGCGTGCTTGCGTTCATGCCGACACTTGCCCGGTTCGGAACTCGAGATCAGCCCGCCGAAACCGACTTGCCCAAGGTGCCAGACAGCATCCTTGCGCCAGGGACCCTTTGGCCAAGCATGACGCTGGGGCTCGTTGTGACTGGCCTGCTGGTGGTCGGCGGCGGAGCATGGCTTGGCTTGACCAAGATAGCTGGTGCCGTGATCGCGCCCGCCACGGTGGTGGTCGAAAGCAACATCAAGAAGGTCCAGCACCAGACCGGCGGCACGATCGGCGGCATCTTTGCGCAAGACGGCGACCATGTTCGGGCCGGTGACATATTGGTCCGGCTGGACGGCACGCTGCCACGGGCCAATCTGCAGATCATCAGCGAAGATCTTGATCGCACCACGGTGCGGCTTGCGCGACTGGAGGCCGAACGCGGCGGTTTGCGTGAAATGCAGCTTCCAGCCGGCCTTGAGGCCGGGATGCCAAAGCCGGAGCTGGCCGCCCTTGTCAGCGGCGAGCGCGCTCTGTTCGAAACCCGTGCCTCGGCATTGGCCGGGCAGAAGGCGCTCTTGTCGAGCCAAACAAAGCAACTCGAGCGTCAGATCGATGGCCTGAAGGCGCAGCAGGTTGCAGCCGATGAATCAGCGGCGCTGCTGAGCACTGACCTTACGGATGTCGATGCCCTCTATTCGAAGAAACTGGTATCCAAAGAGAGGATCAGCAACGTCAGGCTGGATGCGACGCGAGCCAAGGGCGAGTCGGGGCGACTTGCAGCCGCGGTAGCAGAGGCACAGGCCAAGATCAGCGAGATCGAGTTGCAGATTCTGCAGCTCGACGAGCAACGGCGAAGCGATGTGACCGGTGAACTGCGCGAGACTGAAGCCAAGCGCACCGAACTCAACGAACGCAAGATCGTGGCGCAAGACGAACTGACCAAAACCGAGATCCGCGCTCCGCAATCCGGCACAGTTCAGCAGTCGTCCGTTCACACTGTCGGCGGCGTGGTCGCCCCGGGCGAACTGCTGATGACGATCGTTCCCGAGGCCGACAACCTTGTCGTGGACGCGTTGATCCCTCCTTCCCGCATAGACGACGTCAACCCGGGACAGAGCGTTTCGATCCGGTTTCCAGCTTTCGATGCCGGGACTACCCCTGTTTGCAACGGCTCCGTCAAGTACATCTCGGCGGACCTGATCAAAGATCCGCAACGCCAGCTTTCGTACTTTTCGGCCCGTATCAAGGTCGACAGTCAGTCGGAGTGCTTGAAGGAAGCCAGGCAACTCAGACCGGGCATGCCAGCGGAAGTTCACATCCGCACGGATGAACGCAATGTCTGGTCGTATATGCTGAAACCTCTCACGGACCAGATTTCCAGGGCTTTCCGCTAAGCAGACCTGGAATTCGCACGCCGGGTCCAGTCCGAGAGCCATGGGCTGGACATATCATGCGTCCGCAGGATGCCGGTTTCGCGGCGCAACCTATAATGCCTTCTGATGAAGGTACTGGTCACCGGCGCTGCCGGCTTCATAGGCTATCATGTCGCCAGGCGGCTCCTGGAGCGCGGTGACGAGGTTGTCGGCATTGACAGCATCAACGATTACTACGACCCGCAAATCAAGCAGGCGCGGCTGCGGCTCCTGGACGAGGCGAGCCGCAAGACCAATGCCGGCTATCATTTCATCCATGGCGATCTCGCCGACAGGGGCGTGGTCGACGGCTGCTTTGCCGACCATGCCTTCGACCGGGTGATCCATCTCGCCGCCCAGGCCGGCGTGCGCTACAGCCTGGAAAATCCGCGCGCCTATGTCGAGAGCAACATCATCGCCTACACCAACATGCTCGAGGCCTGCCGCGGCAGCCGTGTCGGGCACCTGACCTATGCCAGCACCTCGAGCGTCTACGGTGCCAACACCGACATGCCGTTTTCCGAGCATCGGCCGGCCGACCATCCGCTGCAGTTCTACGCCGCCACCAAGCGTGCCAACGAACTGATGGCGCACAGCTACAGCCACCTGTTCGGCCTGCCGACCACGGGGCTGCGCTTCTTCACCGTGTACGGCCCCTGGGGACGCCCTGACATGGCGCTGTTCCTGTTCACCAGGAGCATCCTGGCCGGTGAGCCGATCAAGCTGTTCAACAACGGCAACCACACGCGCGACTTCACCTATGTCGAGGACATCGCCGAGGGCGTGATCCGTGCCAGCGACAGCCCCGCCGCAGCCAACCCGGCCTGGGATTCCGGCCGTCCGGACCCGGCGACCAGCAGCGCGCCCTGGCGCATCTTCAACATCGGCAACAACAACCCGGTGAAGCTGACCGCCTATGTCGAGGCGCTGGAAAACGCGCTCGGCCGCAAGGCGGTGATCGAGCTGCTGCCGCTGCAGGCCGGCGACGTGCCCGACACCTTCGCCGACACTTCGGCGCTGCAGGCGGCGGTCGGCTATCGCCCCCGCACCTCCGTCACCGAGGGGGTGGGGCGGTTCGTCGAGTGGTACCAGGATTTCTACAGCTGACGGGTCGGGTTCGCGAGGCCCGGGCCGCAGCCGACGGTTTAAGAGCGGGGCGTGGTTTTGCGGGTCGAGCCATCACTTACTGATGCGCCGGAACACCGCGAAAGTTGCGGTGCGCGAGAGCAAGGGGCGCAGCATCGAAGGCGATGCAATCAGGAAAGGACCCGCTATTGGAAAAACCTTCTCCAATAGTTTCGACCGGTTATGGGGAGAGTGCTAGTGGTACCGTTGGCTGGGATCGGCACGACATCCAAAAGGTTGTTTTTATTCGACTTTCCGTGCCGACGACGCGAATTTGTAGCACAGTAGGTATCACAATAGGTATCACATTTTTGGATGGCTTGGGCCAGGTCGGCCGACGTCTTCTCGTTGTTGCTATTGGTGGGTTCGGGGGACACACATTTGGAGCGTTGATTTTATTTGGCTCTTTCATGAACCATCTGGGGAGATCTTCCCGCATCATTCCCCATGGTTCTGCACGGCATCGTACAGTCAAATCCAGGCGAGATCGCGCCGCCAACTTGTCTCCGTAGCAGCCAGCAATGATTTGCGCCGGATCAAATTCCGCCTGGATGCCGTGTGGTACAAACTAGTCCCTTCGACGAATTGACAGGTCGATGGCGGACTTGGGAAACACTGAAGGCATATCGTTTAGCAAGGCCAACTGGACAGGCAAAAATTGAAAGTTGCGAAGGCGGGAGAACGGCGTGAACGGGCAATCAGCCGGCCATCATGAAGACCGCGTTCAGGCAGCAGTCAATTCCGACGGGGCGGCGAAATCGGCATTGGTCGCATCGTGGCAGCGATCATCCAAACTGCATCGACTTGATCCGGCCGAGCGCAAATCACCCAAGCGGCTGTCGGATGCCGAATTAAGAAGAGCCAGCCAGAAGATGGAGCCGCTGCAGATGGCCGCGCAGTCGGCCCTCGACAGGCTCCACCTTGCGGTGGGCGGGGTCGGTTGCTGTGTGCTTCTGGCCAACCGCGATGGCGTGCCAGTGGATCGCCGTGGTGCTGATTGCGACGACGACACATTCGAGGAATGGGGGCTGTGGCCGGGCTCGATCTGGAGCGAGGAGAGTGAAGGAACGAATGGCATCGGAACCTGTCTTGCCGAACGGCGAGCGCTGACCATCCATCGCGATCAACATTTCTATGCACGCAACACATTGCTCAGCTGCACGACAGCGCCGATCTACGATCACGAAGGCAATCTCGCAGCAGCGCTCGACGTCTCCTCCTGTCGCGCCGATCTCACCGAGGCATTCACAAACCTGATCTCGATGGCCGTCACGGACGCCGCCCGAAAAATCGAGGCGGAGAACTTTCGCCGGGCATTCCCGCGCGCTCGCGTTTTTCTCCTTCCGCAAACGATTAGCGGGCTCGGCGGATTGATCGCGATCGATTCCGACGATCTCGTGGTCGGCGCGACGCGATCGGCGCGGATCGCGTTGGGCATTTCCCAGGAATCATTGACGCGAAGCTTGGCCGCAATGGACGTCTTGAGTGGCGCCGAAGGGATGGAAGGCAGTCTCGACCGGGCCGAGCGCGCGGCACTTCAGAGAGCCCTGGCTCATACCTCGGGCAACATTTCAGCGGCCGCCGAGGCGCTCGGAATCAGCCGCGCGACGCTGCATCGCAAGTTGAAGCGCTTCGAGTTGAGGCGTTCTCACTGAGTTTGCCGGCCAACTGTCTCAGTTCTGCGACACTCGCCCGAACGACATGGTTTCGGCGGCCTGACAATCAGCATTCGAGCAAGCAAATCTCCCACACGCGTCGCATCCCGCGACGTCAGCTTGGGAGGAAGACACATGAACAAGGTTGAATTTTCACGCTCGGTCAAGGCGCCCTTCGACAAGCGCTATGGCAATTTCATCGGCGGCAAATGGGCCGAGCCGCGCTCCGGCCGCTATTTCGAGAACTTCTCGCCGGTAAATGGCCAGTTGCTGTGTGAAGTGGCGCGCTCGGACGCTCAGGACATCGAGGCCGCCCTCGACGCGGCGCACGGCGCCAAGGACGCCTGGGCACGCACGAGCGTCGCCGAGCGGTCGCTTATCCTCAACCGCATCGCCGACCGGATGGAGGAAAACCTCGATCTCCTGGCGTGCGCCGAAACCTGGGACAACGGCAAGCCGATCCGTGAAACGACGGCGGCCGACCTGCCGCTTGCGATCGATCATTTCCGCTATTTTGCCGGCGCGCTGCGCGGCCAGGAAGGCAGCCTTTCCCAGATCGACGACGACACCGTCGCCTATCATTTCCACGAGCCACTCGGCGTGGTTGGCCAGATCATCCCCTGGAACTTTCCGCTGCTGATGGCGTGCTGGAAGCTTGCTCCGGCGCTCGCAGCCGGCAATTGCGTTGTGCTGAAGCCCGCCGAGCAGACGCCGGCCGCCATATTGCTCTGGGCGGATCTCGTCGGCGACCTGCTGCCGGCGGGCGTGCTCAACATTGTCAACGGCTTCGGCCTCGAGGCCGGCAAGCCGCTCGCGTCCTCGCCGCGTATTGCCAAGATCGCCTTTACCGGCGAGACCACGACGGGCCGGCTTATTATGCAATATGCCAGCCAGAACCTCATTCCCGTCACGCTCGAACTGGGCGGGAAGTCGCCGAACATCTTCTTCAAGGATGTCGTCGCCGAGGATGACGATTTCTTCGACAAGGCGATCGAAGGCTTCGTCATGTTCGCGCTGAACCAGGGCGAGGTCTGCACCTGCCCGAGCCGCGCCCTCGTCCATGAATCGATCTATGACAGGTTCATGGAGCGTGCCCTCAAGCGCGTCGAGGCGATCGTACAGGGCGATCCGCTCGACCCGGCAACGATGATCGGGGCGCAGGCCTCGTCCGAGCAGCTGGAAAAGATCCTGTCCTACATCGACATCGGCCGCCAGGAAGGCGCCGAGGTGCTGGCAGGCGGCGCGCGCAATGTCCTGCCTGGCGATCTGGCGGGCGGCTATTACGTCAAGCCCACCGTGTTCAAGGGCCACAACAAGATGCGCATCTTCCAGGAGGAGATCTTTGGGCCGGTGGTCTCGGTGACGACCTTCAAGGACGACGACGACGCGCTGTCGATCGCCAACGACACGCTCTACGGCCTCGGCGCCGGCATCTGGACTCGCGACGGCAACCGGGCCTACCGCTTCGGCCGGGCGATCCAGGCGGGCCGCGTCTGGACCAATTGCTACCACGCCTATCCGGCGCACGCTGCGTTCGGTGGCTACAAGCAGTCCGGCATCGGCCGCGAGACGCACAAGATGATGCTCGACCACTATCAGCAGACCAAGAACATGCTGGTCAGCTACAGCCCGAAGAAGCTCGGCTTCTTCTGATAGCCTCCGAGATACAGGGAACAGAGGGCGCGGCTTGCCGCGCCCTCGCCAAACATCAGGGATGAGATCGTGGACAAGATGTCGCTGGGCAAAGTGTCCGCTACGCGGGAGGCCGAGGCGCTGCTTGCCGAGATCATCGCCGATCACGGCCCGGTGCTGTTTCACCAGTCCGGCGGCTGCTGTGACGGGTCTTCGCCGATGTGCTATCCGCGCGGCGATTTCATCATCGGCGACAATGATGTCAGGCTGGGCGAGATCGGCGACACGCCGGTCTATATCAGCGCCTCACAGTATGAGGCATGGAAACACACCGATCTCATCATCGACGTCGTGCCCGGTCGCGGCGGAATGTTCTCGCTTGAGAACGGGCGGGAGAAGCGGTTCCTGACGCAGTCGATGATTCGTAATGTTGAGCCAGGAGCCAGCTAATCTGCCGGCCCGCGGGTTTTTTCCGGGGCGCCGGCCCCTGACGCGACATGTGCCTCCCCCAGCCAAGGAGGCTGCTCCTTGTTTGTTTCAGCGCAACGAGCAGCCCGGAGGGAGGGCGCAAGATGTTCGCTTCCAAACGCGGGCGAGCGGCATGAAACGCAAATTCGGCGACGACGCGACGATGGACGAATTCATGCGGAAGGCGCCGGCGGCGATCCGCATCGTGTTGCAGCACGGCATGCTTTGTGTCGGCTGCCCTATTGCCTCGTTTCACACCATTTCCGATGCAGCTCGGGAGCACGACCTGAATGAAGAAGAACTACGCTGCGATCTGCTCGCGGCGCTAGATGGCGGCGACCCGGACTAGCCCTTTTCCACGCGGCCTTCCGCGACCAAGAGGAGCCGGTGCGGTTCGACCACCGTCACCTTCTGACGCCCGCTTTTGACCAGTCCCTGTCCTTCCCAGGCCGAGAGCAGCCGGCTCACCGTATGCAGCGTCGTTCCAGTCATCTCGGCTATGTCCTGGCGTGAGATCGGGAAGTCGATCAAGATCCCCTCCTCCGTCTTCCTGCCTGACTGCTTGACCAGCTTGAGCAACGCATGCGCGATGCGCTGTTCCACCTGTTCGGTGGACATTTCGACGACGCGCGTGTGTGCGTCCTGCAGCCTTGTCCCCACGCTCTTGTAGGTGTTGGCGGTGAAACTGGGAAAGTTGGCCGCGAATGTCGGCCAGAGCTGGCTTGGCCAGGCCAGAACCACGCAATCGACGGCGGCGATCGCATTTGCCGGATAAGTGGCGCGGCCCAGTGCGTGGGCGATGCCCAGCAATTCGCCTGGACTTATATAGCGGACAGTCACGTCTTGACCCTCCGGCGTCGATCTCACCACGCGCACATGCCCGTCGAGCAGCAGGAAAAAGGAATGGGCGTCCTGCTCCTGTTCGAAAATCAGGTGATCCTTGGCAATCCGCGCGGATCTTGCCTGCCCGACCATGCGGTCGAGATCGGCGGCGGCCATGCCCTCGAAAATGGAGAGCCCGGCAATCAGCGAGCGATCGAGGCTGGCCAACCGTATTACTCCTCAGCTTGATCACCACAACGCGTCCAGATCATTTGGCCGGACTGTGTCATGGGCGACCGACTGGCGGCAAGTGATGCATACCGTCTTCAACCCCGATGTTGCTGCACCGACCAGATTCCGCCGAACCGGCGGAGCTGGAAAGGCGCAATTGTCGACATCATGCCGCGCCTGCTCGGTCAACCTTTCCTGAACCCTACAGCCGGCGCTCACATTTTCTTCGGCCAATTTGCGCCAGCGCAAATCGCCAGGACGTCCGACGATCTAGAAGGACGCCACGGTCGATCCCGTGACGAACTCAAGAAAGGACTTCCCCATGAGACTGCCGCTGATTGCCGCCGCCCTTGCTCTTCTCACCCTTGCCGGCACTGCAAGTGCGGAGGAGCATGTGATCCAAATGCTGAACAAGGGCGAGAAAGGTGCAATGGTCTTCCAGCCCGCTTTTACCCGTGCGGTGCCGGGAGACACGGTGAAGTTCGTTCCGACCGACAAATCCCACAACGCCGAAATCATCAAGGGCATGCTGCCTGGCGGCGCCGAAGCTTTCAAGGGAAAGCCGAGTGAGGAAATTACCGTGACCCTCACCAAGGAAGGCGTCTATGGCGTCAAGTGCGCACCGCATTACGGAATGGGCATGGTGGCACTGATCGTCGTCGGCAAGCCCGTCAACCTGGAAGCCGCGCAAACCGTAAAGCAGGTCGGCAAGGCCAAGACGGTGTTCGCGGATTTGTTCAGCGAAGCGAGCAAGGCCGCCTCCAACTGACCTGCTCTCTTACAAGGATACCTCCGGTTCATGATCTCCGGAGGGAACGGCTGGACGGACCAGGGGAGAGGTCCAGTCCGGCCGGTTTCGTTTTGCTGGGGATTTCGCCCCGGCCTTCCACGACAATCATTCCTGTCTCCTCCAGCCCTTGGATGAATGAATCGGATTTGCTCTAGCGCAAAGACGTTCGCAACAAGAGGACTAAGGTCTGACCAGAAATTGGTTCAGGCACAGGAGATGGAAATGCTTACGAGACGTGAAGCGTTATTGGGCTCGGTTTTCACCGCTGCCGCCGTCGCAGCGATTACAGCGATGCCGGCTGCTGCGGCAAGCGCAAAGGAGGTGGCGGGACTGCCCCGTGAAAAGGTCACGCTGGTCGCGCCGCCTTTCGTCCACGCTCACGATCAGGTTGCCAAAAGCGGTCCGAAAGTCGTCGAATTCACCATGACAATCGAGGAAAAGCCGATCGTCATCGATGCCGACGGCACGCAACTCAACGCCATGACCTACAACGGTTCGATCCCGGGCCCTCTGATGGTCGTTCACGAGGGTGACTATCTCGAACTCACCCTGATCAACCCCGATACCAACACGCTTGCCCACAACATCGACTTCCACGCCGCGACCGGCGCTCTCGGCGGCGGTGCGCTGACGCTGATCAATCCGGGCGAGCAGACAACGCTTCGCTTCAAGGCAACACGGTCCGGCACGTTCGTCTATCATTGCGCCCCTGGCGGCCCCATGATCCCGTGGCATGTCGTATCCGGCATGAGCGGTACGGTGATGGTACTACCGCGCGACGGGCTAAAGGACGAGAAGGGCAAGCCGATCCACTACGACCGCATCTACTATATCGGAGAGAACGACTTCTACATTCCCCGCGACGAGAGCGGAACGTTCAAAAAGTACGAATCCGCGGGCGACAACTATGACGATACGGTCAAGGTCATGCGTGGGTTGATCCCCACCCATGTCGTGTTCAACGGCAAGGCGGGATCGCTGACCGGCCAGAATGCCATGAAAGCCAAGGTCGGTGAGACGGTCCTGATCGTCCACTCCCAAGCCAACCGCGATACCCGCCCTCACCTCATCGGCGGCCATGGCGACTATGTCTGGGAACAGGGCAAGTACGCGAATCCACCGGCGAAAGATCTCGAAACCTGGTTCATCCGCGGTGGATCGGCCGGATCGGCGCTCTACACATTCCGGCAGCCGGGCGTCTATGCCTATGTGAACCACAATCTGATCGAAGCCGTGGAACTCGGTGCGACGGCGCATTTCACTGTCGATGGGACCTGGGACGACGACCTGATGACCCAGGTCGAGGCAGCGAAGCCGATTTCGTCCTAATTTATATGTTCATTCTGAAGGTCGACACGACCCTGCATCTAGCCTGCAGGCTCGTGTTCACCGCCGGACGAAAACCATGCCACTCAAACCAATCGTAGCGTGTGGGGCCGCCGCGGCCGTGTTGGCTATCGGGATGGCTAACCGGCTTCTTGCGGAGCGCCCACACGAAATTGTCGCCGAGTTTGTGACGCTGCCGGCGGGCTCGTTTGAACATCCGCGGCCAGGCGAGTTCCTGAGGGGCAACCGACCCGCTATGGCACCCAAGGGAGTGGCAACGCTGAGTGTTCCCCTGGAAATCATGAAATACCAGGTGAGCGCGCTTGAATATGGACGCTGCGTGACGGCTGGCGCATGCAAGCCGGCGGACAGCAATGGCAGTGGCAATGTCCCGGTTACGGGCGTCAGTCATATCGATGCCGAAGCTTACGCGAATTGGATTTCGACGCAGACCGGCGCCTCCTGGCGACTGCCAACGGACCAGGAATGGGCGTACGCGGCCGGCGAGCGCTTCCGCAGTGACATAGAAGGCGGGGACAGTGACCCCAACAACCCAGCCCAGCGCTGGCTGGTTCAATATCGAACCGAAGCGTCGCTCGGTCGCAAGTCGGATCCGGAGCCCAGAACCCAAGGCGCATTCGGAATCAACTCGAAGGGCGTGGCCGATATTGCTGGGAACGTCTGGGAGTGGACATCGACTTGCTACGTGCACGCAACCATGAGCGCCGATGGCCTGGCGATCGCGAGTTCGATCGACAATTGCGGCGTTCATGTCGTGGAAGGCTTCCACCGTACCTACATGTCGAACTTCATCCGCGACGGCAAGAGTGGCGGCTGCGCGGTCGGCACGCCACCCGACAATCTGGGATTCCGCCTCGTCAGAGAGCGGCTCAACCTCGTCCAGGCGACCCTTCGGCGCTTTGGCATTTCCTAACCGAGAGCTCACGCAATGACAGTGAAACCATTCTTGGCCGGACAAGCTTGGCCAAAAGTGGAACGGCCCTTGGACAATCCAGGGATCAATCGAGCATCCATCGGGCATCTCGTGCGCGAATTCTACGCCGCGATCCGACAAAACGACCGCCTTGGCCCAATTTTCGCGCGCGAAATCCCTGGCGATTGGGAACCCCATCTTGAGAAAATGACCGACTTCTGGTGCTCCATCATCCTTCGGACTGGCGACTATCACGGGCGACCGCTGCCGGCTCACCTGAAACTGAAGGACGTCACAGAAGCGGATTTCGACATTTGGATGAGCATCTTCGGTAACACGGTCGCCGGCATCTTTGCGACTGAGACCGCTGCGGTGTTTCTTGATAGAGCCGAACGCATAGCAACAAGCCTGAAACTGGCGATGTTTTTTCGGTTAGAACGGCCGCAAGCTCATGTACCAGCCGATGCGGGGTAAGGTGCCCTAATGGCAATTCTTATCGTTCGCTGCTTGGATTTGTGCCTGTTTAGCACCTGCCGATGATTGCCATTCTTGGGATGCTCCTGGACATCACCTCGGCTAAACGCCCCGATGCTGGAACGTCGCGTTTGCCGCCAGCTCCGCGGGAGGCAATTGGAAGGCCCTTCGTAGCCCTAGTCTCCCCCAACCCAAGCAATTGCGAACCAGGCCGAACGGATAGGGCCGGCCATGCTCAATCACGGAACCGGCCGAGCTCCCGCCTTTCGAGCCCCCGGTGTTCAAACCGCAAGGGAATGCCTCGCCGTACCGCCTTGGAGAAATTTGTCGAATTTGGCCGCGACTGTCCTGACAACCGGTCGGGTCTCGATTGGGACGACGAAATGGTCGCCCTGCAGTTGCAGCAGTTCGCCTGAAGCAGCCGTGGCGAGACGACTGGCCTGAAGAAGCAGTTTCTCGCCACAGTCGCCGAACCGCTCCACGAGTTCGATCGCCGAGAAGGAGAAGTCGCACATTAGACGCTCGATGACCCAACCCCTCGCCCGGTCATCTCGGCTGAATTCGATGCCTCGGGCAGCCGCCAATTGGCCTGCGCTCACCACTTTCTCATATTCACCGGTGGCGACGATGTTCTGTGCGTAACCTTGCCTGTACCGGCTGACTGAGGACGGCCCGAACCCGATCAGGGTTTCACATTGATCCTCGGTATAGCCTTGGAAATTACGACGCAGTTGGCCGGTCTTCGCTGCCATTGTCAGCGAATCGTCACGTTTGGCGAAATGGTCGAGTCCAATGGGCACGTACCCGGCTGCCTCCATCATTTGTGCGGCAAGTCTCGACTGCGCGAGACGTTGCGCCGAGTTCGGCAACCACGTCTCGTCGATCATCGTTTGGTGTTTCTTGAACCATGGTACATGGGCGTATCCGAACAGCGCCACCCTCTCCGGCGTCAGCGTCAGCGCCTGTTCGACTGTCATGCCAATGCTGTCCAGCGTCTGGTACGGCAAGCCATAGAGCAGATCGAGATTGACCGATTTCACGCCGCGCGCACGGACCCTGTCCACCACCTGCTTCGTCAGTTCGAAACTCTGCTCGCGATTGATCGCCTTCTGGACCTTGAGGTCGAAATCCTGAACACCGAGGCTCGCCCTTGTCATGCCGATCTCGGCGAGGGCATCGAGGCGCGCCTCGTCCATGTCATTGGGTTCGATCTCGACACTGACACTGGCCTCGTCAAGGAGTTCGAACTCCACCCGCAAACGCTTTGCGAGCGCCACGATGTCACCTGGTCTCAACATCGTTGGTGAACCGCCCCCGAAATGGACGGCACGCACCCGCCCCTTGCCGCGGACAATGCGGGCCACAGCCTCGATTTCCGCATGCAGGGAGCGCAGAAACATCGCCACGGGTGCATAGTGGCGGGTCTGCTTGGTGTGACAGGCACAGAACCAGCACAGCTTGTCGCAATAAGGCACATGCAGATAGAGCGAGATCTCGCTGCCGGTTTCAACTGATTCCAGCCAGCCGTGGACGGTTTGCGCATCGACACCCGAATGGAAATGCGGTGCGGTCGGATAGCTGGTGTAGCGTGGGACGTTCTCGCCCAGCTTGGCGGCTAAATCCGGTGGGATGTCGCTGTTGGATGGCCTTTGCATGACTGTGAGTTAGGCTGATCCAGGCGGCGAATCCTTGATTTCAATCAATGTGCCAGCGCTGCGGAGACGGCAACCATGGCCCTAAGGTGATGCTGTCTACCGGCATCCGGATTCATGGGTGATGCAATGGCCGAGCGACAGGACGTTCACAACTTCGACATTCCGGTCTTGTGCCAATCCTGCGAGGCGCGCCATCACGGCGTCTGCGGCGCACTTGACCACGATCAGCTGGCCGGGCTGGCGAAAACCTCCGTCAAGCATAGCGTCGAGGCAGGTGAGGAACTGATCGGCGACGCCGAAGCGATAGAAAGCTTCTCGAACGTTCTCGCGGGCGTGGTCAAACTCACCAAGAGCCTCTCTGACGGGCGTCAACAGATAGTCGGCCTCCAATTCGCCCCGGACTTTCTGGGACGACCCTTCAAGCACGAAAGCGCTATCAATGCTGAGGCGGCGACGAGCGTTTCGCTTTGCTCATTTCCGAAGACCGCCATCGAGCGAATGATCAAGGCCTCGCCCGCGCTTGAGCACCGCCTCCTGCAGCAGGCCTTGAAGGAACTTGACCAGGCTCGGGATTGGATGGTGACACTCGGGCGCAAAACCGCCGCCGAGAAAGTTGCGAGCTTCTTGCTGATGATTGCAACAGGTATCGATCCGGCAAACGACCAGGACGCCGTATCGGCAGTCTTCGACCTGCCGCTGACCCGAGCCGATATTGCCGACTTTCTCGGCCTGACGATCGAGACAGTCAGCCGTCAATTGACCAAATTGCGCGCCGACGGGGTGATCAGAATCGAAAACAACAGACACGTCGTGGTCGACAACATGGTCCGGCTGAAACGGCGCTCAGGCGCCTAGTCAAGTACCCTCGCCGGGATTGTGGACAACACATGCTCTCTTTCGAAAGCCACGTGCCGGCGCATGTTGTCGAAGAACCCGCGAAGCATGAACCCCAGCGCCTCGGGATTGGCAACGGCGCCGCCGTGCCCGATGGCAAGCAAGGTGTCGGTAAGATCCTGGGCCGAGCATTCGTCCTCGACATGCTCCGCCTTGAGACGGCGGACAGATGCAACACGCGATGCGACGTGGGTGGTGTCGCTGGCAAACGCGGGGAAGACATATTCCTCTTCATAGGCGTGGCTCATGCGCAGCAGCGGTAGGAGTTCGTTGGCCACCAGAAGGCATTTCAAACGGTCCACCTTCGCGGGCAGCCCGTCGGCGATGGTCTCCAGCTCATCACAGATCCGCAGCTTTTGGTCATGCCAGCGACAAACGTCAAGACACGGCACCCGACCGCCGTGCAGACAGGCCGAGACAACCGGACAGGTTTCTGGCGTATCGCATCTTACGACCACTGAAGACTTACCACTGGCCATCGGGACCTCCACGCGTGAAATCATTTTGCAAGATTGTCCCAGTGGCGAAGCGCGGACTTTGACTTGGATCAAGGCGCCTGGCTGCCGCTCGCGGAATTGATGCAGCATCTGATTTTACAGCCGCGCATCAACTTCGCGCTCGGGGACATCATGAGATTTGGGACAGAAATCTTTGCATTGGGCCTATTCGCATTCGGCGCGCTGGTGGCCGCTGGCTTCGGAGTGGACGAGCCCTTTCGGCAGCACATGTGGGTTCTGTTCCTCGTGCTGCTCGGCTTTACCGCCATTCTTATTCGCAACACGAACTTCGCGCCGGCTAGTCCGGTCGATCCCACAGCCTATATGGATGGACCTATCCGTTACGGCGCTATCGCCACCATGTTCTGGGGCGTTGTCGGCATGCTGGTTGGCGTCATCATTGCCCTGCAACTGGCTTATCCACATCTCAACATCCAGCCGTGGTTCAACTTCGGCCGGCTGCGGCCGGTGCATACGTCGGGAGTCGTGTTTGCATTTGGCGGCAACGCGCTTTTGTGCACATCGCTCTATGTCGTTCAGCGGACCTGCCGCGCACGCCTGTTCGGCGGTGATCTCGCGTGGTTCGTGTTCTGGGGCTACCAGCTGTTCATCGTGATGGCAGCTACGGGCTATCTGCTCGGAATTACCGAGTCTCGCGAATACGCCGAACCCGAATGGTACGTGGACATCTGGCTGACCATCGTTTGGGTCGCCTACCTCATCCTTTTCCTTGGCACGATCCTCAAGCGCAAGGAACCACACATCTACGTCGCCAACTGGTTCTACCTCTCCTTCATCGTGACGATCGCGATGCTGCATGTGGTCAACAACCTGTCGATGCCCGCCTCGTTCCTGGGTTCGAAAAGCTACTCGGCGTTCTCAGGCGTCCAGGATGCCCTGACGCAATGGTGGTACGGCCACAACGCGGTCGGTTTCTTCCTGACGGCCGGCTTTCTGGGCATGATGTATTACTTCGTCCCCAAGCAGGCTAACAGGCCGGTCTACTCCTACCGGCTGTCGATCATCCACTTTTGGGCGCTGATCTTCCTCTACATCTGGGCTGGTCCGCATCACCTGCACTACACTGCCCTGCCCGACTGGGCGCAGACCCTCGGCATGGTGTTCTCGATCATGCTCTGGATGCCGTCCTGGGGAGGCATGATCAACGGCCTGATGACGCTGTCGGGCGCCTGGGACAAGATCCGCACGGATCCCATCATCCGCATGATGGTCGCGGCGATCGCCTTCTACGGCATGTCGACCTTCGAAGGCCCGATGATGTCCATCAAGTCGGTGAATTCACTGTCCCACTACACCGACTGGACAATCGGCCACGTTCACTCAGGCGCGCTCGGCTGGGTCGGCCTGATCTCGTTTGGCGCGCTCTACTACATGGTTCCGAAGCTGTGGAATCGCGAGCGTCTCTATTCGCTGCGCCTTGTCACCTGGCACTTCTGGCTGGCGACACTGGGGATCGTGGTCTACGCGGCCGTGATGTGGGTCTCCGGCATCATGCAGGGCCTGATGTGGCGCGAATACGACGAACAGGGCTTCCTGGTCTATTCCTTCGCCGAGTCCGTGGCCGCTATGCACCCCTACTACGTGATGCGTGCCATCGGCGGGGCGATGTACCTCTCTGGCGCCCTCCTCATGGCCTGGAACATCACCATGACCATCCTCGGGCGCCAACGCGAAGAGGCGGCCATGCCGGGCTCGGTCCCCGCCCTTCAGCCCGCGCAGTAAGGAGCCATTCCCATGAGCTTGATGGACAAACACTCGGTCATCGAGAAGAACGCGACGCTTCTTCTGGTCGGCTCGCTGCTGGTCGTCACAATAGGCGGCATCGTCGAGATCGCACCGCTTTTCTATCTCGACAACACGATAGAGAAGGTCGAAGGCATGCGGCCCTATTCGCCGCTTGAGCTCGTCGGGCGCAACATCTACGTGCGTGAAGGCTGCTACCTCTGCCACAGCCAGATGATCAGACCCTTCCGTGACGAAGTCGAGCGCTATGGCCACTACAGCCTCGCCGCGGAGTCGATGTACGATCATCCCTTTCAGTGGGGGTCCAAGCGCACAGGCCCAGATCTGGCGCGTGTTGGCGACCGCTATTCAAACGAATGGCACACCCAGCATCTGACGAACCCACAGTCGGTGGTGCCTGAATCGGTCATGCCAAGCTATGGCTTCCTGAACGACACGCCGCTCGACCTGAAGAACTTTTCGACCCATCTCGTGGCCAACGCCCGTGTCGGTGTTCCCTACACGCCCGAAATGATTGCCAATGCGGATGCCGACCTGAAGGCGCAGGCGGATCCCGCCGCCGACACGACGGCGCTTGAGAAGCGCTATCCCAAGGCCAAGCTCGGCGATTTCGACGGCAATCCGAGCCAGGTCACCGAGATGGACGCGCTGGTTGCCTACCTGCAAATGCTCGGGACTCTGGTCGACTTCAAGAACTACGACGAATCCGCTGGATACCGCTGAGGAAAACGCAATGGACTACAATGCGATGCGGCAATTCGCCGACAGTTGGGTTCTCCTTTTCATGGCCCTGTTCTTTGTCGGGGCGATCGTCTTCGCACTCCGACCAGGCGGTAAGAGCCAGGCTGACGAAGCAGCCAGAATCCCTCTGAAGGACGACTGACCATGAGCGACGAGCATATCGACGAGGTGTCGGGCATCTCCACGACCGGCCATGAATGGGATGGCATCAGGGAGCTCAACAACCCCCTCCCGCGGTGGTGGGTGATCTGCTTCTACATCACCATCGTCTGGGCGCTCGGGTACACCATCTTCTATCCGGCGTGGCCGATGCTGACGTCCGCCACGAAGGGCGTGCTTGGCTATTCCAGCCGAAATGAAGTCAAGAACGAGCTTGCCGCCGCCGACGCTGCCAAAGACAAATATGTGGCGGCAGTGCAATCGAAATCCGTGTCTGAAATTCTGGCGGATGACACTTTGCGCGAGTTTGCTGTCGCCGCCGGTGGAGCCGCATTCAAGGTCAATTGCACCCAATGCCACGGGTCCGGCGCCGCGGGATCGAAGGGCTTTCCCAACCTCAATGACGACGATTGGCTTTGGGGCGGCAAACCGGACCAGATCCAGCAGACCATCACACACGGCATCCGCTTTGTGCTGGACTCCGACACGAGGGTTTCGGAAATGCCGGCCTTCGCCGAAGTCCTTACAGCGGAACAGATCGCGCAGGTCAGCACTTTCGTCGCCAGCCTGTCCGGCGGCGTCGAAAACTCCGCCTTGATCGCTCCGGGCGCTAAGGTGTTCGCGGAGAGCTGTGCCGCATGCCACGGTGACACCGCCAAGGGAAACCGCGAGGTCGGTGCGCCTGACCTGACAGATGCGATCTGGCTCTATGGCTCGGGCGAGAGCGCGATCGCGGCACAGGTCCGCGCGCCCAGGCAGGGGGTGATGCCTGCCTGGGGAGCGCGCCTGGGTGAAACCAAGGTCAAGGAACTCGCCGTTTACGTCCATTCGCTTGGCGGTGGGGAATAGGAAACGGGGGGCTATTCCCGGCCCTTCGCCGCCAAAGCGACGAGGCCCGGCCGTGCCGGGCCTCGACTGTTTTGTTGACCGCTGGCGGATTGACTTGCGTCAACGCAGTCCTGGCCACCATGCGTCAAACCTATCCAGATCATAAGCTACGCGTCTGGAGATGCCGGTGCTGGACCAAACACAGATCGAACGGCTTGAGGCAGAGCCGGTCAATTCCGCCAAGACACGGCAGCCGCTTTACGCCGCACGCAAGAAGATCTTTCCCAAGCGCGCTTCTGGTCGCTTTCGCCAGTTCAAATGGCTGGTGATGGCCATTACCCTCGGCATCTATTACCTGACACCATGGCTGCGGTGGGATCGCGGCGCTTACGCGCCAGACCAGGCGGTTCTGGTGGACCTCGCGAGCCGCCGCTTCTACTTCTTCTTCATCGAGATCTGGCCGCAGGAATTCTACTACGTCGCCGGGCTGCTCGTGATGGCCGGGGTCGGCCTCTTCCTGCTCACGTCCACCGTCGGCCGCGCCTGGTGCGGCTACGCTTGCCCGCAGACGGTATGGGTCGATCTGTTTCTTGTCGTAGAACGCGC
Source organism: Mesorhizobium australicum WSM2073 (assembly GCF_000230995.2). NCBI lineage: Bacteria > Pseudomonadati > Pseudomonadota > Alphaproteobacteria > Hyphomicrobiales > Phyllobacteriaceae > Mesorhizobium > Mesorhizobium australicum. Next base: position 2,566,094 of record NC_019973.1, on the reverse strand, counting down.
GATCGAGGGAGATCGCAATGCGCGCATGAAACTTGACGCTGGCTCGTGGACAGCTCGCAAGCTCGCACTTCGTACGGCCAAACACCTGATCTGGCTGGTCATAGCGGTGGCGACAGGTGGAGCATGGATATTCTACTTCGCCGATGCCCCAACACTCCTGCGGGAGGTGTTCACCGGGACCGCGGCAGCCGTCGCCTATGGGACGATCGGCATCCTGACAGCGACTACCTACACTTTCGGCGGGTTGATGCGCGAACAGGTGTGCACGTACATGTGCCCATGGCCGCGGATCCAGGCAGCCATGCTCGACGAGAGTTCGCTGACGGTCACCTACAATGACTGGCGTGGCGAGCCGCGTTCGCGGCATGCCAAGAAGGTCCAGGCAGCCGGCTTTTCAACCGGGGACTGTGTCGATTGCAACGCCTGCGTCGCCGTCTGCCCGATGGGCATCGACATCCGCGACGGTCAGCAACTCGAATGCATCACCTGCGCGCTGTGCATCGACGCGTGCGATGGCGTCATGGACAAGCTCGGCAGGGAGCGCGGGCTGATTTCCTACGCCACTCTAACCGACTACAACGCCAACATGGCCCTGGCTACGGCTCAGAGAACGTCGCCCATCACACCTTCGCTGATCAGGGCCGGTGACGGGCGGTTCTCCGAAAAGGTTGCGCATTTCCATCTGGGGAAAATCTTTCGGCCACGCACCTTCGTCTACATGGGCCTGTGGTCGATGCTTGGAGTTGGATTGGGCTACTCGCTGCTGACGCGCGACCGGCTCGAAGTGAATGTCCTTCATGACCGCAATCCGCAGTTCGTCACGTTGTCCGATGGCGCCATCCGCAATGGCTACACAGTCAAACTGCTCAACATGATTCCGAAGCCGCGGACGATTGTCGTCACGCTGCAGGGGCTCGAAGGCGCCGAGATGAGCCTGGTCGGCAGCGACCTCCCGCCGGGGCGCTCATTTGCGATCCCTGTCGAACCCGACCGACTGAAAATGCTGAAGATTTTTGTGCGCATGCCAGTTGCTCGGATCCACGGTGAAACGCAGAGCTTCAAGTTCGTCGCCGAGGACAAAGCGTCATTTGAGGCTAACCAGTACGTCGCCACCTTCAACGCGCCGGAGATCAGGAAATGAGCACCGCGACACAGAGGCCCCGCGAATTCACCGGCAGGCATATGCTTGCCGTCATCCTGGCTTTCTTCGGTGTCGTCATCGGGGTCAACGTCTTGATGGCCACACTGGCAAACACAAGCTGGACAGGCCTCGTCGTCGAGAACACCTATGTCGCCAGTCAGCAATTCAACAAGAAAGCCGAGCAAGGCCGCGCCCAGGCGGCACTCGGTTGGAAAAGCCTGTTTGTCATCTCGGACGGAGACGTCCGTTACAGCTTGGCTGATGCCGCCGGCAAACCGATTGCGTTGCACAGTGTCAAGGTGATGTTTCGCCATCCTGCCTATGAGAAGGAAGACAAATTAGTCATTCTGACTTCCGGGAACGCACAGGAATTCGCGGCGCGCCATCAGCCCAAGGACGGTGTCTGGATCGTTGAAGTCGACGCCGATGCCGGCCTCGCCGAGCCGTATCGCGAGGTTCGACGGCTGATCATCGCTCACGGTGAAATCCAATGAGCTGCTGCGCACCCGGAGCTGAATCCGTACTGGATCTCAGTGGTCCGACGGCGAATTTGCCGTCAAGCCAGGAGATCCGCCTGGCAAGCCGGGCGCTTGGCGACGGAATCAATCAAACCGATTTGTCGGTGCCAACGGTCCACTGCGGTGCCTGCATCCAAACCATCGAGTCTGCGCTCGGCAAACTCGATCGGGTCGAGAGCGCGCGCGTGAACCTTTCCACAAAAAGGGTCTCCGTCCGCTGGCGTGACGGTGCGGTGCCACCGCTGGCAAGCGTCCTCGCCGACCTGGGTTATCAGGCCCACCTCTTTGATCCTCAGGCCGAAGCACGAGATGAAACGCTGTCGGAGTTGATTCGCGCAGTGGCGGTTGCAGGCTTTGCAGCCGGCAACATCATGCTTCTCTCGGTCTCGGTCTGGTCCGGTGCGCAAGGCGCAACGCGCGATCTCTTCCATTGGGTATCGGCACTTATTGCCATACCCGCGCTGGCGTTCGCCGGCGGCATCTTCTTTCGCTCGGCCTGGAATGCCCTGCGCCATGGTCGCATGAACATGGACGTCCCGATCGCTGTGGGCGTCTCTCTGGCCTATGCCATGAGCCTTTACGAGACGATCAACCATGGCGATCATGCCTATTTCGACGCCTCGGTGTCGCTTCTGTTTTTTCTTCTGATCGGCAGAACGCTCGACCACGTCATGCGCGAAAGGGCGCGGACCGCGGTGAAAGGCTTGTCACGGCTTACAGCGCGCGGTGCGATGGTCATACGCGCCGACGCCTCGCGCGACTATCTGGCGGTGGAGGAAATTGTACCAAGAATGCACCTGCTTGTAGCCGCAGGCGAGAGAATCCCGGTCGACGGCCTGATCCGCCAGGGAACGTCGGATCTCGATTGTTCCCTGGTTTCCGGCGAGAGCACGCCGAGAAATGCCTCCCCCGGCCAGATCGTTCAAGCCGGCATACTCAACCTCACCGGGCCTCTGACCATCGAATGTACGGCTGTTGCGAAGGATTCGTTCCTGGCGGAGATGGTTCGGCTGATGGAGGCCGCCGAAGGTGGGCGCGCGAAGTATCGCCGCATCGCCGATCGTGTGTCGGCGCTTTATGCCCCTGTGGTCCACCTCACCGCCTTCGCGACATTCCTCGGATGGGTGGCCGCCACCGGCGACTGGCACCGGTCGATTACGATCGCCATCGCCGTTCTGGTCATCACGTGTCCCTGCGCTCTTGGTCTTGCGGTCCCCATCGTTCAGGTAGTCGCGGCGCGGCGCCTTTTCGAAAGCGGCATCATGGTCAAGGATGGCTCGGCTATGGAGCGTCTCGCAACGATCGACGTCGCAGCCTTCGACAAGACAGGCACACTCACGCTCGGACAGCCACGCCTCGTCAATGGGTCTTCGATCGACCCCGCCATGCTGGCAATGGCGGCAGACATGGCCTCGAACTCACGCCATCCCTTCTCGAAGGCGATCGCCGGCTTTGCCGGTCGCGACGGGCAACAGAGATTTGACTACATCACCGAACACCCGGGTTTTGGCATAGAGGCCAAGTCGGCGGGGAGCACCTGGAGATTGGGCCGGCGCGGATGGGCAGGATGGAGGGCCCGAACCGGTGGCGAAGGCAAGCACGGCTTCGGCGGAACAGTCTTGTCGAAGGACGGCATGATCGTTGCGACCTTCGAATTCGAGGATGCGTTGCGCCCCGACGCCCGGAGCGCTTTGATCCAGCTGGAAGACGCCGGAGTGTCAGTCGAGATGCTGTCAGGCGACACGGCGCACGCCTGCAGCAAAGTCGCGCAAACGCTGGCCATCGGCAAGTTCGTTCCGTGCCTGTTGCCGTCCGGAAAGGTCGAACGCGTGGAAGACCTCGCCCGGGCCGGGCACAGGGTCCTGATGGTTGGCGACGGCCTGAACGACACGCCGGCGCTCAGCGCGGCACATGTGTCCATCGCTCCGGCTACTGCCGCCGATATTGGCCGCAGCGCCGCCGATTTCGTATTCCTTCGCGAAAGCCTGCTGGCCATACCTCTCGCGCTGGACGTTTCACGAAAAGCGGGACGGCTCATTCGCCAGAATCTCGCTTTGGCGATCGTCTACAATGCGGTGGCGGTGCCGATCGCGATCCTCGGTCACGTCACGCCGCTGATCGCTGCGGCCGCGATGTCGGTTTCCTCGCTGTTGGTCATCGCAAACGCGTTGCGCCTGAATGGATCCGTCCCTCACAGGCCGGCGCGCCCTTCTGTCGACGTGCCGAGTTCCAAGGCTCAACCGTCGGCAGCCCTGTCATGACAACGCTCGTCTACTTGATTCCGGTTGCCCTGTTTCTTGGCACGCTCGGGCTGGTCGGCTTCCTTTGGGCTCTTAGGAGTGGTCAATACGAGGACCTTGATGGCGCTGCGGAGCGCATCCTGACCGACCCGGAGGATGCCCCGCATCCTTCGCTGTCAGGAAACAGGGTGATGCCCGGGACTCCTGCGGCGAGACAAAGGGGAATGACCTAGACGGCCGTACCGACAACGGCACCAATGCCCGCCGTCAGCGCCATTGCCAACGCTCCCCAGAACGTCACGCGTGATGTTGCCTTCAGCACGTTGGCGCCCCCGGCCTTCGCACCGATCGCGCCCAGCACCGCCAGGAACAACAGGGATGCAATCGAAACGACCGCGACAAGTCGGGACGGCGATGACAGCAGGACCATCGCCAGCGGCATGATCGCACCGATGGAAAACGCCGCTGCCGAAGCCAGCGCGGCCAGGATCGGTCTTGCAGCCGTTGTCTCGGAAATACCAAGCTCGTCACGGGCATGGGCGCCGAGCGCATCCTTGGCCATCAGCTGATCGGCGACCTGCAGTGCCAGATGGGGCTCAACTCCGCGCTGGATATAAATCTGCGCAAGCTCCTGCCGCTCGAAATCCGGTTGCGTCACCAATTCTTCTCGCTCGCGGGCAAGATCCGCCTGCTCAGTGTCGGCCTGGGAGCTGACGGATACATACTCGCCGGCGGCCATCGACATGGCGCCGGCAACCAGCCCCGCTATGCCCGCCACCAGGACATTGGCGGTGGCGGCGTTGGCGGCGGCAACGCCAATAATCAGGCTTGCGGTCGAGACGATGCCATCGTTCGCGCCGAGCACCGCGGCACGCAGCCAGCCGATGCGCGAGACAAGGTGGTTTTCAGCATGAAGTCGTGACATTGGGTTGAGGTCCCATTCCTTCGCCTGGTATTCAGCGGATACGTCTAACCGTCACTGCTTTCACCCCGTGCACGATCAAAAAAGACGCGGCATTCTCGTGCGATGATGTGCGCAAATGCCTTGATCCAAGACAACTGGATTCGTTCGTTTTTGAATTCTTGCCATGGAAAGGGCTCGCCGCTTGGCGGCCACTGACAGCCAGTTGTCAGCTAGCTTGTGACAAATTGCTGCCAACGCGAATGCAACGGCATGGCCGTAGCGCGCGCCTGAACTTGGGAACCAGCTCTCATGAAACAGATCGCCTTGTCGCTTATCGTCATCGCCTCCTCGGGCGCTTATGTCTGGGATTAGTCCGGCAATGGCCATGCCAAGGACCCGATTGATAGCGCCCTGTCCTCCAACGCCGTCGGCGACGCGTTGCCGTCGATTGCCCAATCTGCTCTTGCCTCTCCAAATTCGGCAGCCGCGGCATTTCCAACCGAGGTTCGCCTGCGAGATGTGCAGCATGAGGTCGCGCAGAGCATGCCGCTTCAGATTGGAACGGAAACCACGGCGGCAATTGCGACTGCCGCGCGCAAGCCGGCACTCGCCGCCAGCACGCCGACTTCCCGTATGACGGCCGCGTCACCAGAACAACTGTCAGCGCCAGCAGTCGCCAGCCCTGCACCACCGGACACTCCATCTTTCGCGGTGACGCCAGCTGTCTATATTCCGATCCCGCAGCCGAGGCCGGCATATCCGCAGGCGCCGGCCCGCAATCTGGACTATGCCGAGGCCGCCGGCTTCAGCAGTGAGATCGCCGAGATTCATGAGAACCTTGGCGGTATCAGCGCATGCACCTTTCTGGTCTGGGGCCTGAGGGGTCGAGCGAGCCGTCGGACTTGCGGATGTCAAATCCTTTTTCGAGCGCCGCTGCGATGGAGGCGAATTCGGTGTGGCTTCCGGTGTTCGTCACCAGCATGGTGGCGGTCCCGCTGCGAACCGATGTGCCTGTGAATACCGCGTTCCAGCGCTGCGCGACGGCGCCGACCGGCCAGGTGTCTTCACCGCCGGAAACGTCTCGCCGGTGAGCACAGCCTCGCTGACATTTAAATTCACAGGTTTCGAGGAGGACACCGTCCGCTGGGATCAGGTTCCCGGCCGAGAGCCGGATAATGTCGCCTGGCACGATGTCCTGGGCATCAACGGAACGCTCGGATTGGTCGCGCAAGACCAGGCCCTGCGCGAAGTGCGCTGCTTGAGTGCTTGGGTCGCACGTGAGGCGCCGTATTCCTGCGTGAAGCTCAGGAGCAGCTTGTCAGCACGATCAGAGCGATGATCGCGGCCTCTTGGCCATCTCCAACGAACGCCGAAACGATGGCGGCAAAAATCAGGATGAGAACGAGCGGGCTGCGAAATTGCTGGCCGAACACACTGAGCGCCGATGAGCCGGATTGCGATGTCGGAGTGTTTCGACCGATTTTGGCGAGTCGCGCTTCGGCTTCGACGGTCGTGAGCCCGGCCGCCGACGATTGCAGCGGTGCAACAGCTCGGGGCTGTCGAGTGACCAATAGGCGCCTTCGGAAGTTGGAATGCTCATTGAAGCGAGGGCGGACTGCATGATGCGTTTCCTTTGCTGTCGGCCAACCGCTGAGTTGGCCGACATCGGTCAGGGTGCGCTACGGGGGAACATCAATAGGAAAGGAAGCGGCTGATGCCGTTGTCTTCGAGCAGCGTTCGCGTGACGCCGCCAAATGCCCATTCGCGCAGCCGGCTGTGGCCATACGCTCCGGAAACGATCAGGTCCGCCTGAATGGAACGCGCGATCGCCGACAGCTGATCGCCATCCCCTTTCCCGACGATCACCTCCGTTCGTGTCTCGACGCGATGCAATTCGAGGAAGGCCGCGACATCGGCCAGACTGTCGCGAATGCTGCCGTCGGAATCGGTGTCCATGGTTGCGACGACTACTTCCTTGGCCTTGGCCAGAAGCGGCAAGGCATCCGAGATCGCGCGCCTGGCCTCCCTAGTATCCTTCCACGCAACCAGAATGATTCTTGCCGGAACATGTTCGACATTCTTCGCCGCGACCAGGACCGGGCGGCCGGCGCCGAGTACGAGGCTGCCGATATCCACGGCGCGAAAGACATTTTCTCCGATGTCACTGCCTGTCACGATCAGATCGGCTGCTCGCGCTGAGACAGAGAGGAAGCGGGTCGGGCTGCAAATTGCTTGGCCCCATTCACTTCTGATCGAGGCCGGAACCAGCCGCTCGAATTCGGCGCGCAGTTCGGCAAGCCGCTTTTCAATCTCCGTTCGCTCAATTTGCATGATCTCGCCTTCGTAGACCATGCCATCGCCGGTCGCGACCAGCGGCGGCACATCTGCCGCCGCCAGACCGATAAGACGGCCGCCAAATCGATCCGCAAGATCGATGGCGACCTTCACAATTGGCGCAGGGGACCCATCCACTGCGAGATTTACGGCAATTGACTTGTACGACATCGTGCGGACCTTTCGTGGCGTTTGAATGCAGCCATCCAGTACGCTCGTTGGCGCCCGACGCCTTGATGCGCGTCAAGAGACACATTTCCGACTACCCGCCAAATCCAGTCGAAATCGGATCCCGAATGGTTTTGCGTGTGCGGCAAGGGATGATATCTAACCTTTGCTGATGGCGTACCGAATTCGAGGATTTCGTGTGAACCCAAAAGACGCGCGTGATTTGTCGACTGTCGGCACGATGCTTAAATCAGTGTTGTCACAGATGTTCGACCAGGCCCCGGGTTTCATGGCCTTGTTGCGCGAACCGGGCCACGTCTTCGACCTGACCAACGCGGCCTATCAGCGCCTCATCGGACAGCGCCAAGTCGTCGGAAAATCTGTTCGGGATGCTTTGCCGGAGCTCGAAGGGCAAGGTTTTTATAAACAGCTCGACCAAGTGTACAAGACTGGCGAACCTTACCGGGGCCGCGGGGTCAAGGTCCTCCTGAGAAACAAGGACGACGAACCGGTCGAAGAGCGCATCCTGGATTTCGTCTACCAGCCCATCAAGGCCGATGATGGCCGCATCACAGCCATCTTTGTCGAAGGCAACGACGTCAGCGAACTTTCCTTTGCCAACGCCGCCCTGCTGTTGCGCGAAGACCATTTGCGGTCGATCCTGGCAACGGTACCCGACGCAATGGTCGTGATAGATGAACAGGGCCACATTCAGTCTTTCAGCACCGCTGCCGAAACGTTGTTCGGTTTTCGGGCGAGCGAGGTCATCGGCCAGAATGTAAAAATGTTGATGCCGTCTCCCTATCGCGGCGAGCACGACGCCTATTTGCACCGTTATCTCGCGACAGGAGAGCGCCGGATCATTGGGCTCGGCCGCACCGTTACAGGTATGCGCAAGGACGGCTCAACCTTCCCGATGGAGCTCTCCGTCGGAGAGATGAACCCGGGCACCGGACGGTTCTTTACCGGCTTTTGCCGTGACTTGACTGAGCGTCACCGGGCGGAAGCGCGCATCCAGGAGCAGCAGATGGAGCTTCTTCATATGGCGCGCTTTACCGCTCTGGGAGAGATGGCCTCCACCTTGGCCCACGAGATCAACCAGCCGCTCACTGCCATCACCAATTACCTGAAAGGCAGCCGCAGACTGCTTGAAAAGAGCACGGAAGAGAATGCCCCGATGCTTCGCGACGCGGTCGAGAAGGCGGCGGAGCAGGCTCTTCGGGCTGGAGAAGTCATTCGCCACCTTCGCGACTTTGTGGCTAGGGGCGAAAGTGAGCGCCAGGTCGAACGGCTGCCCGCGTTGATCGACGAGGCCTCATCCCTGGCGCTCGTCGGCGCGAGGGAAATGGACCTGAAGGTCTCTTACAACCTTGACCCTGCCGCCGAACTCGTGCTCACCGATCGCATCCAGATCCAGCAGGTTCTGCTGAACCTGATGCGCAACGCGGTGGAAGCCATGCAAGGCGCGGAGAGACGCGAGTTGCAGATTATGACCGTCACGCGAGCAGATGGCATGGCCGAAGTGAGCGTGATCGATACGGGAACCGGTCTTTCGCCCGAGGTTTCCGCCCAGCTTTTCCAACCCTTTGTCACGACCAAGAAGCAAGGTATGGGTGTCGGGCTATCCATTTGCCGCACCATCGTCGAGTCGCACGGCGGTCACATCTGGGCCGAGCCAATGCCCTCTGGGGGAACAGCTTTTCGGTTCACCTTGCGGATTGTCGAAAAGGAAGAGGTCGCCAATGGCCGCCATTAATCTCGTGCATGTGGTCGACGATGACGTGGATGTCCGCAAGTCGCTCGGTTTCCTGTTGGCGACAGCGGATTTCGCGGTACGGCTGCACGAATCCGCCACGGCGTTCTTGTCTGCGGTCACGGACAATCTGGACGGCTGCATCGTATCCGATGTGCGCATGCCTGGCATCGATGGGATCGAGCTGTTGCGGGAACTCAAAACCCGCGGTTATAAACTTCCCGTCATCATTATGACGGGGCATGCCGATGTGGCGCTCGCTGTGCAGGCGATGAAGGAAGGCGCTGCCGATTTCATCGAAAAACCCTTCGACGACGAGGTGCTGATCGAGGCGATCCGCTCAGCGTTGGATAATCGCAGTCAGGTGAATGCGACCCATCCTCAATCTGCTGATATCCAACGACGTCTGTCGACCTTATCAGAACGCGAACGGCAGGTTCTCGAGGGGCTCTTATCAGGCATGCCGAACAAGACCATCGCCTATGATCTGGGCATCAGTCCGCGCACGGTTGAAATTCATCGCGCCAACGTCATGAGCAAAATGGGCGCCGGCAGTCTTTCGCATCTGGTGCGCATGGCTTTGATAATCGAATCGAAAAGCTAGGGTCGGCTTTCGCCCTGGTTCATAATCGTCCTGTCTGCTCGCGGCCAGTCACGCCAATGCGTCGGCCGGATTTCGACACGCACACCGCTGGTGGCATTCTGCCAGCCGCTAAGCGCCTTCTTGCACGGGAAGACAAGCGCGTGCTCGCCCTCTTCGTCCAAGACGGCCAGTTCAAGCTCGCGATCAAACGGAGCGCTTTGGATCGGCTTCCACATCTTCTTATGATCTGTGCGCTCGCCGACCGCTGCCTTGATCTGAATCATTTTTGCGAACTGCCGTCAGGCTCTTGTCACCACGTGCGTGGCTGAAGCGAAGCCTGTCACCGTCATCGGCTGGCTTCGATACGACAGCGCCGTGCGGCCAACACGATTTGATCCAACGCAATGCGCATATGGCGCAAAAAATGGACACTGGCCAGAAACCTTCAAGGAGCATTCGCGATGACGCATATGTCCCACACTTCCTTTGGCGGATTTAGCCACGCATCGCATCAGGCGGAGCATTGGGTCAAAGAACTCGCCAGGGATCTCAGTTGGAGCGAACCAAGTGCCTATCGCCTCATGCGATCCGTTCTGCACGGTTTGCGGGACTGGTTGCCGCCAGCAGAAATGGCCGACCTCTCGGCACAGTTGCCGGTTTTGGTCCGCGGCGTCTATTTTGACGGCTGGAAGCCGTCTGCGGCGCCTGCGGGCCAACGGAAGAAGCGTGACTTCATCACCGGTATCAGAGCCAGCTTTGGCTATGATGACGAGGTCGATTTCGACATCGCCATCAACGCCGTCTTCGCGCTACTCGAAAGCCACATCTCGCATGGCGAGATCGTCCAGGTGAGGAACTCGTTGAAGAAGTCCCTCCGTCAACTTTGGCCGGGAACTGGCCGATGTTCGGCCGATCAACAAAGGCAGGAGAATACAACGATGCTCGTTCGAACGCTTTCGGCCCTGGAGTGTACGAAGTTGCTGGCGACCAACCGGGTGGCCCATCTGGCTTGCGCGAAGGACGGAAAGCCCTACGTCGTTCCGATCTACTACGCGCATGCCGACAACCATCTCTATGCATTTTCCATGCCTGGAAGGAAGATCGACTACATGCGCGCGAACCCGCAGGTTTCCGTTCAAGTGGGCGAGCATGGCGAGGGAAGAAAATGGAAAAGCGTGATCGTCGAGGGTCATTTCGAAGAGCTGCCGGACCGCATCGGCCACAAGCTGGAGCGTGACCATGCGTGGGAAGTCTTGAGCAAGCACACTCACTGGTGGGAGCCTGGCGCGCTGAAGCCAGTCACACCACCGGTATCGGACAACGTACCTCACGTCTTCTTCAGGATAGTTGTGCAGGAAGTGTCCGGTCGGGAGGCCTTGGATTAATCACGGCGTCCTGCGAACGGGCAAATCGGAAAAGGGGCCGGCGCATGCGCCGGCCCTATCGATTCCCAATACCTCTAATGGGCCATCAGGATGGGGAGCTGAGGGTTTTCAAGCAATGACTTGGTGACGCCACCGAACATGCGCTCGCGCGCCCTCGAATGACCATAGGCACCGGCAACCAAAATATCGGCAGACCTGTCGATTGCGTGTTGGCTCAACACTTCTGCAATGGGAAGGCCAAGAGAAGGCAGGCGGTCGACCGTAACCCTCACACCGTTTCGGGAAAGGTAGGCAGCAACATCAGCACCTGGTTCCGCCCCCTGATCTTTTTCGACTGGATCAATCAACACCACATGCACTTCTTGCGCGCCCCTCAGCAATTCGAGTGATGCCCTGGCGGCGCGTGAAGCCTCGACCCCCGCGTCCCAGCCGATCAGGACCCGCTTGGGCCTCAAGGTGGGGGTTGAGCCTGCCGGCACAAGCAGCAATGGCGTACATGAAGAGAATAGAAGCCCTTCGAGGGCCTTCTCCCTCAAGGCTTGGCCGGCCAGCATAGCAGGGCCGAACACAGCCAGATCTGCATAACGGGCGCGCCGGCCGATCGCTTCGTTGGCCCACACATGTTCGGAAAACTCACTGGCAATGTCGATGGAGAGTGAGCTATCGCAAAGCAGCTTCGACACTGCCGCGGCCCTAGCCTGCAAGCGCTCGATATCGCGATCCCGCTCTTGTAGCCAGATATCGGAAACCACATCGACGCCCAAAAGTGGCAAGGAAGGGGCAAGGCCTGCAATAAGCACGGAAAGATGCGCGCCTATCTGCTCACAGAGGCCGGCGGCGAGCTTGATGTCGCTGTTCCCCAAGTCGGTTCCCGTGACGGCCAATATCGTTTTGAAAGGCATGATGGCCGCTCCCATTCGTTGTCGTCCAATCGTCGAGAACAACGGGTAGCGGAACGACGCGCTTCCTTCATTGCGATAAGTCAAGAACTTCGATCGACAGGCGCGACCCGTGCTGACGAGATTCACAATCGCTTGCTGGCCTCGAGTGGCAGCGCGGCCAAGGCGGATTAGGTAGTTCCCCGTAGGGACATAACCGAATTTCGCAGCAGAGGAATTCGCGCGATTGCTGTGTCACGGAGTAACCGGGGAACACAGCCATGCACGCCTACACCTCATCCCGAATCGCACTGCCTTCACAATCCGCTCAAGTCGGCGTGCCTGGGGCACTCGACGGCGCCGCACCGCAGCCGATCAGCTTTTATCCCGCGGGTTCGGAAATCTATGCCCAGGGCGAGAAGGCTGGCGCCTTCTACCAGATCGAATTCGGCGCGGTCCGTGTCTATCGCCTGCTTTCCGACGGTCGCAGGCAAATCAGCGCCTTCCATCTTGCCGGCGAGACGTTCGGTTTCGAGGCGGACTCGACGCATCATTTCTTCGCTGAAGCCATCAACGCGACGGGCGTCCGCGCTATTCGGCTTGCGGCTGATGCGGACGTATCACGTCAGTTGCTGCCGCTTGCCCTGAAGGGGCTGACGCGGGCACAGGAACACCTCCTCGTCCTTGGCCGCCAGACCGCCGTCGAGCGTGTCGCGGCATTCCTCTTGGATATGGCAGAGCGTCAAGGCGGCTTGGACCCGGTCGAACTGCCGATGTCGAGGTTGGACATTGGCGACTATCTTGGCCTCACGATCGAGACCGTATCGCGCGTGTTCACCAAATTGAAGGACAAGGGCATGATCCGGCTGCACGGCCTGCGCAACGTCGAGATCGTCAAACATGACACCCTGCGCAACATCAGCGAATGACGTCCGTCTCGGCCAATCTTTCGATTGCGTAGGTACGGCGCTGCCTTGATCGAAATCAAAGCGACGCCGGAAGCGTCGTCTCATTTGTTGCGCGGACCAGCCGAAGACTTGCAGCCAGGGGCGATTGATGAACTATCAGCGGTTTTTCGAGGAAGCGATCGATCAGCTCCATGCCGAGCGTCGCTACCGCGTCTTCGCCGACCTGGAGCGTATCGCGGGCAAGTTTCCGCGCGCCGTCTGGCGTTCCAACGGCCGCGCCGAGGAAATCACCGTCTGGTGCTCCAACGACTATCTCGGCATGGGCCAGCATCCTGACGTGATCGCCGCGTTCCAGAATGCGGCCGGCAAGATGGGTTCGGGCGCCGGTGGCACCCGCAACATCTCCGGCACGTCCAACCCGCTGGTCGAGCTCGAGCATGAGCTTGCCGACCTGCATGGCAAGGAGGCGGCACTCGTCTTCACCTCCGGTTTCGTCTCCAACGAAGCCTCGATCTCGACCATAGCGCGGCTTTTGCCCAATTGCCTGATCATCTCGGACGAACTGAACCATGCCTCGATGATCGAAGGCGTGCGGCGCTCGGGCGCCGAGAAAAAGATCTTCCGCCACAATGACGTCGCGCATCTGGAAAGCCTGCTGCAGACCGCGGGGCGCGAACGCGCCAAGCTGATCGTCTTCGAAAGCGTCTATTCGATGGATGGCGACATCGCGCCGATCAAGGAGATCGTCGAACTTGCCGAACGCTACAACGCCATGACCTATATCGACGAGGTCCACGCCGTCGGCATGTACGGACCGCGCGGCGGCGGCATCACCGAGCGCGAAGGCCTGGCCGACCGCATCGACATCATCGAAGGCACGCTGGCCAAGGCGTTCGGCACGCTGGGCGGCTACATTACCGGCACCAGCGCCGTCATCGACGCGGTGCGCTCCTACGCGCCGGGCTTCATCTTCACCACCGCGCTGCCGCCGGCGATCGCCGCGGCCGCCACCACCTCGATCCGTCACCTGAAGCGCTCGCAGGCCGAGCGCGACGCCCAGCAGCAGCAGGCGAGCCGAACCAAGCAGATCCTGTCGGCGGCCGGTCTGCCGGTGATGGAATCGCCGACACATATCGTGCCGGTGCTGGTTGGCGATCCTGAACTCTGCAAGATGGCGAGCGACCGCCTGCTCGGCGTCCACGGCATCTACATCCAGCCGATCAACTACCCGACGGTGCCACGCGGTACCGAACGGCTGCGCATCACGCCGACGCCGTTCCATTCCGATGCGCTGATCGCCGAACTGCAGGACGCGCTGGTCGAAACCTGGGACGCGCTCGGCATCCCCTACGGTTCGGCGGGACGGCCTTCAGTGGCCAAGAGCGACCGTATCATTCCACTGCTGGTGCAGCAGTCAGGCGGCTGAGGATCCGCTGTCGATGCCTGTCAGCACGAGAATGCGCTGGCCAAAGGCGCACTCGGAGCTTGACGTGCATCAAGGTCAAGATTGTTTGGCAATGAGATGATTTCTGATGTTCAAAGCTCTTTTGAATCACCGCGACGATAGCCGAGACCAGAAAATTGCGCTCCAGCGATCTTCCGGTGTTCGCCTCCCAGTCACAGCCGAGCGTCTGCTCCTGCCCTGTGGTCCAGAAACACTACTCACCGCCAGAGCATTCGCCACACCGGGTTTGCGTTCAAACCTGATGTTGCAGGCAGCACGGACAGCGCTGCGGCTTTCGTTCAGCGCCTTGGTGACCCTGTTCGTGAGCCAATTGTTGGCCAAGAGTGTGAGCCTGTACCTTTTGAGCGCCGTCGTCGCTGTTCTTGCACTCGACATGATCGACATGCGAATGCCGTTCACGCATGGCCATTCGCGGATGGTTGCGGAGCTGGCCGAGGGCGCGGGGACGGCGGTCGGGCTGCCTATTCCTGACATCCGAGCGCTGCGCTGGTCGGGCTGCATCCATGACATCGGCGAACTCGTGGTGCCGGTAGCGACCTGGATGCGGAACGGTCCACTGTCGGTGCGCGAACGCGACGCGGCACAACTGCACGCCTAGCGGGCGCTCTTACCGGCCGGACCCTTGAGGGCTGGAACGGGGCCGACAGCGGACTTACCGCTTCCAGCGATTAGAGAATCCATGCAGCCACCTCAGAGTGTCGTATCAGGCATACCGTACAGAAGAATGACGGCGTGAGAGCCGGCATTGCGCGCCGGCTCCCTCAGTCGGAAGCTAATCAATAATTGCCATTGTAATACCGGTCGTCGCAGGGCGCGATATAGATGCGGCCGTAGCGATCCTGGTAGCGGCATTGCTGATCTTCGCGGCGTTGCGGGGTGGTGGCCGAGCCAACGACGGCGCCGAGCAAGGCGCCGCTGGCGGCGCCGATCACGGTGCTCTTGGTGTTGCCGCCGATCGCCTGGCCAAGCAGCGCGCCGCCAGCGCCGCCGACGAGCGCGCCGGTGGTGGCCCGTTGCTGGCCCTCGGTCTGCGTTTCGCAGCCGGCAAGGGCTGCGATGATAAGCACTGCCAGGATGGCCTTCTTGATGATCATCACGAGAACTCCTCTGAAGCCCCGGGAACTGACAATAGACTGAAAACAGGGGCGCTTTCGCCCAGGTGCTGGCGCATTGCGGCGGAACGGCGGCGTGACTTCTCACGAAGTGAATCAAGGTTTCTCGACCGTGAAGACCGTGGTGTCCGAATCGCAAAGATGCGCGGGCGTTACCGGCCGATCTTCAATGGGACTGTAATTGTGGTGAGAGCGCCCTGATCGCCACGGGCAAGCACTTGCTCGATCGATGACGGCTCCGGTAGGCCTCGCCATGTTGAACGAGCCCTTCGACTGGAAAGCAAGCGCCTCCTCGGTTACGACCGCCTCGTCCAGGCTACTGGCCGCTGTGACAACGCCAGGAAAGTCAGGGAACGACACACCGATATCCCCGCTTCTTGTGAATCAGGGCGATATAGTTGCGCACAGCTACATCTCGTATTGTCGGCGGCTCGCATTCGACACAAACTGGATAGGTTTCCCTAACCAAATCGCAGGCGGCGCGGCCCTCTACTATGGACGCGAGTACCATGGCGCGAGGCGATGGACAAAGCAGCAGCGGCCCAGTTCCCTGAAAGGCGCATCGTGCGCGCGGCTCAGTATCTGCGCATGTCGAAAGAGCACCAGATCTACTCGATCGACAACCAGAAAGATGCCATCCGCAACTATGCTGACATCATGGGATACGACATCGTTGCCACTTACGAGGACGCCGGTCGGAGCGGTCTCAGCCTGGGCGGTCGCCCCGGCCTTCAGCAAATGCTGGCCGATGTGGAGAGTGGGCGTGCCGACTTCGAAACCATCGTAGTCTATGATGTCAGTCGCTGGGGACGCTTCCAGAACATAGATGAAAGCGCGTCCTACGAGTATCGTTGCCACATGGCTGGCGTGCGGATCGAATTCTGCGCCGAGCAGTTCTTGAACGACGGCAGCATCGGATCCGATGTCCTTAAGGCCATCAAACGAAGCATGGCGGCCGAGCACAGTCGCATGCTGTCGCAAAAGACATTCATAGGCCAAGCAAGGCTGATCCGGCTGGGGTTCCGACAGGGTGGTAAGCCTGGACTCGGCTTAAGACGCCAGGTGATCGACCATTCAGGACGTCCCAAACTCATTCTCTCCGAACACGAGCAAAAGAGCGTGCACACAGACAGAACGATCCTGGTGCCCGGACCGCCTAAAGAGGTTGCAACGGTTCGCTGGATCTTTCGTCAGTTCGTCAAAAAACACCTGACAGAGCTTGAGTTGGCAAGGCTGCTGAACAAGCGCGGCGTGCTGACGGACCTTGGTCGACCATGGAAGCGGGAAACTGTGCGCGGAGTTCTGACCAACGAAAAATACATTGGCACAAATGTCTGGAACAGGCGCTCTCGCAAGCTAAAAGCAAAGGCAGTAAGCAACCCTGCTGAACAGTGGGTTCGAGCGGAAGGCGTATTTGAGCCCATTGTTGACCGAAATCTGTTCGATCGGGCGCAAATCATTCACAGAGCGCTATATGCGCATCTGAGGGTGACCAACGAAGAGATGCTTGCTGCACTGAAAAAGGTCCTGGCGCGCGAAGGCGCCTTGTCTAGTTCCATCATCAACGCTGCGGCGGATTGCCCCGCAGCTAGCCAATATCATTATCGCTTTGGGAGCGTCCTGAAGGCCTACGAGTTGGTTGGATATCAGCCGCCAAAGAACTGGCAGTTTATTACCTCGAAAGAGCGATTGGCGTCGGTGCGCGCGCAAGCAATAGGGGACCTGCTGGACGCGATCGAAAGGATTGGCGGAAAGGCGACTTACGACACACAGAACGACCTCTTGCGGATCAACGACGAGTTCACTGTTGCGATCGAAATCGCACGTTGCCGCGCTTCCGACCACGGGTATGCCTTCTGGTCTATGGACACTCAGCGTCAGTCGGTGGCCGACATTTTCACCTTGATCAGAATGAGCCCTGGTGACCTGGTCATTCGCGATTACCTGATTGCTCCTGCGTCCAAAATCGTGGGCAGACCAGCCTTGCTCGCTAATAATGGAGCACAGCTGGATACCTACCTGTTTCCCTCCCTATCCCAATCCCCCTTACCCGTTGTCGATGAAATCTGAAAGAAGCGCTCCTTTTCCCGAAGAGCGCCGCAGCATCCATTGCAACGAACATCAGATTGTTCTGAATGCGCTTTTGCGGTGCGATTCCGAATGCGCCAGCCAGGCCATGCTGGCGCATCTGAGAACCGTCGAGCGCAATCTGCTCGGACGGTAGCAATCAGGATCGAGAAGCGCGCGTGGCTCCTCTCGATCCCAAACATCACTCGCCGCGCATCGTCGCCTGGAAGGTTGGCAGGTGCTTCTTCTGCGCTTCCAGCATGCGCTCCCGGTAGACGCCGTAAATGACGTCGGTGTCGTGCAGCGTCACGCCAGCGATGGTCGGCGAGGCGAAGACCGGGAGTTCGATGCCGCGCTTGGCGAGCTGCTCGGCCGTGCGGGCGATCAGCTCATGCGCCAGGATCATGGCAAGCACCGTCGACGAGCCCGACACCGGACGGCTCCAGCCCTCGACCGGCACGATCGCATCCTCGATCGGGGAGCAGGTGTCGATGACGAGGTCAGCCACATCGGCCAGGCGCTTGCCCGACGAATGCGTCGCCGGCTTGTCGAGATTGTTTTTGCTGGTCACCGCGACGACGAAGATGCCGCGCTTCCTCGCGTAGAGCGCGGTATCGATGCCCGACGAGTTACGGCCGCTGTGGCCGAAGATGATGATCGAGTCACCCTTGTTCAGCGGCTGGTGGTCGAGGAATTTCTCGGCGTATTTCTCGGTCCGCTCCAGCCACAACAGCTCGCGCACGCCGCCGGCGCCGAGCACATTGTGCCACATTACCCTTGGGTCGGTCAGCGGGTTGAAGCCGACATAGCTGCCGTAGCGCGGAAACACTTCTTGCACCGGCAGCACCGAATGGCCAGAACCATAGAGATGCACCAGCCCGCCGCCTTGGAGCGAATCGGCGAAGCGGCTGGCGACCTCGCCGAAGGCCTCCTCATTGGCTTTTGCCGCCTGGTCGATGAGCGCGGTGAGACGATGAATGTAGAGATCGGACACGTGGGTACTCCTGTTTAAGTGTCGGCTTGGGATGGATCAACTTCTTGAGGTTGACGGGACACGCCCGGCGCGCAGCGTCGAGCGGATTTCGTAGCGGTCGCCCCGCATGATCGAGACAGTGAATTCGAACGAGCCGCGCTCATCCGTGGTGATGCGCTCGACGACGAAAGCGGGACTGCCTGCGGGCAGGTCAAGCAACTCGGCATCGCCCGCGCCTACCGCGCCTACGCGATAGATTTCGCGTGCTGCCACCGGCACGATGCCGTAATGGCGCTCCAGCGCCTCATAGAGCGATCCCTGCAGCAGGCCGGCATCGAGGAAGCCCGGCACGCGCGCGGCCGTCAGCTGTGCTGTCTGGATGCCGATCGGTTCGCTGTTGCCGAGTCTAAGCCTGCGAATGCGCACCACGGGGTCACCCTCCTCGATCTCCAATGCGCCGGCAGCGGCGGCATTGGCCGTCGTCAGGCTGCAGTCGAGCAGGCGCGAGCCGGCGACCACGCCCATATTGCGCATTTCCTGGGTGAAGCTGGTCAACGCGCGCGTGCCGGCAACGAGCGTGGTGGATCGAACGAAGGTGCCACGGCCGTGTTCGCGTCGGAGCAGCCCACCTTCCTCCAGATTGCGCAGAGCGTGACGCAGTGTGATGCGGCTGACGCCAAACAGCGCGCAGAGCCTGTCCTCGGCCGGGATCTGGTCGCCCGTCGCCCATTCGCCGCTCGTGACAATGGCGCGGATCGCTTCCTCGACCTGGTACCAGAGCGGCTCCGGCTTTCTGCGATCCGGTTGCTGAAAGCTCGCTTCGCTCATCGCACCTGCCTCCACCTTTCCCCCAAACCGCCGGCGAGCGCCGCGCCGACAAGGCCGGCATCCGAGCCGAACTGGCCAGGCTCGATCGCGATGCCGCGCAGATGCGACGGCAACTGGCGACGCAGGGACGCGAGCAGCGGCGGCCGCATCACGTTGAGCGCTTCCGCCAGTCCGCCCGATATCAGCACCGCCTGCGGATCAAGCAGCGCCACGGCACCGGCAAGCGCGGTGCCGAGCTGGCGCGCCGGCACTTCAAGCAGGGTCCGCGCCGCCAGTTCGCCTGCCTGGGCAGCGGCAATCAGCTGGCGCCCGTTGGCCAGCCCGATCTGGCCGGCAAGCGCGTCGAGCGCGCGGCCGGAGGCGACGCGCTCCAGCCAGCCACTGCGCTCGCCGCCATGGTCTTTGATGTCAGCGCAGGCCCAACCGAACGAGCAGGCGCCGGCATGCGCGCCGGCAACGATACGGCCATTGGCAAGCACCGCCGAACCGATGCCGGTACCAATAGCCAGCAGGATCGCGTCCGACATGGCCTTGGCGCTGCCTTCGACGGCTTCCGCCAGCAGCGCGATCTGCGCATCATTGCCAAGCCCAATGCGCAGCTTCGGGAACAAGGTCTGGAGGTCGACGCCGTCGAGAAAGGGCAGGTTCGGAATCCAGCGGCAAACCGAGCCCTCGGCGAGGCCCGGCACGGCAATGCCGAGCGCCTCGACCGATCCGGTGTCGGCGCACAACGCGTGGATGCGAGCAACGAAGGCATCCAGACTTGGCGGCGCCGGCTCACGGCTAAGCACCCTCAATGCGCTGATGTCGCCGGTATGGATGGCGGCCCGCAGATTGGTGCCGCCGAGGTCGATGGCCAGCACGCGCCTCATCGGCCGCGCCCTCCGCTGGCTGGCGGCGCGAACAAGCCGATGCCGGCATTCCACGAATGCGATGCCGCCGCGAACGCCTGCGCATGGCGTGTCCCACGCAGACAACCGCGCAGCCGATAGAGCGCGCTGTAATAGTCGACATAGGGAAAGCTGCTCAGGCCGCGTGCCAGCTCGTACTCCTTGACCGCCTCGCTCCAGGCCTCGAAGCCGTCGCTGACATCGACCAGATGCTCGGGCCGGAAGCTGTCATCGTCCTCCCAGTTCTCGCCGAACAAGAGCAATTGCGGCGTATGCGCCGCATGATCACTCGCGACAGTCGGCAGCGCTGCGAAAAAGATGCCGGTCTGCGTCAGATGCGCGGCGGCGCGATGATCCTTGTGCCAGCTGCCGTGCCAATGGGTGATGACGATCTCAGGTTTCAGCTCGCGAATGACGTCGCACACCTCAAGCGCCGTCTGGTCGTCTGAAGGCAGGAAGGCGTCGCGAAGGCCAAGGCTGCGCACCTTGACCCCAAGTCGTGCCGCCGCCCTGCCCGCCTCCTCTTCCTTCTGAGCGCAATAGTGCTCGGGGATGAGGCAAGGATGACCCTGTTCGCCCATGGTCAGATGCAGGAAGGTCACCGAAGCACCGCGCTTGACGGCGGCCGCCGCTAGCGGACCGGCGATCACCTCGGCATCGAAGGCGTGCGCGCCGACCACGAGCATGGAGTTAGCGGCGTAAATCCTGTCCTCGATCATTTCATGCCTCCCCCGGCGCCGACGCCTTCGCGAATCTGGCGGGCGAGCAGACAATACATGATCAAAATTGGGGCCATGGAGATCGCCAGCGAGGCGAAGACCAGGCCCCAATCGGTGCGGAACTGGCCGACGAAAACGCTTATCGCCAGCGGCACGGTTTTGTAGCGGTCGTCGAAGATGAAGATTAGCGGGAAGAAGAAGTCGTTCCACACGGCAATCGCGGTGAAGATGGCGACGATCGAAACGGCGGGCTTCACCATCGGCAGGATGACCTGGAACAGGATGCGGACCTCGCCGGCGCCATCCATGCGGGCCGCCTCGTCGAGTTCAGAGGGCAGCACGCGCATGAAATTGGCGAAGATGAAGACGGCGAAGGGAATGCGGATCGCCGAATAGACGAGAATCAGCCCGGTCAGAGAATCGAGCAGACCGAGATTGCGCATCAGCGTGAACAGCTCGACCGAGGCGAGCCGGATCGGCAGCATGATGCCCGACAGGAACAGGCCGAGCATGACGGCATTCCAGCCGAGCTTGTAGCGGCTGAGCGGATAGGCGGCCATCGCCGAGACGACAATGGTGAGGATGACCGCGCCGCCGGTAACGATCAGGCTGTTGACGAAATTCTGGCCGAGATTGGCCCGCGTCCAGGCGTTGACGAAATTGTCGAAGGCCCAGCTCTTCGGCAGTCCGAGCCGATTGTCGTAGATCTCGGCCGTGGTCTTGAAGCAGGAGACGACGAGGATGTAGAGCGGCAGCAACACGGCCGCCGTCCACACGACCAGCACGGTCCAGCCCGGCAACCGCGCAACCTGCCGCGAGAGGACTGGCCGACGTGAAATGACCAGCGCGCTCATAGCTGCACCGTGCGGCGGTCAAAGAAGCGCAGCATCATAAGCGTGCCGGTGCTGAGGATCAGGAACAGCATGGTGCCCAGCGCCAGTGCCAAGCCAATATCGGTGATGCCCACGGCGCCTTCCGCGCCGAAGGCCAGCCGGTAGAAATAGGTCACCAGCGTGTCGGTCGAATAGCTCGGATTGCCCTGCACGCCCTGCATCACATAGACCATGTCGAACTGGTTGAAGGTGTTGATGAACGACAAGGTCGTCAGCGTGCCGAGCGCTGGCATCAGCAGCGGCAGCGCGATCGAGAACAGCATGCGCGCATTGCTAGCGCCGTCGAGCTTCGCCGCCTCGAAGATCTGGCTGGAAATCTGCCTGAGACCGGCCGTGTAGATGAGCACCGGCAGGCCCATCCAGTTCCAGGTGTCGACGGCGATCAGCATCCCGAGCGCCGTGTGGCTGTTGCCGAGTACCGTGAGGCTGCCCTGGTGCAGACCAAGCCCATTCAGCGCCCATTCGACGACGCCACCCGGCGCGAGGAGCAGACGCCACAGTGCGCCGACGATGACCGGGCTCAGCACCGCCGGGAAGAAGAAGACCGACTGGAAGAAGGCGGCGCCCTTGTCGCGCAGGAACAGCAGCCAGGCGAACAAGAGCCCGATGCCGTTCTGGAAGACCATGATGCCGAAGAACCAGGCGGTGTTGTGCCACAGCGCCCCGTAGACCCGCGCGCCGCTTGGAAAAACGAACAGCCGCGAAAAATTGGACAGGCCGGCGAACTCGACCGTGCGCAGCCCCTTCCAGAGGAAGAAGCTGCCCCACAGCGACATTGCTAGGGGATAGAGGACGAACAGCGCATAGACCGCCAGCGCCGGCAGGATGAAAAGCACGGCCATGCGCTCTTGCGTGCGGCCAAGGCTGCTTTTGCGGCGGAGGATGGTCATACGTTGTTCTGTCCGGTAGGGGCCGGCCGCTGTGCGACCGCCCCGGCTCCTTACTGCTTCGGCTTGAACCAGGTGGCGACGGCGGCCTGCATATCGGCCGCCAGCTTCTCCGGCGTGATGTTGCCTTCGACCATGTCGATGATCTCGGACTGCAAGACGGAAGAGGCGGTCGGCGACTGCCAGCGGAAACCGACCAGCGTCAGGTAGGGCGTTGAGTTCTTCGACATCGCCATCATCTCGGCCAACACTGGGTCCTTCACGGTCACATCCGTGCGGGCCGGCGGCCAGCCGAGTTCGTCGGCGAACATCTGCGCGAATTCGGCCGAGGCCATGAAGTCCAGAACCTTGAGAGCAGCTTCCTTGTTGGCGCTTTCGGAGACAAGGCCATAGGAGCCGTCGGAGAAGGCCGAGGTGTAGAGTTTTGCCCCGGCATCGTCGGCAGGGAACGGGAAGATCGAGAATTTCAGCTTGGGATTCTGCGCCTTGAAGCTGCCGTTCTCGAACGAACCGCCGAGGAACATCGCCGCCTTGCCGCCGATAAACTGCTGCGTGGCAGTGGTGTAGTCGATGCCGGCGAAGCCATCGGGGAAATAGGGTTTCAGCTCAGCGAAGCGCTTCAGCGCCGCGACATAGCGCGGGTCCTCGAAGGTGGCCTTACCGGCCATCATCTCGTCGTAGAAGCCCGGGCCGTAGACGGTCGGGCCGACCACACCGACGCCGATCTCCAGCTCCCAGGCGGAGCCGTTGGCGCCGCCGGTGGCGATCGGGGTGATGCCGGCCGCCTTTAGCTTCTCGCAGGCGGCGGCGAAATCCTTGTAGGTTTTGGGGATTTCGATCCCTTGGGCGGCAAAGATGTCTTGGTTGTAGAAGACGCCCATCATCGGCACCGAATAGGGTACGCCGTAGAGCTTGCCGTCGGCGCGGCCACGGGCGCCGCCAAGGGCCGCGTCCGGCATGTTCTTCAAATCGGGCACGCTGTCGTCGAGGACGTCGAGATAGCCGGCATCGACGAAGGGCTGCAATTCGCCATAGGCCTTGAGCTGGGCGATGTCAGGCCCGCGGCCGCCGCGCAGCGCCGTGCTCAGCCGGTTCTGGTAGTCGGCATCAGGCGTGAACTGGATGTTGACCGTGATGCCAGGGTTCTTGGCCTCGAAGGCATCGAAAATGCGGCGCATCGCGGCCTCGTCCTCGGTGCGCCAGCTCCACAGCGTCACCGTGCTATCGGCCTTTGCCGGGAGGGTCGTGAAGATGCCGGCGCCGGCGGCGGCAAGGCCGCCGATCAGTCCAAGCGCGGCGCGTCGGTGAATTGAAAGCATGCTCATTGCCAGTCTCCCATTGTTCTCTTTCTTTGGCGTCTCGCGGCGTTTCTATGTCACGAGAGAGTCATTGGCTCGGGAAAGTCATTATAATGACATAGCGGCGTTCGCAAGAGGTCTGGTGCGCCCTGGATACGAAGATGGCGCGGCTGACTCATCCGCGACACCGGTTAGTGCGTTGTTTACATGGGAAAATATCGTGACGAAAAGGCAGTGCAACTAAAATGCGGCAATCCGGCTTGCCGCTTTTTCACCAGCAAGCCCTTGCGCCGTCACCTTAACTTGTCATAACGTCATCGTGATCGGTGGGCCTTGAGGAGGATGAGGATGTCGTTTGCCTGGACTTCGAAACTGGCACTTGTCGCGAGCCTGACCATGCTGTCCGCGACTGCCTGGGCGCAGTCGGTCAACATCTCCTACCTAACGCATTGGTCGCCAGAGACGGTCGCCTTGCTGGAGGCAGCCGCGAAGGATTATGCGAAGGCAAATCCTGACGTCAGCGTCAGCGTGCGCGCCGTTCCGTTCGGCGATTTGCTGACCACGCTGCGCTCGCAGGGCGGCGGCGCGGATGGTCCAACGATCGGCGGCATTTACGATCTGTGGCTGCCCGAACTCGCGCGCGACAAGCTTGTCGCGCCTGCTCCCGATGCGATGGCCAGCGAGGTTAAGGCCTCATGGCCGGCCGGCATTGCCAGTGCGGCATCGGTCGGCGGCAAGCTCTATGGCATCCCCAACGAGATCGACGTCTACGCGCTGAATTACAACAAGGCGCTGTTTAAGCAGGCCGGCATCGCGGCAGCACCCAAGACATGGGACCAGCTCAAGGATGCGGCCAAGAAGCTGACCAACAAGGATGCCGGCCAGCAAGGTTTCGGCATGATCAATTCCTGGGCGGCCGGCGTCGTCCATCCCTTCGCCTCGCTGCTGGTCTCCAATGGCGGCGAACTGGTCAAGGATGGGAAACCGGTGCTGGACAGCCCGCAAGCCGCCGAGACTTTTCAGCTCTACGAGGACTTGATCAAGTCCGGCGTCAGCGTGCCGGCGATGGCCACGGCCGACGCCAACACCACCGGCCCCTTCCTGGATAATTTCGTCTCCGGCAAGACCGGCATGATCATCATGGCCAACTGGTGGGAGAGCGCGCTGAAGACCGGCATGGGCGACAAGTTCGCTGACATTGCCACCGCGCCGATCCCCGTGGGCCCGAGCGGCGACAAGCCGCATTCGATCTCCTATTCCTGGATGACCGTTGTCAACGCCAATGCAGATGCTGTCGAGCAGAAGGCGGCGTGGGACTTTCTCGCCTGGTTGAACAATCCGAAGTCTGGCAAGGACGGCGCCTCGGCGATGTCCGGCATCTTGATGTCCATGGGCATTCTGCCCTCGCGCACCTCCGACATCGAGGCGCAGAAGGACAAGCTCGGCTCGGAGTTCCTCTCCGGTTATGTCAGCGTGCTCGCCGATGCAAAACCCTTCCCGGTGGTGCCGGGCGGCCAGGAATTTTCAGAATCCCTGCAGCAGACACTCGAGGCGTTGCAGTATGGCCAGGTCTCGGCCAAGGATGCGCAGACGACGGCGCAGGCCGACGCCACCTCGATCCTGGAGCGCGCCGCCAAATAATGATTCAGAGGTACCGTGCCTCGGCGGGCATCATGCTGGCGCCCGCCGTGACGCTGATCGGCATCTTCATCCTGTTGCCGATGCTGCTCACCGCCTGGCTGTCATGCCAGGACTGGTCGACGCAGACGCCGTTTTCCAGCGCCAGCTTCATCGGCCTCGACAATTTCCGTGAGATCTTCGGGCAGACCTCGGTCGGACGCGATTTCAAGGGCGCGCTGGTCAACACGTCGATCTACACCGTTCTCTCCGTCGTCCTTATCCTACCGCTGTCGGTGGCCTTCGGCCTGATGGTCTACCAGCATGACGTGCCCGGCGGCACGGCGCTGCGGACGGTGCTGTTTTCCACCTACATGGTTCCGATGATCGCGGTGGCGCTGGTCTGGTCGAAGCTCTATTCGCCGAGCGAAGGGCCGCTCAACCAGATGCTCGGCCTGATCGGCATCGGCCCGCAGCCGTGGCTTTCGTCGCCACGCTCGGCGCTGGTCTCGATCGTCTTCCTCAACGTCTGGCAACAGGTCGGCTATTTCACCGTGCTGGCCATTGCCGGGCTGACGCAGATTCCCGGCAGCCTCTACGAAGCGGCAAAGCTCGACGGCGCCAACCGGTACGAACAGTTTCGCTTCATCACACTGCCCCTGATGCGACGCACACTTCTGTTCAGCGCAGTCATCGCCATCATCAATGCGGTGCAAGTGTTCGAGCCTGTGGCGCTGATCACGCAAGGAGGGCCGGTGGGCTCGACAAATGTCTTGACCTACCACATCCGCCGCGTCGGCATCGAGCGCGCACAGGGCGGGCTGGGCTCGGCCATGGCCGTCATGCTGATGCTGTCGCTGATCGTCGTGGTCTGCGCGCTGTTTGCTCTTGCCAACCGGAAGGACGACGAATGAGCCCGATTGGGTTTTCGGGATCGTCGAGCCGATTGTCGCGAAAGCGCCCGACCGGCGGCAACGCACTGCTGGCGACGCTGATGCTGCTGGTGGCCGTGGCGTCGGCCTTCCCGCTGGTGTGGATGGTGTTGTCGAGCCTAAAGACGCCGGCCGAGAGCATGCAGGTGCCACCGGTGTGGATACCCCATACGCCGAGCCTGGACGCCTATGAGAAGGTCTCTGGCGTGGTCAATGTCGGCCGCTCGATGTGGAACTCTCTGGTCATCGCCTCGATCACCACCGTCGGCATCCTCGTCACCAGCATGATGGCCGGCTATGCTTTCGCAAAATACCACTTCCCTGGCCGCTCGCTTTTGTTTTCGGTGCTGATCGCCACCATGTTCCTGCCGCCGATCGTGACGTTGATCCCGCTCTACCGCCTGGTCGGCTCGATCGGCCTAAATGCCAGCTTGGCCGGCATCATCGTGCCCAACCTCGCCAATGCGTTCGGCATCTTCCTGATGCGCCAGTTCATATCAGGCGTGCCCGACGAGTTGATCGACGCCGCGCGCATGGACGGCGCCTCGGAGCTGCTGATCCTCTACAAGATCGTCGCGCCCAGTGTCGCCCCGGCGATCGCGGCGCTCGCTTTGTTCGCCTTCGTCTATCACTGGAACAGTTATCTGTGGCCACTGACCGTGCTGCAGGGCAATGCCGACGCCTACCCGATCGTCATCAGCCTCAGCCGACTACTCAGCTACAACAGAGGCGCGGTCAACACTGGGCTGGTGATGGCTGGCGCGACGCTCGCCGTGCTGCCGCCGCTCATTCTGTTCGTCTTTCTGCAGCGCTTCTTCGTCGATTCCATCGTCGGCTCGGCGATCAAGGGGTAGCTGCGCTCAACAAGCCAAGCCGACATAGTTCTTGGCCTGCGTGGAGGCGGCGCGCAAGAGCACAAGGTAGTCGAGCTCGGCCTGCTTTTGTTGTGTCCGGATTTGCAGGGCAATTGTCGCCCAGCGACTAAGCCGATATACGCCGGAGCTGTGTGATCTGGTCGTCCAGCGTTCGGTAACCTGCAATGAGACCGGTGGTCCATATCGCCAGGTCGCCCAGCGCAGGACTGGTCTGCGCTGCTATGAGATTCCTGTGTGCGGCTTCGCCACGCAGGCCCGCGAGCGAAATGACCAGTGATTTGGTCGGGTCGAAACCGTTGATGTCGACCCCGATGAGGGCATCAGGTTGAATGGGTAATTGAAGGACATCCCGGGGTTCTTGGTAATCTGGTTCAAATAGATTTTATTGATTGCGGGGACAGGATTTTGAGCCCGTCAAGCCCGCTTGCGAAGTCCGGTAAACAGACGAACTCGGTTGCAGCGCTGTATTGGCGGTAGCCCTCTCCCGACTCGAACCCCCGATCTCGAGCGAACGTCTCCGATGGTCAAGTTCGTCCCGCAGTGCGACCCGGACTTCCCAATCTCACTAATATGCGCGCGGAATTCGCCTGGAGGAGCATGATAAAATTGGTTGCGGGACGCGGAACCATCTATGTCGCGTTTGCTACCTCAATATGAACCTGACTCAGCGCCGATCGCGCAAGCCAGCTCTGCGAGTTTTGCGTCGAACCGACCGGCGGCGCCGACATCCGGAATGTCGTGGCGTCGCCGGTCTAACGCCCGATGTCGAGGAGGCATCGTATTTTGGGAACACAGAGCCTTCGACGTAGGCGCATCTAAAAAATTTCGGAATCATGACGCTGCAATGCTCGCCCGGCATGCGTGAGGTCGAACCCCTGACCAGTAAGCACCAGCCGCATCGAGAACCATCTGGCGGGCGACGCCGCAGCTTCCTATTCCACCTCCCCAGCTCCCTGCCAGCGCCGTACGATGCCGGCGTCGAGATCGAAAAGGTCAAGCACACGGCCGACGGTATGGTCGACCATGTCGCCAAGGGTTTGCGGTCTAGTATAGAATGCAGGAACCGGCGGATATATGATGCCACCCATCTCTGTGACCTGCGCCATGTTGCGGATGTGGCCGAGATGCAGCGGCGTCTCGCGCAGCATGAGAACGAGGCGGCGGCGCTCCTTCAAGACAACGTCGGCGGCGCGGGATAGGAGGTTATCCGTCGTGCCGGTTGCAATCTCCGCCAGTGTTTTAACCGAGCAGGGCGCTACGATCATGCCGAGCGTCTTGTAGGAGCCGGATGAGCAGACGGCGCCGATGTCCTTGTTGGAATGAGTGGTCGTAGCGAGCGCCTCAAGGTCCTGCTTCGTAAAATCCGCCTCGGCCGCAAGTGTGATGCAGGCGGCCCGTGACATGATCAGATGCGTCTCGATTTCGAGATCGCGCAGCACTTCGAGTATCCGCTTTCCGTAGACCACTCCGGAAGCTCCCGAAATGCCGACAATCATGCGTCTTGGCTGCGCCGTCATGCCCTATCCCACGCTTTTGAGGAGCGCCGCGGCACGGGCCGAGGCCTCATCGCTGATCCGGGCGCGAACGCCATGGAAGTTCGGTCCGCGCGTCGCATCGAGGCCCATGCGGGAGGTCGTGCCGATGCCGCTCGCCGACGGGTCGAGCGCATTGCCGGGCAGCCCCTCGATGATGACGACGTCCTTGTGCGGCTGGAAATGAGTGGCCAGCGCCCAGAGTACTTCGCTGTCGCGGATGATGTCGACATCCGCGTCCACGACGACGACGGTCTTGAGGTACTGGTCCCAGCCGAGCAGACCGAGCATGACCTGCCGCGCCTCGCCCTCGCGCATCTGGTTCATCGCGACATAGGCATGGAAATGGGTACCCGACGACGGATAATGCACGGCGGTGATCGACGGGAATCGGGCCTTCAATTTCTCAACCACCTCCGCCTCGCGCGGTACGCGGCCAAGGTTGAGATGTTCAGCTGAGTTGCCGCCCGCGACGCTGACGAGGATGGCATCGCGTCGGCGCATCACAGTTTCGACCGTGAAGAGGTTGTTGGTCGAACGGTCGGAGGAATAGCCTGTAAATTCGCCGAACGGCCCCTCCTCAACATGAGCCTCGGGGTCCAACACACCTTCCAGCACGATCTCGGCATGGGCGGGAACGCGGATGCCGTATTTCGGCGTGAGCACGACCTGCAAAGGTTCGCGCATCAGCCCGCCAGCAACGTCGCGCTCGTCCTCGCCGAAGGCAAGGCGGGCGGAGGCGGCGAGCATGAAAAGGGGATGGCCGCCGATCACCATCGCGACCGGCATGGGCTTGCCCTTCTCTTTCGCCATGTTCATCAGGCGCCACAGATGGCCGCGTGAATGCAGGGATGTGGCCAGCGAATTCTTCGAATGGATCATCGCCCGGTGATAGCTGAGGTTGCCGGCTCCGGTTTCCGGATGCTCGCCGACGATGATGCCGCTGGTGATGTATTTGGCGCGGTCGGTTTCGAAGTGTTTCAGCATGGGCAGGGTGTGGAGATCGACGGCATCGCCGGAAATGATCTCCTCGGTGATCGGTCCACTGTCGAGAAGCTCCTGCGCGAACGGTCGGTTGGCGCGGGCCTGATAGGCCTCGTGCAGGGTTTCGGCAGTCGCGCCGAGAAGACGGGCGATGCGGCCACGCGAGGCAAAGATGTTGCAGAGCACCTGGCTATCGATGCCATTGACGTTGGTGAGGTGCAACATCGGGTGCTGCCCCCTGCCCGCCAGATTCCAGATCAGCGCGGTCGCGTCCTGATCGTCCGAGACCGGACGGTCAATGGTGATGACATCCTCCGAATGCCTTTCCCGATAGTCGGCCAGGAAGCTGCGGACGTCTTGCTTATGGTGCTGCGTCATATCTTGCTCTCGACGTTGCTGACGATAGGGCGGCGCCTCGAAAGCGGCGCCGCCCTGGTTCAATCAGGCAAGCTCCAGATGTTTGCCTGTGGCGCTGTCGACACCGGCGTAGGAATTCTTCAGGCGCGCCTGGGCATCCTTCAGATCACGCGGCGGGGGAGACGGGTTGATGCCGACGAGCTTGGCGATGTTGTTGCCGAGATAGCCTTCCAGATCGTCCTCCGAGAGGTTGATGCCGTGCGGCGGATCCTTGCAAAGCACTTCCAGTTCGCGCAGCCACATGCCCGGATCGTTCGGCGGGCTGTCCGTGCCGAAGACGATCTTGTTCTTTGGCAGCTGCTGGGCGAATTCGACGATGCGCGACTGGAAGCACCAACCGGATTCGCAATAGACATTGGGCGTGTCCATGGCCATCCAGAAGGATTCGAACGAATAGTTGCCGCCCGTCTGAATGCCGAAATGGCCGATGATGAAGTTGACCATCGGGAATTCGCGGATGATCGGGTAGAACATCGTCGGGATCGTGTACGGGCCGTCGCCGGTGTGGATCAGCACGACCACGCCGAGTTCGGCGCACTTCTTCATCGCCGGACGCAGCCAGTCCAATGCGCGGTCGGGACGATAGCCATGCATGTTGGCGTGCAGCTTCAGCATCTTGAAGCCGTATTCCTTGACGTGGAATTCCAGCTCCGCCGCACCGTTTTCAGGCCCCCAGCGCGGGTTGTAGTTGAAGTTGCCAATGAAGCGATCCGGGTATTTCTGGCAAAGCTCCGCGCAATAGGCCATGTAGTCGCGAATGCCGTCGCGGCCCTTGCGGTTGCCGTCGCGGTAGCCGGTATTGCCAGGCGGCGGCTGGATGAAGCCCATATCGATCCGGCGCGGCTTGCCGTTGATCATGTAGGGACCGTCCATCAACTTGAGCATGCGCTCGCCGTTGAAGGGCTCACCCGTATGACGCCAGGCCTCGTCCACGAGGTTGGTCGGGTGAAGATGGGTATCGATGATCATTGTTCACTCCTTCAAATTTTATGCGGCGAGCGCGATGCCATGCTTGCGCAGGTACGCTTCGGCTTCCTCGACGGTGGCAGGCGCTTTGGTCGGCTCAAGGCCGATCATGCGAGCGGTGTTGTTGCCGAGGTAGTCCTCCAGCGTATCCTCATCGAGATTGAGGCCTTGGGGTGGCTCGTGGCAGAGCACTTCGAGAAGGTTGATCCACATGCCCGGCTCGTTCGGCGGCGTGTCGGAGCCGAAGAGGATCTTGTGCTTGGGCAGCACCTTGGCGAACTCTACGATCCGCGACTGGAGGCACCAACCGGATTCGACGTATACGCTCGGCGTGTCGAGCGCCATCTGCATCGGCTCGAACACATAGACGCCGCCGGTCTGCACGCCGAAATGCGCGAGGATGAAGTTCACTTCCGGGAACTCGCGGATGATCGGGTAGAACTCGGTCGGGATCGAGTACGGACCGTCGCCGGTGTGTACCTTCACCATCAGGCCGAGCTCGGCGCATTTCTTCAAGGCCGGACGCAGCCAGTCGAGCGCGCGGTCGGGGCGGTAGGCGTGCATGTTCGCCTGCAGCTGCACCATCTTGAAATCGAATTCCTTGGCATAGCGTTCGATCTCTTCGGCGCCGTTCTGCGTGCCGTAGCGCGGGTTGTAGACGAAACAGCCGAGGAAACGGTCGGGATGCTCCGTCACCATCTTTTCCGTATAGGCCATGTACTGGCGGATGGCGGCTTTGCCTTCCAGGTCCATGACCTCGTGGGTGTAAATGGTGTTGCCTTGCGGCGGTTGGATGAAGGCCTTGTCGATGCGGCGCGGCTTGCCGTTCACATAATACGGGCCGTCCATCATCTTCAAAAGCTTGTCGCCGGTGAAGGGTGGTCCATCGTGGCGCCAAGCCAGATCCACCAGGTCGGTGGGGTAGCAGCTTAGGTCAATTATCATTCTTGTTCTCCTGTCGTAGCGGGTCCGGTCGATGTGGGGCCGCGCGATGAACGCCATGCCGGCAAACACCGGGCGTGGATCCGCGAACTCAGGAAAGGCCGATGACGGACAAGAACGGCCGGGGCCTCAAACGGGGCACAAACGGCGGGTGTTCCTTTCGTAGTCAGCATCGACATCGCAGCCTCATCTTCCAACAGACGGTGAGCAATTGTCGGTGCTTCTACTCGACGCCAAAGGAACCATGGGGCGGGCTTTTTGTCAACAAGATAATCATACAAGTTGTTGTTTTTATATCGTTTTTTTGGAAAACGGCATCCACCGCCGCCCGCACTGGAGGGCCGGCGGCGGTTCAGACGGAGGACTTGGGCCAAGCGTCAAGCGACAGGAGATGCGCTGCTAGGCCGCCAGGCATGCGCGCAAGTTTCTGTCGATGCCGTCACGGTCGAGATTGCGGCCGATGAAGACGAACTTCGACTTGCGCGTATCGTCGCCCCAGGAGTGATCCGGACGGAAATCGACCAGCTTGTGCACTGCCTGGAGCACGAAGAAGCGCTCGTCGTTCGCCACTGAGACAATGCCCTTGGTGCGGAAGATGTCGTCGCCATACTCGCTGAGGTAATCCTTGAGGAAGCCGGCGAGCTTTTCGCCGTCGAAGGACTGCGGATAGACGAAGGAGTGGGATTTCACCGTTGCATCGTGCTGGTGCGGACGGAGCCCGCTTGCCGGAGCATGATCATGACCGTGGTCGCGCTCATGGTCATGGTCCGGATGATCGCACGTCGCGCCATGGCATTCGTGGTGATGATCGCCGTGCGCGTCGTGATCGTCGTCCATATCGATGTCGAGGATTTCCGCCCGCTCGCGTACATAGGACGGCCGGAAACCGTTGACGCCGAGGATGTTGGACAGGTCCACCTTGCCGTAGGTGGAACGCAGGATCGGCGCCGTCTGGTTGAGCTTGCGCAGCGAGCCCTCCAGCGAGCCGAGCGCTTCCTCGGAGGCAAGATCGATCTTGTTGACGAGGATGCGGTCGGCGGCGACGATCTGGTTGACCGCCTGGTTGTCGCTGCCGTCGAGCACGGGATCGTAGAGGTGCTGGTCGATATGCATGGCATCGACCAGCGTCACGACGGCATCGAGTTCGACTTCCTCAGCGACGCTGCGGTCGACGAAGAAGGCGGTAGCGACGGGAGTCGGATCGGCAAGGCCAGAGGTCTCGACGATGATATGGTCGAACTTGTCCTTGTGGCTCAAAAGCTTCTTCATCACGTCGATGAGGTCGTTGCGAACGTCGACGAAGCAGCAGATGCAGCCGTTCTGCATCTGGAAGATCTCTTCGTCGGAGGCGAGCACGAGGTCGCTGTCGACATCCACTTCGCCGAACTCGTTCTCGATGACGGCGATGCGGTGGCCGTGGCGCTCGGTGAGGATGTAGTTGAGCAGCGTCGTCTTTCCCGATCCCAGAAAACCGGTAAGGATCGTGATCGGAAGCTTCTTGTTGGCCGGCTCGATATACATGTTCATGCGCCCTTCTCCCTCAAGGCTTTCAGGATGTCTTCGGGGGTGATCGGATAGTGATGGAAGCGGACGCCGATGGCGTCGTGGATGGCATTGGCGATGGCGGGGCCGATGGCGATGATCGGGTCTTCGCCGACGCCCTTGGCGCCCCATGGGCCGCCCGGATCGGGCGCGGCTTCGAGGATGATCGTCTCGATATCGGGCATGTCCATGGAGAGCGGCATCTTGTAGTCGACGAGGCCGGCGTTCAGCGACCGGCCGGTCTTCTTGTCGATGATGTAGTCCTCGGTCAGCGTGTGGCCGATGCCTTGCTGGATGCCGCCCTCGATCTGGCCCTGCGCCGCAATCGGGTGGATGACCCGGCCGATATCGTGCACCGGGATAACCCGTTTGACCTCGACGATGCCCGTTTCCGTATCCACGTCCACTTCTGTGAAATGCGCGGCGAAGGAATAGGATTTCGTCGGCTCGTAGGTGCCATTGGCCACGATGTTGGTGGCCGGGATACCGCGCGAGGGACCCATCGCCTCGGCAACCGTCATGAAGCGGCCCGGCTCGGCCGTGACGAAGATCCGGCCTTCGGAAAGGTCGATCTCGCCGGGCGTGACTTGCAGCTTCATCGCAGCCCGCTCGAGAACGGCCCCGCGCACCTTGGTGGCCGCCATCTTGGCAGCGGTGCCGACCAGATAGGTCGTGTGGCTGGCGAAGGCGCCGATGTCCCACGGCACGACATCCGTATCGCCATGGATGATGCCGACCTCTTCGAAGCGCACGCCGAGTTCTTCGGCAACGATCTGTGCCAGCGCCGTATGCGCGCCGGTGCCGAGACCGGCAGCGCCGGTGAGCAGCGTCACCGTGCCGTCCTCGTTGACCTTCACGGTCGCGTTGCCCTGTTCCTTGATGCCCGGATAGGCTGAAGAACCATGCATTTCGCAGCCGATGCCCCAGCCCTTGCTGATATGGGGGTGCTTCGGGTCCGGCGTGCGGTCACGGTTGCGCAGCTTCTTCCAGTCGAGCACATCGATGCCGTGCTGAAGGCAGATTTCCAGGCCGTGGCCGAGGATCGGGTGACCGGACGGGGCGATATCGCCCGCGCGCACCACGTTCTTCAGCTTCAGTTCCGCCGGGTCCATGCCGAGCCTTTCAGCCGCCTCGTCCATCTGGATGTCGAGCGCATAGTAGCTCTGCACCACGCCGTAGCCGCGGAAGGCGCCGTTGATCGGCGTATTGGTGTAGACGCAGCGACCTTCTAGCCGAACGTTCTCGCAGCGATAGAGCGAGGTCGCGGCATTGGTGCCGACGATGGTCACGCCCGGGCCATGCGAGCCGTAAGCGCCGGAGTCATAGACAAGCTTCATGTCACGCGCCACGAGCGTGCCGTCATTCTTGAAGCCCTGCTTCAACCAGACCCTGCAGGGGTGGCGCGAACGGCCGGCGACGAAGGTCTCGTGGCGGGTGAATTCCATCTTCACGGGCCGGCGCGTTTCCTTTGCGAGTAGTGCGCAAAGGAATTCGTGCTGGAAACAGTCCTGCTTGGCGCCGAAGCCGCCGCCCATGTGGTCGACGAGAACGCGCACCTTGGTGAGTGGCAGGCCGAGCACTTCGGCCAGGATGCCGCGCACCATGAAGGCGGTCTGCGTCGAGGTCCAGAAAGTCAGCTTGTTGGAGCCGTCCCAGTCGGCGATGCAGACATTCGGCTCCATATAGGCCGGATGCGGCCGCCCGCCGGAGAAGGTGCCTTCAAGTACGAAATCCGCCTGGGCAAAACCAGCGTCGATATTCCCGCGATTGACGCGCACCGGATCGAGTACCAGGTTGCCGCCAGGACCGACATTGTGGATCAGCGGCGCGCCGGGCTGGGCTGCGTCTTCCGGCTCGAAGACGGCCGGCAAGGGCTCGTATTCGACCTCGATCAGATCGAGCGCCTCGTCGGCGATCTCTTCGCTGATGGCCGCAACGGCGGCGACGCCCTCACCCCAGAACCGCACCTTGTCGTCGAGGATATACTGGTCCTTGGTGCAAGAGGCCGAGCGCGGATGCGGTGAGCCGTAATGCAGCACGCGCGGCACGTTTTCATGGGTCAGCACAGCCTTCACGCCCGGATAGGCGAGCGCCTTGCTGACATCGATGCTCTTGATGCGGGCGTGCGCAATGGCGGCGCGCTTGATCTTGCCGTGCAGCATGCCTGGCAATTTGACGTCGCCGGTATATTCGGCCTCGCCCGTCACTTTTTCCAACACGTCGTCGCGTTTGACGCTCTTGCCGACGATCTTGAATTCCCGCTCTCCGATAGGGGCCGTCACGTTCATGATCTTGCTGCCTCCATCTCGAGCGCGGCGGATTTGATCGCGTCGAAAATCTTGGTGTACCCGGTGCAGCGGCAGATATTGCCGCTTAGGCCGAAGCGAATGTCCTCGTCCGTCGGGCGTGGATTGTCGTCGAGCAGCTTCTTGGCCATCATCAGGATGCCCGGCGTGCAGAAGCCGCATTGCGAGGCGCCGTGCCGCATGAAGGCATCCTGCAGCGGATGTAGCGTATCGACGCCGGGCTGGAGCCCTTCCACGGTCTCGACCGTCCGGCCCTCGGCCTCAACGGCGAGCATCAGACAGGCATTGACCGGTTCGCCGTCGACGATAACGGTGCAGGCGCCGCAGTCGCCGACGTCGCAGCCCTTCTTGGTGCCGGTAAGGCCAACATCGTCGCGCAGCGCGTCGAGTAGCGAACGGCAGGTATCCACCGTCATGTCGCGGGGCTCGCCATTGATGGTGAGTTCGACGATCCGTTTCACGCGAAAGCCTCCAATGCCTGTTTGATCGCACGGCCGGTCAGCACACCGACCATGTCGCGTCGGTAATCGGCGCTGGCCCGCACGTTGCTGATCGGAGTGCACTCTTCCATCGCCTTGTTGGCAGCACTCTTGACGGTTGCCGCGTCGAGCCGTGTGCCGCGCAGCATGGCTTCCGCCTCCGGCGCCCGCAGCACGGTCGCACCGACCGCGCCGAGCGCGATGCGGATGTCGCTGCACACGCCGTCGTCCATGCAAAGGCTGACGGCGACGCCGACGGTGGAAAGCTCCATCGCTTTGCGACGGCCGTGCTTGAGATAGGCCTTGCCGGTGTTGTCGCCGGCGGGCGGCACGGTGATGCCGGTGACGATCTCGCCCTTGGCGAGCACGGTCTTGCCGGGGCCGGTGAAGAATTCGGCGAGCGGCACGACGCGCATGTTCGTTCGGCTGTAGATATGGATGAAGGCGCCGTCGGCCATCAGCGGCGGGATCGTGTCCGCCGACGGGGAGGCTCGACAGACATTACCGATGACGGTGGCCCGATTGCGAACCTGGATGGAGCCCAGCGAGGCGAAGGCCGCACGCAGGTTCGGATAACGCTGGCAGACCAGGGGCAGGCACTCCAGTCGACCGACGGTCACCAGCGCGCCAAAAGTCAGGCCTCGGGTCTCATCATAGGTGATGTCGGAGAGGCCGGGGATCTGCTTGATATCGACAACGTTGCGCACGCGGCGCAGTCGTTCGCGGATTTCGACCAGAAGGTCCGTACCACCGTTGAACAGAAAGGTGTCATCGCCGAGATCGGTGAGAAGGCGGGACGCCTGCTCCAGCGTGTCCGCCCGATGATATTCAAAGCGCCTCATGGCAGTCCTCATGGGGTTCGGGGCTCCGGCGGCGCTAGGCCGCTGGACTAGTATTGCTTGCCATTTCAGGCGGGTCGGCCGCGGGCACACCGCTCTGCTGCTCAGCGTCTTGCGGCTCCTTCGCCGGCACGCCATTGAAGAGAATGTTGAGCAATGCCGCCGCGAAGGTGCCGACCAGCACGCCGCTGTGCAGGAATTTTCCAACCGTGGCAGGCAGTTGATCGAAGATGTTTTCCGCAACGACCGGCACCATGGCGAGGCCGACACTGACCGCGACGATGTAGAGGTTGCACCGGTTGGTAGCGAAATCGACCTTTGACAGGATTTTCACACCGGTCGCCGAGACCATGCCGAACATCACGATAGCGGCGCCGCCGACGACGTAGCTCGGGATCGACGCGCTGACGAAGGCCACCTTCGGCAGCACACCCAGCAGGATCAGGATGGCACCCCCTGCGGCGACCACGAAGCGGCTGAGCACGCCGGTAATCTGGAGCAGACCGACATTCTGTGCATAGGTCGTGTAGGTGAAGGTGTTCAGCAGGCCGCCGATGATGTTGCCGACGCCATCGGTGCGCAGGCCGCGGGTGAGATCGCGCTGGGTGATCTTGCGCCCCGTCATCTCGCCGACCGCCAGGAACTGCCCGGTCGATTCGATCATCATGACCGTCATGACGGCACAGAGCGACAGGGTGGACCAGAATTCGAAGATCGGCCAGCCGAAGGCGAGCGGGTGAATGACGCGCACCCAGTCGGCATCCGCCACGCCATAAAAATCGACCTTGCCGGCGGCAATGGCGATGGCAAAGCCGATGCCGATTCCCATCAGCACGGCAAGGTTCGAGAGGAACCCCTTGAGAACACGGGTGAGCAGCAGGATCGAAAGCAGCACGACGGCCGCAACGGCAAGCGCGAAAGGCGCGCCATAGGCCGGGTTCGGGATCATGCCATCTGGTCCCTTGATCATCGGCTGCCCGCCCGCCGCCCAGTTCACGCCGACGCGCATCAGGGAGAGACCGATGATCAACATGACCGTGCCGGTCACGATCGGCGGGAAGAAACGCACCCAGCGTCCGAAGAACGGCGCGACCAAAATGGTGAAGACGCCGGATCCGATGACAGCCCCGATAATACCAGGCATGCCGAGGTCAGGATTGGTGCCCGTCGCGATGATCGAGGGCACCGCGGTGAACGAGACGCCCATCATGATGGGCAGGCGAATGCCGATTTTCCAGATGCCGAGCGCCTGGATGATGGTGACGAGGCCACAGGCGAACAGGTCCGCGCTGACGAGCAGGGCAATCTGTTCCTTGGGTAAGTGAAGCGCACTGCCGACGATAAGCGGCACGGCGACCGCTCCGGCATACATGACAAGGACGTGTTGCAGGCCCAAAGCCATTAGGCTCGGGATGGGATACGTTTTTTCTACAGGATCCGCCGCCGTGGGATTGGTCATTCGCTTTCCTCCCAGCGAACAGCTTCCGGCGCGGTAGGGGCTTTCATGGCCTCGTCGTTGACACCGCACGCCGTACGAAGAGCATCATGCAGCTGGTCAAATCAGCAAACAACCAGCATAATAATATTAATTCAACCAGTGACTGAATGAATTGCCCGGCATGGATATCACGCTTAAACAGCTTCGCGCCTTCGTCACCGTAGCCAATCTCGGGCAGTTTACGCTGGCCGCCGACAAGCTTGGCTCCTCGCAATCCGCCGTCAGCACACTGGTCCGGCAGTTGGAGAACAATCTCAATCTCCGTCTCTTCGACCGGCACACCCGCCTTCTTCGCCTTACGCAAGCGGGCATGGACATCCTGCCGGTTGCCGCCCGCGCTGTCGCCGACATCGAGGGCATGGTGGAAAGTTCGCGCGAGCTGAACGCGCTCCGACGGGGGAAAGTTTCGATCGCGGCGGGCACCGTGCAGGCGGCGCTACTGCTGCCGCCGCTCATCAACGATTTCAACAGGCTGCATCCCGAGGTGACCGTCGAGCTGCACGATGTGGCCGAGAAAACCGTATTGGAACAGGTCGCGAACGGATCGGTGGATCTTGGCGTCGGCACGGTGCCGGAGGACGACACGGAACTCGTCGGCACGCGGCTCACGACTGACGAGTTCCTCATAGTGCTGCATTCCGAAGACCCGCTGGTCAGACTTTCCGAGTTGCGCTGGACCGACCTTGTCGATCGCAAGCTGATTG
Organism: Mesorhizobium australicum WSM2073; assembly: GCF_000230995.2. Taxonomy (NCBI): domain Bacteria; kingdom Pseudomonadati; phylum Pseudomonadota; class Alphaproteobacteria; order Hyphomicrobiales; family Phyllobacteriaceae; genus Mesorhizobium; species Mesorhizobium australicum. Next base: position 2,526,517 of record NC_019973.1, on the reverse strand, counting down.
GCCCGCAGCGCGGCAACCCGATTCGCGACCGGCTGGAAAACGAACTGGCTCGCAACGGCATCGTCCTGCCGCTCCAAAAGGCCATGCAGGAGGTGGCGTTGCCCCTGACGATCATCGGCATGGTCGAAGCCGGCCTCGGCGTTGCGATAATGACCTCGGCAGTCGTTCGGCTAGCGACCTCGATGGGCCTCATCGTGCGAACGCCGACCGAACCACACATCAAGCGTGAGGTCAGCGTGATCCAGAAACGGGCGCGCTCCCTCTCCCCCGCCGCCCGCCGCTTCCGTGATTTCCTGCTCAAGTCGGTGCACTAAACTATACAAGTCCAGCAAATACGCTGCGGTTTTGTGCCCGAAATTGCGACCGCTCCGAGGTTGACCTCGCAAAAATTTCCGCGCTATCTGGTGGCGCTGCTGGACTGCGCGGTGCGCAGGCAGGCAGGGCGCAGCAGCCTCCAGGAGCTTGTTGTGCGCGGAGCCCAACGCCAACGCGTTCCGGTTAAACCGCCGCTCCCAGCCACACAGACCAGGAGCACCCATGGCTCACTCTTTGACAGACCGCGCCGCGCATTCCGAAGTGCCTGGCCGGCCGAACCGCCCCGACCTTTCCACCGCCGCCATCCGCACCGCCAGGGAAGACCTCGCCGCCTGTTTCCGCATGGCGGCGCGCAACGGTTTTGAGGAAGGCATCTGCAACCATTTTTCGGCGGTCGTGCCGGGAAACGACGATCTCTTCATCGTCAATCCCTACGGTTACGCCTTTCGCGAACTCACGGCCTCGAAGCTGCTGATCTGCGATTTCAACGGCACCGTCATCGAGGGCGACGGCACGCCTGAGGCGACCGCCTTCTACATCCACGCCGAAATCCACCGCCGCCTGCCGCGCGCCAAGGTCGCCTTCCACACGCACATGCGCTATGCCACAGCGCTCTCCATGACCGACGGTCCGCCGCTGATCTGGGCCGGTCAGACGGCCCTCAAATTCTACGGTCGCACCGCCGTGGATGAGCACTACAACGGCTTGGCGCTCGATAATCGCGAGGGCGCGCGCATCGCGGAAGCCGCAGGGGATGCCGATATCGTCTTCATGAAGCACCATGGCGTGCTGGTGCTCGCGCCGACCAGTGCAGAAGCTTGGGACGACCTCTACTACCTCGAACGGGCCGCCGAAGTGCAGGCGCTCGCCATGTCGACGGGCCGCACGGTTTCCCCTGTCGATCCGGCCATTGCCGAGGCCGCCTACCGGCAGATGCGCGAGGGCGACGCAGACTCCGCCCGCGCCCATCTCGCCGCTATCCGCCGACAGCTCGATGCGGAAGAACCGCAATATCGGCACTGACCTCCTGAAAAGGCCTGTGCCGGTGCCCCCATCGAATCGGCCCAGTGTCTCATATCTTTGATTTTAATTGATCTTTTGCAGCTTCCAACAACCCGGCCGCCCGCCATTATTGCGAATATTTTATCAAACAATTGAAATAATGAATTTGTTTTAATTAATGCTCCATGCTTAGTTTTCCGCTACAACAAGAAAGTGGGGACAAATGGCACGTGATAATCCAACTGTCTCGCTCGCACACCTGTCGCCCGGCCAGCCCTTTGCGCTCACTGGCGGAACAATCGTCACTACCGATGGTTCACAAGCTGTCAGCGACATCATGGTCGGCGCGGACGGGCGTTTTGTCGCAGTAGAGCCGTTCCTCGACGTCACATCCTGCGACGCCCGCATCGATATCACCGGCATGCTGGTTTCCCCGGGCTTTGTCGACGCGCACCAGCATCTGGACAAGACCGGCGTGCTGCGCTTCACGCCCAATCCCTCCGGCACGCTGCAGGGCGCCCGCGAGGCCTTTGCCAAGTACGCCGGAACCGCCGGCCCTGAAGACATTCACAAGCGGGCGACGCGCACGGTCGAGCGATGTCTGTCTCGTGGCACGACGGCTATCCGCAGTCATATCAACGTAGACAAGGATGCCCGTTTCCACGGCATGGAGACACTGGCGGCGATCCGCGATGCCGAAAAAAACCGTATCACCCTCCAACTCGTCGCCTTCATGACGCCACATCCCGGCCAGGACTTCGACTGGCTTGAGAAGAACATCGATGGCGCGGTGGCCCTTGCTGATGCCGTCGGCGGCACGCCCGCCGTTTCCGAAGACCCGCCGCGTTATCTCGACATCCTGTTTTCCGCTGCGGTGAAGGCCGGCAAGCCGGTCGACCTGCATCTGGACGAGCACCTTAATGCCGGCGTGCACCTGCTGGATGCCGCCATAGAGAGGGTCGAGCGCTTCGGCATGCAGGGACGCACCGTCTTCAGCCATGTGTCGGTGCTCAGCGCCCTGCCCCGTCGGGAATTCCAGCGTATCGCCGAACGCATCCGCGCCCTCGATGTCGGTGTTGTTACGCTGCCTGCCGCCAACCTCTACCTGCAAGGCCGCGACGCCGAGATGCTGCCGCCGCGCGGCCTAACGCGCGTAGCCGAGTTGCACCGGACCGGCGTCACCATCGCCACGGCATCCGACAACATCCAGGACCCCTTCGTGCCAACCGGCTCGGGTGACATGCTGGAAATCGCCCGCTGGACGCTCCTCGCAGGCCACCTGCGCGGCGACGAGCTTGCCGCCGCCCACCGCATGATCACGACCGCCCCTGCCCATCTGATGGGTCTCGGCAAGGACTACGGGCTGCGCTCATGTGCCCGGGCCGACTTCGTCGTAACCGATTGCACCGATACCGACACGCTGGTTGCAGGCGGGCCGGACCGCGCCTTCATTTTCTCGAGAGGACGCCTCGTCTCGGAAACGAGGACCGCGCTCACGCGCGTCGAAAACAGCTGTCTGAAGGAGGACGCATAGCCGATCGGCGACTCCGGGGGGATTGAAACGACAATTTAATGGGAGGAAGAAAATGAAGAAAACTGCAATTTCACGCCGGTCGCTGCTTGCGTCCGTTCTCGGATTGACGCTAGCCGGATTCTGGCCTGGCTTCGCGCATGCCGACGATTTCAAGATGGGCCTTCTCGTGCCCGGCAGCGTTTCGGAAGAGGGGTGGAACCGGATCGGCTACAACGCACTGAAAGGCGTTGAACAGCAGCTCGGCGCCAAGATCAGCTATGTCGAGCTTCAGCAGAACCCGGCTTCCTTCGAGAAGGCCTTCCGCGATTATGCCAGCCAGGGCTACAAGGTCATCCTCGGCCACGGATTCGAATTCCAGGACGCCGCGCTCGAAGTCGCCCCCGACTATCCGGACACCTATTTCCTGATCTCGTCGAGTGCGATCCATGAAGGCAATGTCATCGGCCTCAATACCGATACCAGTCAGCCCTTCTATCTCATGGGCGTCATCGCAGCGAAGATGGGCCACAAGGCCGGCCTGGTCGGCGGCATGGAAATTCCGCCGATCCAGCAGGCCTTTGCCGGCTTCAAGAACGGCGCCAAGAGCATCAATCCGGCCTTTCCGATCAGCGAGGTCTATATCGGCAACTTCACCGATACGACCGCCACCAAGGAAGCGGCACTGAGCATGATCTCGCAGGGGGCCGATTTCGTCCTGCCGAACGCCTCGGGCGCGACTGTCGGCGGCTACCAGGCCATCGCCGAATCCGGTCCGAACGTCCGCTCCTTCTCGATCTTCAGCGACTTCACACAGGTCGCGCCCAACAACATTCTCGGCCTCTATGTGGCCGACTATGCCCAGGGCGTGGTGGAAGTCGTGCGCTCGATCCGCGCCGGCAACCCGCCGAAGGAAAACGTCGTCTTCGGCCTGAAAGACCCAAAGGTCATCTCCTTCGCCTTCCGCGATGACGGCCCGGTTTCCGTGCCTGCGGACGTCCGCACCGAGGTCAAGGCAATCAGCGACAAGATCGCTGCCGGCCAGATCAAGACCGACGGCAATTGATCGGCATGCGCTGCGGCCGGACGGGCCGGCCGCAGCGCACCACTGCGCCCCCCACCAGCATCCGGAACGAGCCATGGAACAGGTAGACGAGCAAGTGCGCGAGAACGTGTATCCCCACGCCGGCCAGGCCCTCTATCGGACGCTCTCCCAAGCCGCGATCAGCGCCGCTACCCCCATAGCCGCGTTCCTCGTCGCGCTTGCCTTCGGCGCCGCTCTTCTGTGGCTAAACGGCTTCAATGGCAGCGACGTGGTCACCGTCATGGTCTTCGGCCCGTTCCAGGACATACGCTCGGTCGGCGAGATCCTCTTGAAAGCGACCCCGCTCATCCTGATCGGTGCCGGGCTCTGTGTCGCCTTCCGGTGCAGCATCTGGAACATCGGCGCGGAGGGACAGTTCTATGTCGGAGCGATTGCCGCCACGCTCGTCGGCACCAGGATCGACGGGCTTTCGGTATGGGTTCATGCGCCGCTCGTAATGCTGGCCGGGGCCTCGGCGGGCGCCGCCTGGGCCGGCATTGCCGGCTATCTGAAGGTCCGCTTTCAGGCGAGTGAGATCGTCACGACGATCATGCTCAACTACATCGCCCTGATCATGACGAGTTACCTCGTTACGGGGCCGATGCGCGATGCCAGCGCCGCCTATCCACAATCGGCCCGGCTCGTGCACGAAGCCTGGACGCCCCGCATCGTTCCCGACATACGTCTGCATATCGGCATTCTCGTCGCCGTGGCGGCAGCGGTCGCACTCTACATCTTCCTGCCAGCGCAGCAGCCGCGGTTTCGCGCTCCGCGTCGTCGGCCTCAACCCGCATGCCGCCCGTTATGCCGGAATGGACGTGGCGCGCAACGTAATGACCGCCATCTGCATCAGCGGCGCGATGGCTGGTCTCGCAGGCGCCTTCGAGGTGGCAGGCGTCACGCACCGGCTGTATCAGAACATTTCTCCCGGCTACGGCTTCGAGGGCATCGCGGTTGCGCTTCTCGCCAACAACAATCCGCTGGCGGCGATCCTGTCGGGCTGTCTCTTCGCAACACTGAGGTCCGGCTCGGAAATCCTCCAGATCAACTCGCAGGTTCCGCAGGTACTCGTGCTCGTCATTCAGGGCGTCGTCATTCTCTCGGTCGTCGCCTTCGCCAAGTTCCGCGACGTCCTCAGGACCATAAACTGACACGAAGATCACGCGAAAGCTGGAGGGTTCGGGCCATGAACGAAATGATGTTTCTCACCTTCCTCGCGACGCTGGCGGGTGCTGCCTGGCGGCTCGCGACGCCGTTGATCTTTGCCTCGATCGGCGAGGTGTTTTCGGAGCGGGCGGGCGTGCTCAACATCGGCCTGGAAGGCACCATGTTGGTCGGTGCCTTTTGCGGTTTCGCAATGGCATTTGCCACCGGCAGTATCCCGCTAGGACTGCTTGCCGGCATGGTCGGCGGCATGCTGTTCGGGCTGGTCTTCGCCGTCTTCACGATCAGCTTCAAGGCCGACCAGATCGTCGTTGGCGCGGCGCTCAACCTGCTCGGCATGGGACTGACGGCCTTCCTCTTCCGAACCTACTATGTCTCGACGGGCAAGGGCATCGAGATCGCACAGCCAGTCCATATCCCCTGGTTCAGCGACCTGCCCTTTCTCGGCGAAGCCTTCTTTCGGCAGAATCTCATCGTCTACAGCACGATCCTCGTCGCCATCCTGGCCGGCTTCGTGCTCTACCGGACATCCTTCGGCCTGACGCTGCGCGCGGTCGGCGAGCACCCTAAGGCGGTCGACGTCGCCGGCCGCAGCGTCGCCGCCTATCGTTACGCCGCTGTGATGATCGGCACGGGCCTGGCCGGACTCGGCGGCGCATTCCTGACGCTCGGCCATTCCAACCAATTCGTCGAGGGCATCACCTCTGGCCGCGGCTTCATCGCGCTGGCCGTGGTCGTTTTCGCGCGATGGTCGCCGACGGGGGCCTTCTTCGTCTCGCTGCTCTTCGGCCTCTTCTATGCCCTGCAACTCATGCTCCAGGCTCAGGCGTCCGTGGTCGTGCCCTACCAGGTTCTGCAGGCGCTACCCTATGCCATGACAATCATTGCGCTCGTCGTGATCCGCGGCAAGGGCGCCGCGCCCAGCAAACTCGGCCAGCCCTACGAGATGAGATAACGGATATGTCACGGAAACCCTTCCTGCGCGTCGAGAATATCCGCAAGCGCTTCGGTCCTGTCGTTGCCAGCGACGGCGTGTCGCTGGAAATCGAGGCGGGCGAGATTCATTCGCTGCTCGGCGAGAACGGGGCAGGCAAGAGCGTTCTGATGAGCATGATCTGCGGCATGGTGCGGCCCGACGAGGGTGAGATCGTCTACAAGGGGGATGTGGTACGCTTCAACAGCCCTCGCGAGGCAATCCGCCACCGCATCGGCATGGTGCATCAGCATTTCATGCTCGTGCCCAACCTGACAGTCGGGGAAAACTATGTGCTTGGCCAGGGCTCGCCGCTCAGGGCCATCAACGACATGGACAAGGTCCATGCGAAGATCCGCGAACTGAGCAGCCGCTACGCGCTTGACGTGCGCCCCGACGCTCTTGTCGCGGATCTCTCCGTCGGCGAGCAGCAGCGCGTCGAAATCCTGAAAGTGCTGTTCCACGGCATTGACCTTCTGATCCTGGACGAGCCGACGGCCGTGCTTACGCCGCAGGAAACCGACCGTCTTCTCTCGCTCATGAGCGACCTCGTCGCGGATGGAAAGACCGTGGTCTTCATCTCGCACAAGCTCGACGAAGTGATGCGCGTCAGCAACCGCATCACCGTCATGCGCGACGGGCGCGTCGTGCACACCGTTAACGCCGCCGATACGGACGCGCGCGCGCTTGCCCGGATGATGGTCGGCCGCGATGTACGCATGGAGTTGCCGCGCGGCTCGGGCGTGCCTGGGCGCGCCATACTGTCAGTGGAAAACCTTGCCTGCCGCAGCGAGATTGGCCTGCCCGCCGTGAGCGGCGTGAGCCTTGATGTGCGTGCCGGCGAGATCGTCGGCGTTGCAGGTGTGTCCGGGAACGGCCAGACCGAACTCGCGCTCGCCCTTTCGGGCCTGCTACCGATCGATTCAGGCCGCATCGTGCTGAATGGCAGGGATATCACCGGGCTTGAGCCGGCCGATGTCAACGCCAGCAGCTTCGCCCATATACCCGAGGACCGGCACAAGCACGGCATCGTGCTATCGCTCTCGCTGGGCGAGAACGCCATCCTCCAGCGCTATGACCAACCACCCTTCGCGGTGCGCGGCATGCTCAACCGTCGCGCCATCGGCGAACACACCCGCGACCTCATCAGGCGTTTCCATGTCAAATCCCGAGACGAGGATCAGCCGATCGGCAACCTTTCCGGCGGCAACCAGCAGAAGCTGGTCGTCGCCCGCGAGCTTGCCCGTAATCCCGATTTCATCCTCGTCAACCAGCTCACTCGTGGCATCGATATCGGCGCGATGGAATTCGTCATGGAGGAGATGCTGAAGCAGCGTGACGCCGGCCGGGCCGTTTTGCTGATCTCGACCGAGTTGGAAGAGCTCTTCGCGATTTGCGATCGCATCCTCGTCATGTTCCACGGCGAAATTCTCGGCGAACTGCCCCCGGACCGCAGCAGGCTTGACGAACTGGGATTGCTCATGGCCGGCAAAACGGAGCAGAACGCGCGACATCCAGCGCATGTGGGCTAGACAGGAGCAGTCGCCTGCCTCATCGTTCGGCATCAAGCGTACAATCGAGCTGTTCGAGCAAGGGCCTGTGGCTGATGAACATAACCTTGCGGCAACTGCGGGCATTCATCGCAGTCGCCGAAAATGGGCAGTTCAACCTTGCCGCAAGAAGCCTCCATCTCACGCAATCCGCGGTGAGCATCCTGGTGCGAGACCTTGAATCGGAAATCGGCGTGCGCCTTTTCGACCGCCATACGAGGATGGTGTCTCTCACGGTTGTCGGGCAGGAATTCCTGCCGCAGGCCCGCAAGATCCTGAAGGATCTGGACCTTGCGGTCGGCGACGTCAGGGACAATGTCTCGCTTAAGCGCGGCCAGGTGACCATAGCCGCCGCCATCGTGCTGGCGGCGACGATCGTGCCGCCCATCATTGCGCGATTTCTGCGAAAATATCCGGAAATCTCCGTTAGCATCCGCGATATGCCCGAAGAAGCCATCGGTCCGGCCATCAAGCGCAACGAGGTCGATATTGCAGTCGGCACTTCCTCGGAAGATGACCCTGAGATCGCCGGCACGCCCCTGTTGCGCGACAGGCTCATGCTCGTTTGTCGGGAAGATCACCGGCTTGCCAAGCGCAAATCAGTGCGCTGGGCTGAGCTGGCGGACGAAACGATGATCGTGCTGGCCGCGGCAAATCCGCTGCGCAACCTCGTCGAGCACAACCTCATTCGGGTGGTTCCGAATTTCCGGCCGAAATACGAGGTGCGCTTTTCTACGACGGCTATCAGCATGATCGCCGCCGGTATGGGAATTGCCGTACTGCCGGAGAACTCCAGCCAGCTAGCCTCCGCTGTGCGCGTTACGACCGTCGATCTCATCGACCCGCTTGTCATGCGAGACGTCTCGTTACTGCAGCGAGGTCAGCATAGCCTTTCGCCCGCGGCGGAACGTTTGAAGGAAGCGTTTGTCGCCAGCTTCGCCAACCCGGATGGCCCGCCAATTTGACGATCGAGGCCACCGAAATGTCGACGAGAGCCATCGCTCTCCGTGGAGCCCGGAAAACGCCCCACGACAAGGGTCCGAATGCTCCAACAGCCGCAGCCGCCATGTCCCAAATTGGACTTTGACCGAAGAGACCTTAAAGCCGTCTGATCTTGGCAAGCTCTTTTGGCCCATTTTCCAGTGGTCTCATCATTGTCACGCACACTCGCGACAAAGCCGAAGCAGGACGGATTTCGTGCACCCGGCGAATTCGAGCCCAAGGCTGGTTGCTGGCTGATCTGGCCGGAGCGTCCCGACACCTGGCGCCTAGGTGCCAATTCGGCGCAAATGCTGTTTGCCGATGTCGCGTCGGCGATCGCGCAAAGCGAACCCCTGACCGTGGCTGTATCCAGTCCCCAGTGGCAGAACGCGCGGGCCCGGTTGCCGGCCGATGTGCGCGTGGTGGAAATGTCGAGCAACGATTCCTGGCGGCGCGACAGCGGTCCCAACTTCGTCGTGAACGACCAGGATGAGGTGCGTGGCGCTCGACTGGACCTTCGATGCCTACGGCGGCTTCGACGGCGGACTTTACTCGCCCTGGGACCTGGATGACCTGGTGGCGCGAAAGGTGCTCGAGGCCGAAGGAATGGCTCGCTACCGGGCGCCGTTGATTGCCGAGGGCGGCGGTCTGCAATGCGACGGCCAAGGCACGCTCATCACGACCGAGCAGTGCCTTCTCAATCAAAACCGCAATGCCCATCTCGGCAAGGCCGAGGTGGAGCGGCAGCTCGGCGACTTTCTCGGCGTCGACACCATCATCTGGCTGCCGCGAGGCTTTGCCTTCGACGAAACCGATGGCCATGTCGACGATATCTACTGCTTCGTGCGACCCGGCGTGGTCGCGCTGAGCTGGACGGACGACCGGGAAGACACGAGATCGTGCGCGAGGCGAGGAAATCCTGCGTTCGGCCCGCGATGCGCGCGGCCGCGTCTGGAGGTCCACCGGCTGCCCCATCCCCTGCCCATCGAGACGACGGCGGAGGAAAGCGAAAGCATCGACCGCTCCGATCAGACATGGGCGCGCCCGGTAGGAAACCGCGTCGCCGCCAGCTACGTTAACTACTATCCGGGCAACAGCGTTGTGGTCGTTCCGGAATTCGGCTCCGATCTCGACGTGAAGGCAAAGCAGAAACTGGCTGAACTGTTTCCCGACCACAAGATAATCGGCATCGAGAACTCCCGCGAAATCCTCTTGGGGGGTGGAAATGTTGCCTGTATCACCCTGCCGGTTTATGCCCCGCAGACAAGACCAGAGGCGGCTTGAACGCCTGGCGCAGCCAGTCGGAAGCAAGCCCAAACCGCGAACCCAAGCCTACGACAAGAGGACCCGCATGCGCTTGGCGCGCCGAAGCGTGCCCTTCCAAACGCCGAAAAACCGCCCCGGTTAGACCGGGACGGTTATTGATTTATGATGAAATTGGTTGCGGGGATAGGATTTGAACCTGCTGGCCGCGTGCGAAGTCGCTTCAACAGACGAACTCAGTTGCAGCGCTGTATTGGCGGTAGCGCTCTGAGGCTACCCTCTCTTAGCCGGTATGGTCAGCGATTTGTCCGAAATGTACGCCGCAGCCGCCGGTCGCCGCCGACCAGAGACACATCCTTCCCGTACTGCAAAAAGTCCGCTTACTCAGACGATATGCTTTGTGCGTGGAGGACCAGAAAGGATGACCCGTGAAGCGGCGCTCGCCAACAGCGCGGCCGATCACGGTTGAGCGGATTGAGCGCGCGCTCGATCGCGTTGCCGAGATCATCGTCGCGCGAGGTGAGCAGGGTGAGGCATGGCTCCCGTTATACGATTATCTCGAACGCGCACAGCAGGACTACCAGGCGAAGCAGGATCGGCTTGCGGTGGTGCGACAGCGCGCTAAACGATCGCGGGATCAAAGGGCAGAACGATCTTCATGAGTTCTTCCTGCCACATCTTCATCTCACCGCCCTCGCCATATTTTGGCCGGTCAATTGTATGGCCCATCAGCATGCGACGCAGTTCCTCGTCCAGCCTGGCATTCTTCATACGGTCTTCGAAGGAGTGCCGCAGCGAATACACCGTGTGCTTGTCGGTCGGGAACAATCCGTGGGTCTCGAAGTGCTTGTTGAGCAGCGCTGATAAGGACGCCTCACGATCCTTGTACCGCGGAAAGCCCTTCGGATGCTTCTTGAACACCTCGAGAGCGACACCGATCAGAGGCACCTTGCGCACCGATGAAGCGGTCTTGATCTCGCGCGGATCATCAGGGTCGTCACGTGGCTCGATCGAAATGTGGGGCACTTCATGATCAAGATGGATGACACCGGCGTGGAGGTTGGCGAGTTCGCTTGGCCTGGCACCCGTTTCCGCGAAGGCAAGCACGATGCCGCGTGCCTCGTCATTGAGCGTCGCCAGCGCGCCAGGTGCAAATATCTTGTCGCGAATCCAGTCGGTTGGAAATGGAGGCCGAGAGCGCTTCGACTTGTCGCTGAATGACAGGTCGGCGAAGGGGTTCTTCTGCTCGGGAAGCCCAATATGCCGATAGTAATCGGCGTAAAGGCTCCGGAGATTACCCATATTTCGGTTGCCGGTCGACGCCGAGCGGTCGGCCCTCCCCTTCTCAGGCGCAATTCTGTCCAGCCAATATTTGTGGACCGTCCGCGCGTTGTCGCGGGTGATCTCGCCCATTCGCTTGTCGCCTACCAAGGCTATGAAGACGTCGACGCTCATTTGGCGTTTTGCCTTCCACCGCTTTCTCTGATCTGGGCTTTTGCTGCGGATTTCGTCGCGAGCAATGTCGGTAAAATAGAGTTGCAGCGCCTTTGATATCTTATCGTCAGGTGGGGCTACCGCACCGCTGACCGCGTCGATCAGTGGTGAGCTGTGAGGTTTTCCAATCGTGGCTTCGACGCGCTGCAAGATTGTGTCGAGCGGCTCGGCAATAAGGATGTCCGCGAGCGGCCGGTAAACGAACCCCAAGGCTTCCGCGCGTTTGATCGCTCGCTGGTATCGAATGCGTGCGGCTTGAGGATTGTCTCCCACCATAAGGGAGGACCAAAGCGCGTTGTCGGCAGCCTCATGAAGATCGCGGGCAGTTCGGGCCTTCGACCGGTCAATCGTGTCCAAGGCGCGACGAACGAATTCACCACGCTCATCGAGATCCCGGAGTTCCTTTGGGACGCGGCGGTAGTAGTGAAAATGGCTGCCTCGCACCCTAAGGAAGCGGTCAGGGTCTTGCTCTTCGCGGCGTCTTCCCATGTCTTAGCGTACCATTTGTAGCACAATAGGTAGCACAATAGGTAGCACAAAAGCTCAAAACGGGGCAATACCCTCGGCAGAATGCGACATTTTATGCAGTAAGATCAATAGCTTGGTGGAGAGTGCTAGTGGTACCGTTGGCTGGGATCGAACCAGCGACCTCCGGATCCACAATCCGGCGCTCTAACCATCTGAGCTACAACGGCACGTCTTAACGTTGGTAGCAGGATCGGGGTGGAAGGTTCACTCTCCGCGATCCGCTCTTTCGTTCGGCGATGCGTCCTTACGGGCTTATGAATTCTAATTCAAGGCTTTTGCAAAGCAAAGGCCACTTCCCTACAGCGGCGCCCCTTTCGCCGGACAAAGAAAAAGGCCGGCGGGAGGAGGTGCCGGCCTTTTCCTGTTACGAGCCAGCGGGAGGAGGTGCTGGCTGGTCACCCCGAAGAGCAGAGGGAGGAGGTTCCACTCGCCGGGTATTCGCTCGGTCGCCACTATCTCACATCTATTTGTCCGACAAAATGCGACCTTTTGTTGCATCCGCGGACGATGCGCACTTGTTAGGCGGCCTTGATTTCCTTGATCGCCTTCTCGAAGGCGGTCTTGATCGGCTTCGAGACGTCCTCGGCCGCCTTGGAGGCAACGGCCTGGAAGTCCTTGGCCTGCTCGACGGTCAGTTCGACGCGCTTACGCAGGAACGCGGTCTGCAACTCGATGACTTCCGACAGCGACTTCGCGCCGATCAGGGCTTCGAGATGCGAGAAGCCGGCCTCGGCGTTGGCGCGCAGCGCGGTGATGGTCTTGAGCGACAGGTCGCTGGAAACAGCCTTGGCGGTTTCGTAGGTCGACTCCAGGGCCTTCTGGGTTTCCTCGGCACCGGTCTTGAGCTTGGCGTAGGCCTCCTTCGACTGCTCAACGCCCTTTTCGGCGAAAGCGCGCATCTGGTCGGTGGCCTTGGAAGCGTCGAAGCTCGGGAATTCAACGTTTTCGATCGTCTCGGCGGTCTTGGTCCTGGACATTTTCCATCCTTTTCAGCGGCAGCGGCTTTGACAGAAAGCCGTCTCGTTCATGTATGATGGCAACATAAAGGCAAATCTTGTGCATTGCAATATCTTTGTTGCAGTGCACAAAAAAATGTTTTGGGCCGTTAACCAAACGGCCAAAATTCAGCCTTTGCACGTTCTGGCTTGTGGACCTTCGTGGCTGCGGCTTTTATTAACAAAGCGTTAACTGCAAATTCGCCGCTCCGTGAGGGTTCGCCAAGCGCATGCCGTCCGAATATTCCTTCCTCGACGTCGCCGTGCTTGACGCGGTCCGCCAGCGGTTTGCCGCCGGCGACGCAATCGCGATCCTGTCGGTGGACCTCGAGCAGGTGATCTGGGCCAACGGGCCGGGCGCCGCCATGTTCGGCTATCCCGACATCGAAGCGATCATTGGGGCCTCGGCGCGGCTGCCGCTGGTCGCACGCCGCCAGATCATGGCGACCAGCGGTTTTCCCCAGATCGGCGTCGATCGATCGATCACCGTGCGCCTGGCGACCGGCATGACCAGTCGCGCCGTCGGCTTTCTTGCCAGTGCCGTGACGCTGCCCGACGGCGAGAATGCCATCATGCTGGCGGTGCCGGCCGCGCAGACCGGCTCGCGCAGTGCCGCCGAGATCGCCGGCCGGGCAATCAGCGGCTTTACCGAAGACGGCCATTTCATCGCCTTCATCGATGCCAAGGGCAATGTCGAGGCCGCCTCGGAGGGATTTTCGGCGCTTGGCATCCAGCCCGCGACACTGGCGGCCCTGGTGGCAGACGTCGCGGCCGAGGGCGAGCGCATCGTCAAGCGCCTCGTTCCGGGCGGCAGGACCTCCTACCCCGCCGGCCTCGCCCGGCTGACGCCGGAGCGGCATCTGCTGGTGGTGATAGACGAGGACCAACTCGAGGACAGCGCGGCTCCGGCAGACGGTTCGCCCGCGACCACGGAAAGCCCTGCCGAGGAGGTTGGCGTTCGGCTGGTGGGAACCGCCGCGACAGAGGCGAGCGAGCGGTTGCCCGTCGCTGCCGCGACCGAGCACGAACACGTCCCTTCCGAACCCATGGCTGGCGAGATGCCGGAGCCGACAGCGCGGGAAATCGAGGAGCCGGCCGGGCCGACACCCGTTGCCGCCGACAATGATCAGCCGGCGGCGGGCACGCCGGGGCAGCACGATCATTGGTATTTCAATGCCGGAGAAGACGACGCGCCAGCCGCGCCGGAACCGAAACGCGTGGCAGAGGCGGTCGGCACCGAAGCTGCGGTGCACAGCGTAAAGCAGGACGAGGCCACCTCGCCCGTAGCCCCGACCGCGACCATGGCCACCCGTACGATAGACCGCTCGGCCGCACCGCTGCGTTTTGTCTGGCGGACCGACGCCGAGGGCAAGTTCAGCGCCCTGTCGCCGGAATTCGCCGATATTGTCGGCCATCCGGCCGCCGACGTGATCGGCCGGCGCTTCCGGGATGTGGCGGCGGCTTTCGGCCTTGATGCATCCGGCGAGATCGCCGGCCTGCTGGAGCGGCGCGACACCTGGTCCGGCCGCTCGGTGCTGTGGCCGCTCGTCGGTAGCGACCTGAAGATCCCTGTCGATTTGGCGGCATTGCCTGTCTATGGCCGCGGCCGCGCCTTCGAAGGCTTCCGCGGCTTCGGCGTCGCGCGAAGCGGGGATGCGGTCGTCGATCCGGAAGCGATCGGCATGGCATTGGTGCCCAATGGCGAAATGCCGGCCGCACCCAAGCCGGAAGCCGTAGAGACAGTGCCGGAAGATCCAAAGGCCGAAGAACCAAAGGCATCGGATCCGTTCAAGGGCGAAGTGCCGGCGCTGACCATCGTCCCGAAACCGGAGCGGCGCTTTGCCGACAAGGTCATCCGGTTGGCCGAACACCGGCAGCCGGCCAACGACAAGGGGCTGTCCTCGCTGGAACGCAGCGCATTCCGCGAGATCGGCGAGCGGCTGAAAAAAGACAGTTCCACGGCAGAGCCGCCGGCGGCAGCCGAGCCGGCAAGGCAGGCGGAACAAGGTGCCGGAATAGGGTCTTTGCCCGGGCCGCACGACGCGGCCAAGCCGGAGGCCGATGCGAAGCCGCGGGCGGATATCGCCGACCCGAATGCCGGACCAGCAGGCTCGAGCCAGGAACCGGCGAGCGGCCCGGCGCATGAGATGGCAGCGCCCGATGCGGAAGACGAGCCGGATGCGGGCGAATTTTCCCCAAGCGATGCCGAGGATCAGAGGGATCTGGCGCGGCTCGACGGTGCGCAACCGGACCAGGCCGAACAACAGGCGCCGGCCTCCGGATCCCCGCCGCCGGAGGCCTCGGGCTCCCTGCTCGACTATGCCGCCCACGATAGCGACAAAGAGGCGACGACGGCCGAGGATGGCGAGGCTGCGGCGCAGGCAGAACCTGCCCAGGCACCGGCCGATGACGACAGCATGACGTCAGACGATTTTCGCGACGCCGAGGAAGACGAGGATTGGGCCGGCGACGCAGCAACTGCATCCGGCGATCAAGCGATTGCGGCCACCGGCGGAACCGGCGGCACGCATCACGCTGCCGAGACGCCCATCCAGCCGCCAGGCCTGCACGTACCGCCGCTCAAGACCCAAGGGTTCATGCCGTCGGCTTTTTCCGTCGGCACAGAAAACAAGACGCCCGATACATCGCTGCTCGGCAAGCTGCCGGTGCCGCTGATCATCCATTCAGGCGACCAGTTGCACTATGCCAACGAGGAATTCCTCGACCTGACCAGGTACGCGACGCTGGAGGACCTCGAGGATGCGGGCGGCCTCGGCGCTTTGTTTGCCGATCCCTATGCCGATGACGGCGCCTCCGACGGCAGCGACCGGGCGCTGCGGCTGAAGACGCGCGACGGGCAGGAATTCCCGATCGACGCCATCCTGCGCTCCGTGCCCTGGCGCGACGGCAAGGCCCTGATGCTGGTCGTTCGCCGTTCCGGCGAGGATGATGCGCCCGCGGCGGCGCATGCGATCGGCGAGGAGCCGACGCAGCCCGACATTTCCGAGCTCAAGGCACGCATCGCCGAGATGCGCACCATCATCGACACAGCTACCGACGGGGTCGTGCTGATCGGCAGCGACGGCACCATCCGTTCGATCAGCCGCCCGGCCGAGGCGCTGTTCGGTTTCGACAGCGACGAGGTGACCGGCAAGCCGTTCGCCTCGCTGTTTGCCATCGAGAGCCAGCGCGCGGCGCGCGACTATCTCACCGGCCTGTCGGAGCCTGGTGTGGCGAGCGTCTTGAATGACGGCCGCGAGGTGATCGGCCGCGAAGCACAGGGACGCTTCATCCCGCTGTTCATGACCATCGGCCGGTTGCCCAACGACAGCGGCTTCTGTGCCGTGGTGCGCGACATCACGCAGTGGAAGCGAGCCGAAGAGGATCTCACCCAGGCGCGCGCGGTGGCCGAACGCGCCTCCTCGCAGAAGACAGATTTCCTCGCCCGCATCAGCCATGAGATCCGCACGCCGCTCAACGCCATCATCGGCTTTTCCGAACTGATGGTCGACGAGAAGTTCGGGCCGGTGGCCAATGACCGCTACCGCGATTATCTGCGCGACATCAACCGCTCGGGCAACCACGTGCTCGACCTGGTCAACGACCTCCTGGATATCTCGAAGATCGAGGCCGGCCAGCAGGAAATGGCTTATGAGGCGGTGTCGCTCAACGATACGCTGGCCGAAACCGTGGCGATGATGCAGCCCCAGGCCAACCGCGAACGCGTCATCATCCGCTCCAGCTTCGCCTCGCGGCTGCCGGAAGTGGTGGCGGACCTGCGCAGCGTGCGCCAGATCGCGCTCAACATCCTGTCCAACGCCGTGCGCTATACCCAGGCCGGCGGCCAGGTGATCGTCTCGACCGCCTACGAGACCTCGGGCGACGTCGTCATGCGGGTCCGCGACACCGGCATCGGCATGAGCCAGGCCGAGATCGAGCAGGCGCTGAAGCCGTTCAAGCAGATCAATGCGCTGAAGCGTGGGCGCGGCGACGGCACCGGCCTTGGCCTGCCGCTGACCAAGGCGATGGTGGAAGCCAACCGCGCCCGCTTCACCATCAATTCGACGCCCGGCGAAGGCACGCTGGTGGAGGTTGCGTTTCCCTCGACCCGGGTGCTCGCGGAATAGCAAGCCAAGAAAAAAGGCGCCCGGTAAGGACGCCTTAGGAAATTGGATTGCTGTCACAACGGGGGCTTGAGCTGAATTCAGATCCTCGGGGCTGAGGAACGGGATTTCTCCCTCAAGTTACGTGCGACTATCGACGCCGGGCCTTAACAAGTCCTTACCGGGGCGCCAAAAAATTTACGAATGTGTACCACTCGTGAAATCTAGGTAAATTCGTGCGACATATTTCGTTAACCATGCCGGTCGCGTTCACTGCGCGAGCTGCGGCAAGTCGCGGAACAGCTCCAGCGCTTCCGGGTTGGCCAGCGCTTCCTTGTTCTTGATGGCGCGGCCGTGGACCACGTCGCGCACCGCAAGCTCGGTGATCTTGCCCGACTTGGTGCGGGGGATGTCGGAGACGGCGACGATCCTGGCCGGAACATGGCGTGGGCTGGCGCCGCCGCGGATCTTGGCCCGGATGCGCTTATAGAGATCGTCGTCGAGCTTGACACCGGCGGCAAGCCGCACGAACAGCACGACGCGCACATCATTGTCGAAATCCTGGCCGATGCACAGCGCCTCCAGGATTTCCGGCATCTGCTCGACCTGGTTGTAGATCTCGGCCGTGCCGATGCGCACACCGCCGGGGTTGAGCGTCGCGTCGGAGCGGCCATGGATGACCATGCCGCCATGATCGGTCCATTCGGCGAAATCGCCATGGCACCAGACATTGTCGAAACGCTCGAAATAGGCCGCTTGGTATTTCCTGCCGTCGGGATCGTTCCAGAAGCCGATCGGCATGGAAGGGAAAGCCCTGGTGCACACCAGCTCCCCCTTCTCCTGCCGGACCGGCTTGCCGTCATCGTCCCAGACGTCGACGGCGAGGCCGAGGCCCGGCCCCTGGATCTCGCCGGTCCAGACCGGCTGGGTCGGCACGCCGAGCACGAAGCACGAGACGATATCGGTGCCCCCGGACACCGAGGCAAGGTGCACGTCCTTCTTGATGCCATCATAGACGAAGCGGAAATCCTCGGGCGAAAGCGGCGATCCGGTGGAGGATATGGCGCGTATCGTCGACAGATCATGGCTGCGGATCGGCTTGAGGCCGGCCTTGCGCACGGAATCGATGAACTTGGCCGAGGTGCCGAAAAAGGTCATCTTCTCGGCATCGGCGAAATCGAACAGCACATTGCCGTCGGGATAGAACGGAGAACCGTCGTAGAGCAGCAACGTGGCGCCGGAAGCGAGGCCCGAAACCAGCCAGTTCCACATCATCCAGCCGCAGGTGGTGAAATAGAAGAAGCGATCGCCATCGCCGAGGCCGGCATGCAACCGGTGTTCCTTGACATGCTGAATGAGCGTGCCGCCGGCCGAATGGACGATGCATTTGGGAACGCCGGTGGTACCGGACGAAAACAGGATGTAGAGCGGATGCGAAAACGGCAGCCGCTCGAAGGTGACGGGCCTGACGGCAAAGGGCGACAGGGCCTCTTCCATCGCCACCGCCTTGTCGATGGTATCAGCCACGTCGGCGGAGGTGCCGAGATAGTCGACGAGCAGGACTTTGCGGACGCCGCCGAGCCTGGCCGCGACCGCCTTGATCTTGTCGGCGACCTCGATCGCCTTGCCATTATACCAATAGCCGTCCGGCGCGATGAAAATGACGGGTTCGATCTGGCCGAACCGATCGAGCACGCCCTGCTCGCCGAAATCGGGAGAACAGGATGACCACACCGCCCCGATGGAGGCCGCCGCCAGCATGGCGGCGACGGCTTCGGGCATGTTGGGCATCATCGCCGCTATACGGTCACCCTTCTTCACCTTGAGCGACAGGAAAAGCTGCTGCAGGCGCGAGACCAGGCCATGCAGTTCATTCCACGACAGCCGCCTCTCGACCTTGTCCTCGCCGCGAAAGACGATGGCCTCGCCGGCGCCGGTCTTTCTCAGAAGGTTTTCGGCGAAATTCAAAGACGCGTCCGGAAAGAAAGAGGCGCCGGGCATCTTCTCGCCGTCGAGCAGCAGTCGTTCACCCTTGTCGCCTTCAAGACCGCAGAAATCCCAGACGAGCCCCCAGAACGCCTCCCGGTTCTCGACCGACCAGCGGTGGAGGTCGGCATAGGACGAAAATGGACTACCGGTACTCGCTGCCGCGGCCTTCATGAAAGCCGTCAACGGCGAGGCATCAATCTGGTCTTGCGTCGGGGTCCAGAGCGGTACTTCGCCAGCCATGATCGATCCTCCCACGGTCGCCATCGCTTATGCATATCGCGGCGCAGCAGAGCAAGATTTTGTTGGGTCGATGCGGTCAGGTGTGCGCAAATGCCATCGCCGGGCCATAAAGACTTGAAATGCGTCGGCCCTAAGTCGTAGTGACGACAGGGGTTATACCCGTCGGACGCTCGTTTTTGTCGGAATGGAAGCATACGGGGCTATATGCCATCATCCTTGATCCGCCGCGGAGTGTGGGCGATCGGCGCTGCCGCGATCGTCATCGCTCTGGTGGTCGCGGCCCTGCCGCTGATCGCCTCGACGCGGATCGTGCGTGACCGCATCGCGTGGGAATTGAGCGCCTGGAGTGGCTTTCGGGTTGCCATCGAGGGGTCGCCACGAATCGAGGTCTGGCCGAATTTCCGCGCGATCCTGACCGATGTGACGCTGTCAAAATGGACCGACGGCGATGCGCCGCCGGTCGTCGAAGCCGAACGGGTCGAGGTCGACCTCTCGGCCATGGCGGCATTGCAGGGCGATGTGGTGTTTTCCACGGCACGGCTGGTGCGGCCGACGATCCGGGTCCAGCGCAGAGCGGACGGTCTGTTCCTGCCCACGGCGCCGACCGGCGGGCGCATCGCGCGCTCCATCGATGCGGCCCGTGGCCTGGTCAACGCCGACCCCGCCAAGCCCGACCTCGACAAGCTGCCGGCCGACACGTTCGGCACTGTGGAGTTCAGGGACGGCCGTATGGTGGCGTCCGTCAACGGCAAGGATGAAGAGATCCTGAGCAGTCTTAGCGGCCAGGCCAACTGGGCGGCGATGAACAGCAATGCAACACTGTCCGCGACCGGGATCTGGCGTGGCGAAAGCGTGACCGTGGATGCTGCCTCGCCGAGGCCGCTGGTGCTGTTTGCCGGGGGCATGGCGCCGCTGACCCTGTCCTTCAAGGCGGCGCCGGCCACCTTCTCCTTCGACGGCACGGCCAGTATGTCCGAAAACGCCTATTTCGACGGCCAGGTGAAATTCGCGGCACCTTCGCTGCGCCGCGTACTGGAATGGTCGCAGGCGGGCATCGCGCCGAGCGCCGCGATCGGCTCGATCAGCATTTCGAGCAAGGTCACGGCATCGGCCGGACGCGTCAAGTTCGAGAACACGGCGCTGGCGCTGGACAACAATCCGGGCATGGGTGCGCTGGACGTGTCGCTTGGCGAGGCACAGCCGGTGATCTCGGGCACGCTTGCCTTCGACACGCTCGACCTCAGGTCGTTTCTATCCGCCTTCACGTCGCTGGGGCCGGCGAGCAGCGGCGAACCAGGTCAGATCGACACGAGTTTCGCCGACCGGGTCAACCTCGATCTCAGGCTGTCGGCGGCGCATGCCACCGCAGGGAGCATCCAGCTTGCCGATGTCGCAGCCACCGCGCAGGTCAAGGATGGCCTTTCCGTCTTCGACATCTCCGACGCCTCCGCCTTCGGCGGCAACATCCAGACCAGCCTTCGTTTCGACCGCAAGCCCGAGGGCACCCAGGTCGAGATCCGGCTGCTGGCCTCCGATGTCGATGGCGGGGCGTTCGGCACCGCGGCCGGGATGACCCGGCTGGTGCCGGTCGGCACGGGCACCGTCTCGGTCATCCTCAAGGGACCGGGAAGGACCTGGGATTCGGTTTTTGAGAACGCCGACGGCTCGGTCTCGGCGACCTTTGGCCCTGGCGCGCTCAGCAAGTTCAACCTGCCGGCCTTTCTCAAGCATACCGAACAAGGCGGCTTCTTCGCGCTCGACGATGTCTCGGACGGGACGCTGCCCATCGATGGCGCCGAAGTGAAGGCAACCATTTCGCGAGGCGTGGCCAGACTAGACAAGGCCGAGGCCAATTCGGCGAAATACAAGATCTGGCTTTCCGGCATCGCATCCTACGCAGGACGCGGACTGGCGCTGTCGGGCGGTGTCATCCAGCCGGATCAGCCAGCAACGCAGAAGAGCGGCCAGCAGGGGCCCAACCAGTCGTCGTTTTTCGTCGGCGGAACCTGGAGCACGCCGTTCATTTCACCCATCAGCCGCGGCGTTTCGGGCGAATAAGGCCCGGCCCTCAGTTGAAACGCTTCTAACCGCGTTGCGCGGCCCGCTCGTCAAGCTGCCGCTGCACCTCGCGCCGCTTATTGGCGACGGAAGCGATGATGACGCCAACCGTGACGATCGCGATCAGAAGGGTGCAGGCGGCATTGATCTCCGGCGTCACACCGAGGCGGACCTGGCTGTAGATCTTCATCGGCAAAGTGGTGGCGCCAGGGCCCGAAGCAAAGCTGGCGATGACCAGGTCGTCCAGTGACAGCGTGAAGGCCAGCATCCAGCCGGACACGATCGCCGGCAGAATGACTGGCAGGGTGATCTGGAAAAAGGTCTTCACAGGTGGTGCGCCAAGATCCATGGCGGCTTCTTCCAGCGAGCGATCGAAGCTGACAAGCCGCGACTGCACGACAACAGCGACAAAGCACATCGTGAAGGTGATATGCGCGAGGATCACGGTCGTCATGCCGCGATCCATGCCGATGGCGACAAACAGCAGGAGCAGCGACAGGCCGGTAATGACATCAGGCATGACCAATGGTGCGAAGATCATGCCGGAGAACAGGACCCTGCCCCGGAAGCGTGTGTAGCGGGTCAGCGCCAGGGCCCCCATTGTGCCGAGAACGGTGGCCACGGTCGCTGAAATCAGACCGACGCGGATGGTCACCCATGCGGCGTCCATCAGGCCCTGATTGTGGAACAGCGATACGTACCATTTGGTGGAAAAGCCGCCCCAGACGGTGACGAGCTTGGACTCGTTGAAGGAAAAGACGACGAGCAGCACGATCGGCAAATAGAGAAAGGCAAAACCGAGCGTGATCGAGGTGATGTTGAAGCGGCTCCAGGTGGTGTTCATTTGTCCTGCTCCTGCGCGCGGGCCTGGGCATGCTGGAACAACACGATCGGTACGATCAGCAGCAGCAGCAGGATGACGGCAACGGCCGACGACACCGGCCAGTCACGATTGGCGAAAAACTCGTTCCACAGCGTCTTGCCGATCATCAGCGTCTGCGAGCCGCCGAGCAAATCGGGGATGACGAACTCGCCGACGGCAGGGATGAACACCAGCAGGCAGCCGGCTATGACGCCGGGCAGCGACAGCGGAAAAGTGATCTTCCAGAAGGCTGACGTCGGCGGGCAGCCGAGGTCCTTGGCTGCCTCGATCAGCGAATAGTCCATTTTTTCCAGCGACGAATAAAGCGGCAGCACCATGAACGGCAGGTAGGAATAGACGATGCCGATGAAGATGGCCGTGTAGGTGTTGAGGATCACCAGCGGCTGGTTGATGATGTGCAGCGACAACAGCAGCTGGTTGAGCAGGCCCTCGGGCTTGAGGATGCCGATCCAGGCATAGACGCGGATCAGGAACGACGTCCAGAACGGCAGGATGACCAGCATCAGCAATGTCGGGCGGATTGTCGCCGGAGCGCGGGCCATGCCATATGCGATGGGATAGCCAACCAGCAGGGTCAGCACCGTCGAGATGGCAGCGATGACGACGCTGGTGAGATAGGCCTTGAAATAGAGTGCGTCCTGCGTCAGCCAGACATAATTGTCGAAGTTGAGGTCGCGAAAGCCGGCGAAGAAACCGGAAACGCCGTCCCTGAAATCGAGCACCGGCGTATAGGGTGGCATGGCGATAGCCGTCTGCGACAACGAGATCTTGAAGACGATGACAAAGGGGACAAGAAAGAAGAACAGCAGCCAGAGATAGGGAACGATGATGACGAGCCGGCTGACGAAGCCGGCACCGAGCCGCGTCAGGAACGGATTGGCGGCGGTCGGTGGCGCGGCGGCATCGGTAACGGCGATGTTGGACATGACCGTCCCCTACCGTGCCAGCACGACGCCGGCGTCGGGCCGGAAAGACACCCAGGCACGGTCGTTCCAGGTCAGTGGATCCTCGGTCACACGGGCCGCGTTCAAGGCGCTTGCCCGCACGATCTGCCCGTCGTCCAGCCTGACGTGATAGACAGTCATGTCGCCGAGATAGGCGATGTCGTAAACCTCACCTTCCAGCGCGTTGACGGCATCGGCCGGCTTCTTAGACGAGACCCTGATCTTCTCCGGCCTGACGGCGAAGACGATATCCGCATTGGCCTTCGCAGCCGCGCCACCGTTCTCGACGACGATCTGAGCTCCGCTTGGACCTGTAATGCGCGTCGTGTTGGCCGCCTGTTCGGCAACCTTGCCCTCGAACATGTTCACGTTGCCGACGAAATGGGCGACGAAGCGCGACGTCGGGGCTTCATAGACTTCCGGCGGCGTCGCCACCTGCATGACTTCGCCCTTGTCCATGATGGCGATGCGATCGGCCATCGTCATCGCCTCTTCCTGATCATGGGTGACGACGACGAAGGTGAGACCAAGCTCCTGCTGCAGATCCATCAGTTCGAACTGGGTTTCCTCGCGCAGTTTCTTGTCGAGCGCGCCGAGCGGCTCGTCGAGCAGCAGCACCTTCGGTCGCTTGGCGACCGAGCGGGCAAGCGCGACGCGCTGGCGCTGGCCGCCGGAAAGCTGGTGCGGCTTGCGCTTGGCGAACTGCTCGAGCTTGACCAGCTTCAGCATGTCGGCGACGCGTTTTTCGATATCCGGCTTCGGCATGCCTTCCTGTTTGAGACCGAAGGCGATGTTCTTCTCGACGGTCATATGCGGGAACAAGGCATAAGACTGGAACATCATGTTGACCGGCCGGCGATAGGGCGGAATGCCGCGCAGATCCTGGCCGTCGAGCAGGATGCGCCCGGCCGTCGGCTCCTCGAAGCCGGCAAGCATCCTGAGCAGCGTCGACTTTCCGCAACCCGATGCGCCAAGCAGAGCGAAGAATTCACGCTCGAAAATGGTCAGCGACAGATTGTTGACGGCGGTAAAGTCACCAAACTTCTTGGTGACATTGTCGAACTGGATATATGGCTTGGCGTTCGGGTCGTTCCATGGCGCGAAGTCCCTGCGGATGCTGCCAAGCGATTTCATATCCCCACTCCGTGCTTTTTTATTCCCCAAAAGAAATCGACCCCGGCAGTTGGCTGCCGGGGTCGCGCCGGATTGCCTACTGGCCGGTGACGATCTTGGTCCAGCTGCGCGTGACGATGCGCTGGGTCTTGGGATCGTAAGGCTGGGTGGTATAGAGCTTCTGCAAGGTCGCGGCGTCCGGATAGACCGACGGATCGTCGAGCAGCGCCTTGTCCACGAATTGCTGCGATGCCTTGTTGCCGTTGGCATAAAGGACATAGTTCGACGACTTGGCGATCACTTCCGGCGTCATCATGTAGTTGATGAATTCAAGCGCCTCGGCGACGTGCGGCGCGTCGGCGGGGATCGCCATCTGATCGAACCACATCTGGGCGCCTTCCTTCGGCACGGAATAGCCGATTTCCACGCCTTGCTTGGCCTCGACCGCGCGGTTGCGAGCCTGGAACACGTCACCCGACCAGCCGACCGCCAGGCAGATATCGCCATTGGCAAGTGCGTTGATGTATTCGGACGAGTGGAACTTCCTGATATAGGGACGGACCTTGAGAAGAGCTTCCTCGGCCTTGGCGATATCGTCGGGCGACGTGCTGTTGGGGTCGAGACCGAGGTACTTCAGCGCCGCCGGCAGGATGTCGGATGGAGAATCCAGCACATAGACGCCGCAATGCTTTAATTTGGCCAGGCTATCGGGGTTGAAGAAGGTATCCCAGCTGTCGATCTTGTCGGTGCCGAGCGCTGCCTGCACTTTCTTGGTGTTGTAGCCGATGCCGACCGTGCCCCACATGTAATTGACCGAGTATTCGTTGCCGGGATCGTATTTGGCGGTGCGCTCCGTAACCGTGTCCCACATGTTGGAGAGGTTCGGCAGCTTCGACTTGTCGAGTTTCTGGAACACACCGGCCTGGATCTGGCGGGCCAGGAAATTGCCGCTCGGCACGACGACGTCGTAGCCGCTGCCGCCGGCGAGCAGCTTGGTTTCGAGGATCTCGTTGGAATCGAACGTATCGTAAACGACCTTGATGCCAGTTTTCTTGGTGAAATCATCGATGATCGAACTGTCGATGTAATCCGACCAGTTGAAGACGTTGACGACGCGGTCCGCGGCGTGACCGGCGGGCGTCAAAAGCGCCAGAAATACCGAGGTTGCCGAAAGCCAGAGTGCTTTGCGGATCATGCTATTCTCCTTTGGTGAGTGTTCCATTGCCGGCGCGTCGCGACATGCTCGCGCGGCCGGGCATTTGCTTTAGATTGTTGAACTTTCCAGAGGTCGACGGCCGCCATTCGGCACGCCGCCGACGGCCGCCCGCACGGTCGGGGCGGGAAGGAATTGCGATGCCGTCAGAAGCTTTCGCCGCCGTGCGGTCAGAGATACTAGAATGTGGTCCGGTCTCGATCGGGCCGCCGGGGAGACTTGGCAAGATACGCCTGTCTTGTTGTTGCCGTGTTCCCAGCCTGCCCGGGCGGAAGCGACATTGTCAATGGGCAAAGCTTCGGCGCCCGCATCAATTAGGCGAAGGCACCCCGGTGACCCCAGCCCGCTGAGGCCGCGCCTGGCGCTTGAATTCGAGCCCAATATGGACAAGCAGCGCCGTGACCACCACCGCGCCGCCGACGATGGTGCGCCCGGACGGCACCTCGGAATGGATGAGCCAGACCCATATCGGCCCCAGGATCGGCTCGAACGTGCCGAGCAACGCCGCGATAGCCGCCGGGATCAAGCGCGCGCCAGTGGCGAAGAAAGCAAGACCAAGGCCGAGATTGACCACGCCGAAGACGAAGAGGAAGCCCATGTCGCCGACCGACACCGCGAACGTCGAGGCCTGCGAGGCAGCGAAGCCCGCCGCAAGGATCGTGCCGAGACACGTCGCCGGCGTCATGCGCACGCTGGAGAAGCGCCGGGTGATGACGGTGGCGATCGAGAACATGAACGCGATCAGCAGCGCCAGTCCATCGCCTATGGGCGAGACGGCGCCGTCAACAGATTCAGACACCATGATGGCGACGCCGGCGATGACGGCGACGATTGCTATCCAGGTCGCGACGGTTACCTTTTCGCGGAACAGCGCCCAGGCAAACAGGGCCGCCAGAAGCGGCACGCCGGCTTGCATCAAAAGAATATTGGCGACGGTGGTATAGGCAAGCGCCACCACGAACGAGGTCGACGCAATGGCGAAGCAGAACCCCACCGCAATGCCTGGCAGGCCCATGTCGCGGAATGATTTCAGCATGCCGCGCCAGCCGTCACGCCAGACCATGAAGCAAAGCAGGAAGACGGCAGCCCACGCGGAGCGCCAGAATATCACGGTCCAGCTGTCGCCGACCGTGATGAACCGGGCGATGGTGCCGCCGAAACTCCACATCAGCGCCGACAGGAACACCAGAAGGAAGCCGATGCGCTCCTCGCGCAGCGGGATGGCCGCGGACGTGGCGATCTGCCTTGATGTGGTGTCGGTCATGGGCGCGACTGTCGAGATTTTGAGGACGGCACGATGCGCAGGAGACGACAAGAACGTACCCTGTTCGCGTACCGCAAAGGCATTGGCGAGGCGTGATCCAGTGCAGTGTTCCGTTTGGCGCACTGCCGGCACCCTACCGGCGCGCCCGACAACAGTCAGCAGCGCTTGGGCGACGCCTACGACGTGCGCTTGTTGCCGCGAATGAAGCGCCAGACTCCGGCCAAGGGAACCAGCAAGATCAAACCGAATTTCTTCAGCGCAATGAGCGCCACGGCCAGAAGGCCCGCCTTCGCCGCCAATTTTCCCGCTATGAGGCCACCAATGCCAACTGCCGCAACTGTATCGGAGCCGGGTATGAAATCAGTGTATTTCTTGCCGGTATTGAAGGCGGCGAGGCCAAGGACTTCGTCCAGGCTTTGCCTTATCTCCGGCAATTGCTCCACCGTAGCGATATAACTCATCACAAAAACGCCCTCCTTACCCAGAAAACGGACGTCGTAGTTGAGCGTGTGGACGGTATCGTCTCCGAATTGCAGTTCCTTTGCCCAGTGCAAACGCTTGTTGACCGAGTCGTAGACTGGCGGCGAGGCCCAGCCGATCAAGGTAATGGGAGGAAAGCCATCCTTTGCCCTTTGATCGTTGCCTGACAATGTGTCCGCCTGCATGGTGCGCAGCAACTCGCCGTAGTCGATGGATGCGGCGTCGCCATCATCGACATAGCCTATCTTCTCCCATCGCAACTCTATGCCCCAATTGCCATCGGCAATGGGATCATATTTGGCCGGAAAGATCATGCCGACCGAATCGGCAGCGGAACTGGCAGGATTGCCCCAGGCTTCTGTCAAAACAGAGGCAGTGTCTTTCTTGTTAAGAAAATAGAACTTATCGCCGAGGGTCAGGTGTACACCTTCGGCAAGGTCCACCGTGCCGATCTTCGGCTCGATTTTGTCCAGGAAAGCCTTGCCGTCGTCATTGTACCCTTGGTAAGATTTAAAAAAATCCGAGGATCTTTCCGCCTGAGCGGGCCAGACCGAAAGGGCAAGGCCCAAACCAAGCCAAAGAGCTATCCGGCTCATCAATCCCCCCGATCGCTGCACAGATTGTCGTTGATATCTTAACAGCAATGCTTAATCAATATTGCATCCGCTATATTTAGCGTGACGGCTTATTGTCTTCCTGAGTAGGAAGCAGTCAGTCTTCTTCTTCGCGCGGCAAGTCACCACGACATCACTGGAAGTCGAAGGCACTCAGGCCGGTGACCATCTCGTCGAGGCCGAGCGGTCGCGTCACCGGCGGCTCTGCGCGCGCCAGGCAGCCGGCGCGCTCGCAAAGCCGGCAGGCGGGGCCGACAGGCGTCGCCGCGACGGTGCCCGCCCCCATCTTCGCGCCGGTCGCCGCGCCAAGCAGCACCGTGCCATAGACGATCTCGTCGCGAAAGCCGATGTCGCAGCCGAGCAGCAGTGCCGTGCGGCGCGGTCGTTCGGAGAACGCGCCTTGCGGCCCCTCCAGCGTGCGGGCGATGCACAGGAACTCGGCGCCATCGGGCATTTCCACCGCCTCGACGAATATCTGGCCCGGCTGAGTGAAGGCGACATGCACGGGAAGCTTGGGACAGCCACCGCCGAAGCGGCTTTGCGGAAAGCCCTGGCTGCCGGCCTTGCGGAAGCGGTTTCCCGCATTGTCGATCTCCAGCATGAAGAAGGGCACGCCGGAAGCAACTGGCCGCTGCAGCATGGTCAGCCGGTTTGCCGCCTGCTCGAAGGAAACGCCGAAGCGCGAGCGCAGGACATCAATGTCGTAGCGTGAGCGAACGGCCGCCGCGTGAAAGGGCAGATAGGGCATCATCAGCGCATGGGCGGCGTAGCGGCCGAGTTCGAAGCGGGCAAGGCGGCGCGCCTCGTCCGTGGTCAGCCTCAGTGCCTGGATCTCACCGGCGACCGCAACCGACATGCGGATCAGGC
Organism: Mesorhizobium australicum WSM2073; assembly: GCF_000230995.2. Lineage (NCBI taxonomy): Bacteria > Pseudomonadati > Pseudomonadota > Alphaproteobacteria > Hyphomicrobiales > Phyllobacteriaceae > Mesorhizobium > Mesorhizobium australicum. The sequence goes on along the minus strand of NC_019973.1, from coordinate 2,497,890 downwards.
AGGCCTCCATCGCGACTTCACGCAACTGGTCGAACGGCGACAGACGCTCGGACAGAAACAGGCGCTGCGAGTGGCGGTCGTAGCGGCGGCGCCAGTTCGGCATGGTGGCGACCGGGAGAACCTTGACCACGATGCCGTATTCGCGCTTCAGCCATGCCTTCAAGGCGCCAAACAGGTCGTCGCCGGGATCGAGCACCGACGTGAACGCCTCGGCCTCTTCCTCGAGCGAGGCGAAATGGTTCGGTCGCCGCTCGAAAATCTCGCGCACCTCGTCGATCGGCAGGCGGGCGCCAGAGAGGGCGGTCGCCCGGCCCTCGCGGGCCAGAAGCTCGTTGAGATCGGACAGCCGCTCGGCTTGCTCGCGATAGGCGCGGAACAGTTTTATCACCGCGGCGGAGGCGTTGGGCGCCGCCTCGGCAAACTCGATCAATTCCTGGTCTCCCGGCAATTCGCCGACCAGCAGCGGGTCGGTGAACACCTCCTTGAGGGCAGCGACCGATCCCCTTGCCTCGCCCTGAAGCTCATGCGGATCGACCTTGTAGACGGAGGCGAGCTTCAGGATCAATTGCACCGTCAGCGGCCGCTGGTTGCGCTCGATCAGGTTGAGGTAGGACGGCGAGATGCCGAGCCCCTCGGCCATCGCCGTCTGGGTCAGGCCCTTGGCGCCGCGGATGCGGCGGATGCGCGGCCCAGCGAAAATCTTCTGGTCAGCCATCGCCAATTCTTGACAGGAGTTTACACGCCGCCAGCTGCATCCCGCCTCTCTTCGCTTTACAGGATTGACAAATTTACAGTGCCTTGCTGTCAAACACAACACAGATTTTCCGTTATATCCACTCGGTTCTGCTGATTTTTCTAGCTCATGCGGCGCCAAAATGTAAATTCAGTCACATAGAAGCGGCCCGAGAATTGGCTGTGCAGAAATCTTCGGAGTGACCAATGACTGATTTTTACAACCTCGTCCCCTCGGCGCCTGAAGGTCGCTTCGACGGCATTGAACGTCCCTATTCGCCGGAGGACGTGAAGCGGCTGCGCGGTTCGGTGCAGATTCGTCAGAGCCTTGCCGAAATGGGCGCCAACCGGCTGTGGAAACTCATCCACGAGGAGGACTTCGTCAACGCGCTCGGCGCCATGTCCGGCAACCAGGCGATGCAGCAGGTGCGCGCCGGGCTGAAGGCGATCTACCTGTCGGGCTGGCAGGTCGCTGCCGACGCAAACACCGCCTCGGCAATGTATCCGGACCAGTCGCTCTATCCGGCCAATGCGGCGCCCGAACTGGTCAAGCGCATCAACCGCACGCTGCAGCGCGCCGACCAGATCGAAACCTCCGAAGGCAAGGGGCTTTCTGTCGAGACCTGGTTCGCACCGATCGTAGCCGACGCGGAAGCCGGCTTCGGCGGTCCGCTCAACGCCTTCGAGATCATGAAGGCGTTCATCGAGGCCGGTGCCGCTGGCGTCCATTACGAGGACCAGTTGGCGTCGGAGAAGAAGTGCGGCCATCTCGGCGGCAAGGTGCTGATCCCGACCGCGGCGCATATCCGCAACCTCAACGCGGCGCGGCTCGCGGCCGACGTGATGGCCACGCCCACCTTGGTCGTGGCACGCACGGACGCGGAAGCTGCAAAGCTGCTGACCTCCGATATCGATGAGCGCGACCAGCCCTTCGTCGACTATGATGCCGGCCGCACGGTGGAAGGCTTCTACCAAGTCCGGAACGGCATCGAGCCTTGCATCGCGCGGGCCGTTGCCTATGCGCCGCACGCCGACCTGATCTGGTGCGAGACCTCGAAGCCCGACCTGGCGCAGGCCAAGAAATTCGCCGAGGGGGTGCGCAGGCACCATCCAGGCAAGCTGCTCGCCTACAATTGCTCGCCGTCGTTCAACTGGAAGAAGAATCTCGACGACGCGACGATCGCCAAGTTCCAGAGGGAACTGGGCGCCATGGGCTACAAGTTCCAATTCATCACGCTGGCCGGCTTCCACCAGCTCAACTACGGCATGTTCGAACTCGCCCGCGGCTACAAGGCGCGGCAGATGGCGGCCTATTCCGAGTTGCAGGAAGCGGAATTCGCGGCGGAAGCCAATGGCTATACCGCGACCAAGCACCAGCGCGAGGTCGGCACCGGCTATTTCGACGCGGTCTCTATGGCGATCACCGGCGGCCGGTCGTCGACCACGGCCATGCATGAATCGACCGAGCACGCGCAGTTCAAGCCGGCCGCGGAATAGCGACCAGAAATACCGAGGAAACGCCCAACAGGGCCTCAGACACAGGAGAAGACCAATGGCATCGATAAGCCGCGTCAAGGAACGGGCCGAAGAGCAATCGACCACGATGAGCGTCGACCAGCAGGCGACAATCCGCATGCTGGCCAACGACCTGCACAGGCTCAACCAATCGGTGATGAAGGCGGTCGAGGCGGGCGTCTCGGTGGAGCTCGTGCGCTCCGCGAGGCACCATGGCGGCGACGGCAATTGGGGCGACCTGCTGATCCCGGTGATCGTTACACAACAAAGCCATGGCTGACCCGGAAGCGCTACAACCGGCCATTTGCCCGCGCCGCGTATGCGTAGGTGAATTTTATTTTCACGCAACCAAGCTATGGACAGGGCAGTACAGTACTGTTGCTTGAATCCACTGTGTGGGAGACGGTTTCAGAAGTCTTTTATTTCAACTTGACATAGGGTGCGATCTCACGCCAATTGTCCGCAGATTCAACTCTGCATTGAAATAGGGGCAAGATTCTTGGCCGACTTGGGTGCCTAGTGAGTGACGAGGGGGAGAGTACAAAACATCTGAATCGGGTGACCCGGGGTTCAAACATTGAGACGATCCGAGATCCTTCGCGGGTGCTTGTTGTCGGGAAGTCGCCGATCAATCGCGTCGTGGTGTCTAAAATCGTCGAGCGTTCCGGGCTCAAACCAATCTCGGAATCGCCTGAAATGGCGGTGAAGACCTTACGTTCGCTTATCCCCGGGGCGGTTGTCCTCGATGGTGGCCCCGACAACAAAGACTGCGACACGCTGATGTCCAGTATCGACACGTTGCGGCGAGCCGCGGGCAAGGCACTTCCTCCCGTGATCCTGCTTTCAACCAAGAATGGCACGCCGGAGAGCCTGGGCCTGGCGCATGTTGTCGACGCGGTGGTGGCCAAGCCGATCACGCCCGAACGGCTGCAACCGGTCATCGATCGCCTGACCGGCCGCTAAAACGATTCCAAAAGGCGAAACCGTTTTTTTCCATCCAGAATTGCGCGAAAAAAGCAGCCGGAGGTCTACGATCAAACTCTGTTCCTGATGCTTTCGACAAGCGCGGGCAATTGGCTGAGATCCGATATCTGGCGGAACCGCGGCTCGGCGACCGGCGCCTCGACATGTTCGAGCACCCAAGTCAATTCGTGCGGCACATGGACACCCCAGCCGCCGGCCTCGATGGCGGGCACCACGTCCGACTTCAGCGAATTGCCGACCATCATGCTCCTTGCCGGGCCATCGCCATGGCGGTCGAATAGGCGCGCATAGGTCGCGGCGGTCTTGTCGCTGACGATCTCGACGGCCTCGAACAACTCGCCCAGCCCGGAGCCGGCCAGCTTGCGCTCCTGATCGAACAGATCGCCCTTGGTGATCAGCACGAGGCGGAAGGTGCCGGCGAGCTTCTCGACCGTCTCGCGTGCATGCGGCAAGGGCTCGATCGGATGGCCCAGCATCTCGCGGCCGGCGTCGAGAATCTCCGATATGACGGAAGCCGGCACGCGCCCGTCGGTGACCTCTATCGCCGTCTCGATCATCGAGAGCGTAAATCCCTTGATGCCGAAACCGTAGATCGCGAGATTGCGCCTCTCGGCTTCCAACAGTCGAGCCGAGATCTGCTCCCCCTCGCCATGATCGGCCAGCATGGCGGCAAAGCGCTTTTCCGTCATGCGGAAGAACCGTTCGTTCTGCCAAAGCGTGTCGTCGGCATCGAAGCCGATCGTGGTCAGTTCGCTACTGGATCTCATCGCCGGCTTCTCGAGTGCGGGAAGACGCCAAACCTATGCCGACCGGCAACCGGTTTTCAACCCGCAACGGCAAATGCCCGCGGCGGCTCCCCTTCCCTTCGGTCGCACGGCACGGCTATACTTGAAAATCCGCAACCCAATCTGGTGAATGATGCCGCCTGCAAAAAAGGAAGTCCGTCCGTCGAGCCGCGGAGGACGGGCGCGCACGCCTGCCTTCGTGAAAAACCTGCGAGGTGTGAAGAACTGGAAGGAAGTCAGCGATTGGCTGGAATGGCGCGGCATCGAGGATATCGAATGCATCACGCCTGATCAGGCCGGCGTGGCGCGCGGCAAGATGATGCCGTCGAAGAAATTCACTTCCAACACCTCACTGGCGCTGCCTTCGGCGGTCTTCATGACGACGATTTCCGGCGGCTATCCGGAGGACGGTAACGGCTTTCACTATCCGGAAGACGACGGCGACCTCAAGCTGATGCCGGACCTGTCGACATTGACCGTGGTTCCCTGGGAAGAAGACCCGACGGCCGCCGTCATCTGCGACCTCGTCCACCAGGACGGCCGCTCGGTCGAGTTCACGCCGCGCAATGTGCTGAAGCGCGTGCTGGCGGCCTATGACAAGCTTGGGCTGAAGCCGGTCGTGGCACCCGAAATCGAGTTCTACCTCGTGCGCAAGAATCCGGACCCGGACTATCCCCTGACCCCGCCTGTCGGCCGCTCGGGGCGCGCGATCGGCGGCGGCGCCGGCTATTCGATCGCCGGCGTCAACGAGTTCGACGAACTGATCGACGACATCTACCATTTCTCCGAAAGCCAGGGCCTGGAGATCGACACGCTCATCCACGAAGAGGGCGCCGGCCAGCTCGAGATCAATCTGCGCCACGGCGACCCGATCGAGCTCGCCGACCAGGTGTTCATGTTCAAGCGCACCATTCGTGAAGCCGCGCTCAAGCATGAGATCTACGCGACCTTCATGGCCAAGCCGATTCAGGGCCAGCCGGGCTCCGCCATGCATATCCATCAGTCGATCGTCGACAAGAAGACGGGCAGGAACATCTTTTCGGCCGAGGATGGTTCGGAGACCGAGGATTTCTTCCATTTCATCGGCGGCATGCAGAAGCACGTGCCGAATGCGCTGGTTATGTTCGCGCCCTACGTGAATTCCTACCGGCGGCTGACGCAGGCGGCCTCTGCCCCGGTTAACAACAAATGGGGCTACGACAACCGCACCACGGCTTTCCGCGTGCCGCGTTCCGATCCAGCGGCGCGGCGCGTTGAAAACCGCATCCCGTCCTCCGATGCCAATCCCTATCTGGCGCTGGCGGCTTCGCTTGCCTGCGGGCTGATCGGCATCACCAGGAAGATCAAGGCCGAGCCTCCCGTACTGACCACCGCCAACGCGCACGAGATCGACCTGCCGCGCAGCCTGCTCGAAGCCGTCGACCTGTTCGAAGGCGACGAGGAACTCTGCGCATTGCTGGGCAAGTCCTTCGCCGCCACCTATGCGGCGATCAAGCGGGCGGAATTCGAAACGTTCATGGAAGTGATCAGTCCGTGGGAGCGGGAATATCTGCTGCTGAATGTTTAGGGGAGTAAGGCAGTAGGGCAGTAAGGCAGTAAGGCAGTAAGGGGGGTGGCAGACGATGGCGAAGATCGAATCGTACAGGGATCTGATCGTCTGGCAGCAGGCCATGGACCTAGCAGTATCAGTCTACGAGGCGACAAAAGCCTGGCCGAAAGAAGAACTCTATGGCGTGACTGCTCAGCTACGCAGGGCAGCCACCTCCGTGCCCGCCAACATAGCTGAGGGTTACGGACGGGAAAGCCGGGCTTCCTATCAGCAATTTCTCAGGATTGCGCAAGGATCACTCAAAGAATTGGAGACCCATCTGCTGATCGCGCAACGCGTCGGCATCACCTCGCATGAGATAGCCCAACCGCTGATGAACCGCAGCGAGAGTGTGGGAACGCTCTTGCGGCTTCTAATCCGCAAATTGTCACCCGAGTAGTTTATCTACTGCCCTACTGCCCTACTGCCCTACTGCCCTACTGCCCTACTGCCCTACTGCCCTACTGCCCTACTGCCCTACTGCCCTACTGCCCTACTGCCCTACTGCCCTACTGCCCTACTGCCCTACTGCCCTACTGCCCTACTGCCCTACTGCCCTACTGCCCTACTGCCCTACTGCCCTGTGAGCATCATGAACTACCAATCCCCCATTTCCCCCGGCCGGTCCTGGTATGAGGACACGGCTGGGCCGCGGCCCGAATATCCAACGCTCGACGGTGATCGGACCTGCGACGTCGTTATTATCGGCGGCGGGTTTACCGGCCTGTCGGCAGCGACGCATTTGGCCAAGGCCGGTACCAGCGTTGTCCTGATCGAAGCATATCGTTTTGGCGACGGCGCTTCCGGGCGCAATGGCGGCCAGCTCGGCACCGGGCAGCGTGCCTGGGCCGAGGACCTGGAGGCAGAATACGGTCTGTCCCGCGCCAGGGCGCTGTTCGATCTCGCCGAAGAGGCGAAAGCGCATCTGCTCGACTTCGCGGCCCTCAACCAGATCGATATCGACTACATGCCGGGCCAGCTCTCGGTCGCGCACAAGCCGCGCTATGTGGACGACTACAAGGCGCATGCCGAAATCATGGCCGGCCGCTTCTCATACCCGCACATCTCCTTCATGGATGCGAAGGAGACGGCGGATCGGCTGGGCTCGAGCGCTTATTTCGGCGGCACGCGCGATATCGGCACCGGCCATATCCATCCGATGAAGCTGGTGATCGGCACGGCGCGGGCGGCGGCACAAGCTGGCGCCCACTTGTTCGAAGGGACGCCATCGACCGGCATCGTCTCGGCAGGCGGCAAGGTCAGGGTCTCCACGCCGAGGGGGACGATCTCGGCGCAAAAATGCCTGATCGCGGTCAACGCCTATGGCGGCACGCTCGAGCCGGTGAGTGCCGCGCACATCATGCCGATCGGATCCTTCATCGGCGCGACCGTGCCGCTGGGATCGGATTCGAACGTGTTGCCGGGGGGCGAATCGGTCGACGATTCCCGCTTCGTCGTGCGTTATTTCCGCAAATCCAGGGATGGACGGCTGCTTTTCGGCGGACGCGAGGTCTATGGCGTCAACGATCCCAAAGATATCAACATCCACATTCGCCGCCAGATCGCGGAGCTCTATCCGGCGCTCGGCGATGTCGAGATCACCCATGGCTGGGGCGGCTATGTCGGCATCACCGTGCCGAGGAAGCCGTTCGTGCGTGAAGTGATGCCGAATGTGATCTCGGCCGGCGGCTATTCCGGTCACGGCGTCATGCTGTCGAACTTCTTCGGCAAGCTCTATGCCGAAACCATCACCGGCAACCGCGACCGGCTGAAGCTTATCGAGGAGCTGAAAATCCCGCCATTTCCTGGCGGCCGCCGGTTCCGGGCGCCGCTGCTTTTCCTTGCGCTCAACTGGTTTGCGCTGCGGGACAGGATCTAATGCGTCGCGCAAAGTGACCTTTGGGAGAACGACATGCACAAAACAAGATCCAAGTGCGTCGTGGGGTCTTTTCCAACGCGACGTGCTTAGGCTGGGATTGGATCGCCGCTATCCCTGCGATCACGAACTCATGTAATATTGTAATATTCATGTAATATTTGTTGCCCGGGCGACACATTGCGGAATTGCGGGCAAAAGCGCAGAATCCTTGGTAATGGCGTACTGACGCCACAATCGCGGGCGAAAGGTCCGCATCTGGGCGATTGTTCGGGGATTGTTGCGGGCCCGCCCGCGTTTTGGGACCGATGCTGATCGAACGCGTGACTTGCGATATTTGATCGAAAGAACACCGGCCCGCTTATGGAGGTGGCAAGAGTGAGAGAGCCCTTCAGTTTCGGTGCTCCGGAACGTCGGCGCTTCGCCATGCAGTTCGGCTATGACATGCGCCCGTCATTCTGGCAGGGAGTCCGTTCGAACTCGCACCTGGTTATCGCGGCAATAGGCACCGCGGCACTGCTTGGCGTTGCCGCAGTGGCGCTCTGGCTGGCGTTGCCGACCGGCGAGAGGCAAGCAGCCGCCAGTCCCGAGCAGAGCATTCCGACCATTCCGGTGAAGACGACGAAAGTTCCCTCCTCGGGGACGACGGTGACGGTGGCGGCCGTGACGCCGCAGGCGGAGCGCAAGTCCAGCCAGGTGTCACCGACCAAGGCAGCGGCGGCGGTGGACATACCAGCGCTTGCCGCCAATGATCCCCGCTGGACAGGGGCGCAGCCGAAGGCTGCCGCGGCAACTGATCCCGATCAAACGGCGGCTCCCAGCCAGGTAGCCAAGCAGCCCGAGCCGGCGCCTGACAAAACAGCGGCGGCGTTCGCGCAATCGTCTACCGATACCGATGCCACCGACGAGCTTGCCAAGGTCGCCGCGCCGAGCCCGCCTGCCAATAGCAGCAATCCCGATGGCGCGCAGACCGCCGCCATTCCGGAGACGCAGCCGCAAGCACCGGACCAAAAACCCGCGAATGCACAAGGCGAGGACAACGCAGCCAAGGCGAAGCCGCGCAAGGTGGCGGCGACAGGCAACGGCCGTATTCTCAGGGCTGTGACCATGCGCAGTGCTCCGAAGAAGGGGGCCACCCCCATCGGTACGATCCCTGCCCGGACCTCGGTGCAACTGATGGGCTGCAAGCAGTGGTGCGAGATCGTCTACAACGGCAAGCACGGCTGGGTGTACAAGAGCTACGTCAAGCCCGGCACGTAACATCCGACGATCGCCGCGTTCAGATGCAGCGCCCGCCATCGACTTCCAGAGCGACCCCGGTTATGAAAGCGGCCTCGTCCGAGGCCAGCCATAAAGCCGCGTTGGCGATATCGAGCGGGGTCGACAGCCGCCCGAGCGGGATCGAGGCGCGGAATGCCTCGCGGATCTCGGGCGTATCGGCGCCCATGAATTTTTCAAGCATGCCGGTTTCACCGGCGACCGGGCAAAGGCAGTTGACGCGGATGTTCCTGGGCGCGAGTTCCACCGCCATCGACTTGGTGGCGGTGATCGCCCAACCCTTCGAGGCATTGTACCAGGTGAGGCCGGGCCGCGGCCGCAATCCTGCGGTAGACGCCGTGGTCAAGATGACACCGCCACCTTGCCGCTCCATGATCGGCACAACCGCAAGGGCGGCGTGATAGATCGCCTTCATGTTGACTGATGTGATCAGGTCGAAGGTTTCCTCGTCGACCTTGAGCATGTCGCCATTGCGATGGGTGAACCCGGCATTGTTGACCATGATGTCGACACGGCCGAAGGCGCTTTTGGCGGCATAGACCATCTCGTCGAACTCGGAGCGCAACGAAACGTCAGTCTGCGTCCAGATTGCCGCCTCGCCGATCTCATCGGCGACGCGTTTCGCACCCTTGGCGTTGAGATCGGCGACAACGACCCTGGCGCCCTCTTCCGCGAAGCGCTTGGCCATGCCTTCGCCGAAGCCCGATGCCGCACCGGTGATGATGGCGACCTTGTTTTCCAGACGCATGCTTTTCCCGCTCATGGACTTCCTCGATATCACTGCACAGCTTGCACAAGGGCTGGCGACCGATGCGATCGATGCCGCAAGGATGGCGCGCCGATTTCTCCCTTAGCTTTCGTCACATTCACGTTCTATGCTGCAACTGCGAAAGCTTCCGGAGTCTTCGTTCACCGACAAGCCTCCCGGCGGCGCCAGTGTCAAGCGCACACGTGGACCGACGCAAAATCCAGCAGTTGGTCCTCGATGTGACACCATGGCACTGGAAAATTTAAATCGATTAGAATATATCAGCCGCGTACTTGCGACCGGCGTCAAAGCGGACAGACCATGACCAGCCAGATTATCCCCGTCGACCCTTTCGACTTCATCATTTTCGGTGGTACCGGCGACCTGTCGGAACGCAAGCTGCTGCCGTCGCTCTACTATCGCCAGCGCGACCATCAATTCTCCGAGCCGACGCGCATCATCGGCACGTCGCGCTCGAAAATGAGCGACGAGGAGTTCCAGGCTTTCGCCAAGCAGGCGATTTCGGACCATGTCAAGCCGGCCGATATCGATGCCAAGGAGTTGAAGACCTTCCTCGCCCGGCTTTCCTACGTCCCGGCCGATGCAACGAGCGGCGCCGGCTTCGACAAGCTGAAAAAGGCGATCGGCGAAAGTGACCACATCCGCGCCTTTTACCTGGCCGTGGCGCCGGCGCTGTTCGGCGACATCTCGCACAAGCTCAAAGAGCACAATCTGATCACGCCGAATTCGCGCATCGTGCTGGAGAAGCCGATCGGCCGCGATCTTGCCTCAGCGCAGGCGCTCAACGACCTGGTCGGCGACGACTTCCACGAAAGCCAGATTTTCCGCATCGATCACTATCTCGGCAAAGAGACGGTGCAGAACCTGATGGCGCTGCGCTTTGCCAATGCGCTGTACGAGCCGCTGTGGAATTCCGCCCACATCGACCACGTGCAGATCACCGTCGCCGAGACCGTGGGCCTGGAAGACCGCGTCACCTACTACGACAAGGCCGGTGCGCTGCGCGACATGGTGCAGAACCACATGCTGCAGCTGCTTTGCCTGGTCGCCATGGAAGCGCCCTCGTCGATGGACGCCGACGCGGTGCGCGACGAGAAGCTCAAGGTGCTGCGGGCGCTGAAGCGCATCAACGGCAACGAGGCGCCGAAGCACACCGTGCGCGGCCAGTACCGCGCCGGTGCGTCGGCCGGGGGACCGGTGAAAGGCTATGTCGAGGAACTCGGCAAGGACAGCAACACCGAGACCTTCGTCGCCATCAAGGCCGAGATCGGCACCTGGCGCTGGGCCGGCGTTCCATTCTACCTCAGGACCGGAAAGCGGCTGGCGACCCGGGTTTCGGAAATCGTCATCGAGTTCAAGCCGATCCCGCACTCGATTTTCGGCGACAGCGGCGCGGGGCCGATCTTTGCCAACCAGCTGGTCATCCGGCTGCAGCCGGACGAAGGCGTCAAGCAGTTCATCATGATCAAGGACCCAGGCCCTGGCGGCATGCGGCTGCGCCAGATCTCGCTCGACATGAGTTTCGCGCAGTCTTTCGACGGCCGCGCGCCCGACGCCTATGAACGGCTGATCATGGATGTCATCCGCGGCAACCAGACGCTGTTCATGCGCCGCGACGAGGTGGAAGCCGCCTGGAAGTGGATCGACCCGATCCAGAATGCCTGGGAAGGCGCCAAGCAGGAAGCGCAGGGCTATACGGCAGGCACATGGGGGCCGTCGGCCTCGATAGCACTGATCGAACGTGACGGGCGGACATGGCACGAGAGCAATTGAACAGCGCCAGCTACAACTGGAACGCTTTTCCCGACCGTCCGCAACTGGCCTCGGCGCTGGCTGGCCGCGTCGCCGATACCCTGACCAAGGCGATCGCCGGGCGCGGCACGGCACTGCTGGCGGTCTCCGGCGGCACGACACCGGCAAAGTTCTTTGCCGCGCTCTCCGCGGCGCCGATCGCCTGGGATAAGGTGATCGTGACGCTGGTCGACGAACGTTTCGTGCCGGCCTCCTCGCCGCGATCCAATGCCGGGCTGGTTGCCGCCAACCTGCTGCAGAACGCGGCCAAGGCGGCCCGCTTCGTTCCGCTCTACCACGAGGCGGTCGGCATCGAGGATGCCGCGGCATCCGACGATGCGGCCCTGCGATCCCTGCCCTGGCCGCTCGATGTCGTGATCCTCGGCATGGGGCCTGACGGCCATACCGCCTCCTTCTTTCCCGACGCCGACGATCTGCCGAAGCTGCTCGACCCCGCCTCGGACAGGATCATCCTGCCGGTTCACGCCGTAAGTGCGGGTGAGCCTCGGCTGACCCTGACCCTGGCGCGGATCATCGACGCCGGTTTCATCGCGCTGCACATCGAGGGCGAGGACAAGCGCACCGCCTTCGACGGCGCGGCCGCGTCCGGGCCGCGAAAGCCGATCCGTGCCGTGCTCGACGCATCGCCCAAGCCCGTGGAGGTTTTCTGGGCGCCCTGATTTCAAGTTTACAAGTGGTCCCGGCAACGGCGGGAGGATGTTTCCGGGACCTCGCCTGAAAGGACCTGATCCCATGACCGCAAGACGAGACATCGAAGTCATCACCGAACGGATACGCCAGCGCTCCAAAGCGGGCCGGGAGCGCTACCTCAGCCGTATCGCCGAAGCGTCGAACCGGACCGCCAACCGGTCGGTGCTGTCCTGCGGCAACCTTGCCCATGGCTTTGCGGTCTGCAGCCCCTCGGAAAAGCTGGCGCTAGGCGCAGACAAGGTGCCCAATCTCGGCATCATCACCTCTTACAACGACATGCTGTCGGCGCATCAGCCCTTCGAGACCTTCCCTGCCCTGATCAAGGAGGCCGCGCGCGAGGCGGGCGGCATCGCCCAGGTCGCGGGCGGCGTGCCGGCGATGTGCGATGGCGTGACCCAAGGCCAGCCCGGCATGGAGCTGTCGCTGTTTTCGCGCGACGTGATCGCCATGGCAGCCGCGATCGGCCTGTCGCACAACATGTTCGACGCCGCCGTCTATCTCGGCGTCTGCGACAAGATCGTCCCGGGTCTGGTGATCGCCGCACTAACCTTCGGCCATCTGCCGGCGGTGTTCATTCCTGCCGGCCCGATGACGACAGGCCTGCCCAACGATGAGAAGGCCAAGGTCCGCCAGCTCTATGCCGAGGGCAAGGCAGGACGCGCCGAACTCCTGGAAGCCGAGTCCAAGTCGTATCACGGGCCGGGCACCTGCACCTTCTACGGGACGGCGAACTCCAACCAGATGCTGATGGAGATCATGGGCCTGCACACGCCGGGCGCGTCCTTCGTCAACCCCGGCACGCCCCTGCGCGACGCCTTGACCCGCGAAGCGACGAAACGGGCACTGGCGATCACCGCGCTCGGCAACGCCTATACGCCGGTCGGGCGGATGATCGACGAACGTTCGTTCGTCAATGGCGTCGTCGGCCTGCATGCCACCGGCGGCTCGACCAACCACACCATCCACCTGATCGCCATGGCCGCCGCCGCCGGCATCGCGCTGACCTGGCAGGATATTTCCGACCTCTCGGAAGCGGTGCCTCTGTTGGCACGGGTCTATCCGAACGGACTTGCCGACGTGAATCATTTCCATGCAGCCGGCGGCCTCGGCTTCCTGATCCGCGAACTGCTCGACGAAGGCGTCCTGCACGAGGATGTGCAGACGGTGTGGGGCGAAGGCCTGCGGCCCTATGCGGTCGAGGCAAAGCTCGGCGCCGACGGCGCTGTGCTGCGCGAGGCTTCGCCGCGCGCAAGCGGCGACGAAAAGGTGCTGGCGCCGTTCAACAAGGCCTTCCAGGCGACGGGCGGCCTGAAGGTTTTGGCGGGCAATCTCGGCCACGCCGTCATCAAGACATCGGCCGTCAAACCGGAGCGGCGTATCATCGAAGCGCCGGCCAAGGTGTTCGACAGCCAGCAGGGGCTGAACGACGCCTTCAAGGCGGGCACACTCACCGGCGACTTCATCGCCGTCATCCGCTTCCAGGGTCCGAAGGCCAACGGCATGCCGGAACTGCACAAGCTGACCACCGTGCTCGGCATCCTGCAGGATCGCGGCCAGCGCGTGGCGCTGGTCACCGATGGGCGCATGTCGGGTGCCTCCGGCAAGGTGCCGGCGGCAATCCATGTGACGCCGGAAGCGGTCGAGGACGGGCCGATCGCGCGGATCCATGACGGCGACATCATCCGCCTCGACGCCGATGCCGGCACGCTGGAAGTGCTGGTGCCAGGCACCGAATTCGCGCTGCGCCGCACAGCCGAAGTCGATCTCATCGGCAATGAATTCGGCTTCGGACGCGAGTTGTTCGCCGGCTTCCGCCAATTGGTGGGCCGCGCCGATCACGGCGCCAGCGCGTTCGACACTGCCTGACGCATTCTGTCCGGCATGAAAAAGGGCGGCTCGTGGCCGCCCTTTTTGCCGGTCGAAATCGCAATCCTTATTGCACCGTCAGTTCAACCCGCTCTCCGGCCTTCACGGTCACGGCGCCTTCCTTCTTGCTGTTGTCCGTCTTCTCCGAAACCACGGCGTAATCGCCGGCCGCTATCGCGGCCTGATACTTCTCGTCATAGGCATAGCCGATCGACTTGCGATTGCCATTGATGTCCTTCTTCGTCTCGAAGATCTCGATCTTGGAGGTGCCAGGCGCCGTGATTGCCAGCACGCCGGCATTCATGGCGACCTTGAGGTCCTGGAACTCGCCGACCTTGACGCTGAAAGGCTGTTCCACGACGGCGAGATCGACCGTCGCGATCAGCACATAGTCATCGGGCGGTAGATCGAACTTGCTGTCGGGGCCATAGGCATAGGTGACCTCGTCGCGGGTGCCATCGATCTTCTTCTTGGCCTTGAGCACCTTGAAGCCGGTGCCTGAACCGTCAGCCTTGTCGCCGCCGGCCACATAGTATGCGTTGGCAACGACATGGCCGACGCCGACGATGATGTCCTTGTCGATCACCCTGCCCGCGGCAAGCAGGATCGTTTCGGTGACCACGCCCTGTCCGATCGTGACGGTCACTTTCTCGTCGCCGGCCGGCAACACGACTTTCGTGTCTCCATAATAGGTCGGAGGGTTGTCGACGCCCGGATAGGCGATCACGACAGCCGCCCCGCTGGCCACATCGGCACCTTGCCTCGGACGTGGATGCAGGATGAGTGTGCCGGCATTCAAGGTGAACAGCGGCTTGTAGACCTGGCCCGCCTCGATCTTGATCTTCTGCTCCGTCTTGGCCTCACCGTCGCGCGCGACGACGATGTAGTCGCCCGGTTCCAGATTGGCTTTGTAGTCGCCGTATTCGGTGGTGACGTTGTCGCCGCGCGTGCCGTCCGATTTGGCCTTGTAGACTTCCCAGGCATTGCCGTCGGTGACAGGATCGCCGCCCTCGGCCAGCACCACGGTCGGCATGAAATTGAACTCGGGCTTCGCCGGCTCGGGCGCTGGTGCCGGAGCGGGGGCCGGTGCTGGCTCGGGCGCCGGTGCCGCGACGGTCTCGACCAGCGCCTCCTGCAGCGCCTTCTCATCGGAAGCCTGGATGTATTTGCCGCCGGTAGTGTCGGCGAGGCAGGCAATCTGCTTACCTTCGTCGGCGGTCAGGCCGAAGCCGACGACGTCGGCGGTGAAATCGACGCCGGAGGCTTCGAGTTCCTTGCCCAGCGCACAAGGGTCACCGCCGCACGTTTCCAGCCCATCGGTGATAAGAACGACAGTTGCCTTGTCCTCGGTGTATTTCAGCGCTTCGGCCGCCTGCTTGACGGCTGCCGTCAGCGGCGTCTTGCCGAGGAACTTCATGCTGTCGGCGGCTGCCGAGATGGCGCTTGCCGAGCCCGCCTGGGGCGGCACGATCAGTTGGATGTCGTCGCAGCTGCCTTTTTCGCGATGGCCATAGGCCATGAAGCCGATCTCGTCGTCGGCGGGAACCGATTGAAGCACGGTCCTCAGCGATTCGCGGGCGATTTCCAGCTTGGGCTTTCCGTCGATCTGCGCCCACATCGATCCCGACGCGTCGAGGATGATGATGACCTTGTTGGCGGCAAAGCCGAATGTCGTCGTCGACAAAAGGAGGATCGCCGCAGCGACGCTCCGCGCAAGTATCGCCATCGAAATCTCCTGAGTTAGCCACCCCGTCCGCTGGCCGAAGCTATTTGAGCGCGTGCAGGGACACAAGCCACCGCTATCAGCGATAGCTCGCATAGGGCCCGTGCGTACCCAATTCAGTATGTCGTGCGGCGCTCTTCCGAGGGCGGGCGGCCAAACTGCAGCCGATAGCTCTGGGCAAAATAGGAATGCGAGGTGAAGCCGGTCGCGATCGCCACGTCGAGGATCGGCATGTTGGTCTGGCGCAGCAATTCGCGCGCGCGCTCCAGCCGCAGCCGCATGTAGTAGCGCCCCGGCGTGACGTTGAGATGGCGCAGAAACAGCCGCTCCACCTGGCGCACCGAGAGGCCCGCCGACTTGGCGAGCTGTACCGCCGACAGCGGCTCGTCGAGATGGTCGGCCATCAATTCGACGATGCGTCGCAACTTCTCCGACTTGCCGGTGAGGTCACGCTCCGGCCCGACGCGCTGGCGGTCTCCAGCGGAGCGGATGCGCTCGTGCTGGAACTGGTTGGCGACGCCATTGGCGAGGTTGGAGCCGAAATCGCCACGCACGATCTCCAGCATCAGATCGATCGAGGTGGTGCCGCCGGCGCAGGTGTAGCGTTTGCGGTCGATCTCGAAGACGTTGCCCGTGCAGTTGATGTCGGGAAAGCGCTCGACGAAGCCGGCGCGGTTTTCCCAATGGATGGTGCAGCGATAGCCTTCGAGCTGGCCGGCCTCGGCCAGCAGGTAGGATCCGACCGACAAGGCACCAAGCGCGTTGCCGCGCCGGCCCCAGCTGCGCAAGGCGGCCAGAACCTTGCTCTTGCCCGGAAATTCTGTCGTCAAGCCGACCGAGACGAAGAGAATATCGACCGGCGGCAGGTCGGCGACGGCGTAGTCGATCTTGAGCGGCAGGCCGTTGGAAGCCATCACCGGGTCACCATCGGCCGACACAGTTGTCCAGCCGTAGAAGTCGCGACCGAGCAGGCGGTTCGCCGACCGGAACGTATCGATCGCGGCGGCCAGCGAGAACATCGAAAACTTGTCGACCAGCAGGAAAGCGAACTGCCGGCCGCCTTGAACGGGATCATTCGTGACCGGCCGTTCCGGGGAAATAGTGGGGTTCGGCAAAGCTGCGGCTTTCAGGGTCAACCCGGGCTCAGAAGGAAGGCCGCTTCAATCCGGCCGCAAGGTAGGCCGAAGCTAACGTATTGGCCATCAACATGGCAATGGTCATCGGCCCGACACCGCCGGGCACCGGAGTGATCGCGCCGGCCGCCCTGGCCGCTTCGGCATAGGCGACATCGCCGACGAGACGCGACTTGCCCTCGCCTTTCTCGGGCGCCGGAATGCGGTTGATGCCGACATCGATGACGGTGGCGCCAAGCTTGACCCAGTCACCCCTGATCATTTCCGGCCTGCCGACAGCAGCGACCAGGATGTCGGCCGTGCGGGCAAGCGCCGGCAGGTCCTTGGTGCGGCTGTGCGCGATGGTGACGGTGCAGTTGGCGGCAAGCAGCAGATTGGCCATCGGCTTGCCGACGATGTTGGAGCGGCCGACGACGACGGCGTTGAGGCCGGACAGGTCCTTGCCGCGCACGCGCTCGATCAAAAGCATCGAGCCGGCGGGCGTGCAGGGAACGAAGGCCGTGTCGAGTTCACCAGTGCCGAGCTTGCCGACATTGATGAAATGGAAGCCGTCGACGTCCTTGTGCGGCGCGATCGCCTGGATGATCTTGCCGGCATCGACATGGGCGGGCAGCGGAAGCTGGACCAGGATGCCGTTGATTTCAGGATCGGCGTTGAGTTCGGCGATGAGCTTGAGCAGCGCCTCTTGGGACGTTTCCGCCGGCAGCGTGTGCTGAAGCGAATGAAAGCCGCATTCCTTGGCGGTACGGGATTTGGAGGCGACATAGACCTGGCTCGCCGGATCCTCGCCGACGATGACGACGGCCAGGCCTGGCTTGGCCTTGCCCTTGGCGACCAGCTCGGCGGTCAGCGCCTTGACCGTCCGCACCACGTCTTCGGCAACGCTTTTTCCGTCAATCACTTCGGCCATGCCACCCTCAACATCGTTCCGCCCAACGCCGCTTCGAGAACATAATGCCGCGGCGCAGGCAATCTGCAGCGCGGCATTGTCACGAAAATACAAGCTCGCAATCCCGTCAAAGCGCCTTCCCATGCCGTTTACGCGAAACCGGCACGGTTTTGTTCGGCCTCCGCAGCCTATCTGATGGTTCAGAAGTAGCGGCGGCGGGTGCGGTTTTCCGTGAGTTCGCGGACCGCTTCGCGGAATTCACGCAGGCTGGCGCGAATCTCTTCGACCGATGCTTGTTCGCCACCCTCCTCGACCGGGGTCGGCCTCGCGGGCGGGGCGGCCGGTGGCTGCGCCGGAGCGGGCGGCGGCGGATACGGCATCTGCGCCGCATAAGGTCCCGCTGAGCTTTGCCTGGAGGGATGGCCCACTTGCGACCAGGGCTGCGCCTGGGGGTAGCCCAACGGCTGTGCATAGGGAGAGGACGGAAACGGGGGAGCCGGGTACGTTGCCTGTTGCGGTATCAGGGGCGAGCGCGAAGGCAAGGTCATCCGCTGCCCATACCCCGCATCGGGGCCCGGCTGGAAGGGTGACTGCGAATAATCCAGGCCGGCCGCCTGCCGAGGCCCGAAACCGGACTCCGGATGGCCAGGAAATAGCGGAGCGTTGACAGGCCGTCCGTTGTCGGCGAAGGCGGGTAGGCCGAACCCGCTGGAGATGTCGTCGTCGGCTTCGGCGGACGGCTTGCGGGACATGGCCTTGCGCAGTCTCGACATGAGTGCGCCAATCCTCCCGGAGCTTTCGGCGGGAGCGGCCTCGGTCCGCGTGACCGGCGGCGGTGGTGCGGGCGGCAGCGGCACAGGCGCTGCCGGCATCGGTGGCTCTGGCGGAGGCTCCGCCCGGAATGCCTGCTCCTCGCGAGGCGCTCTCTGGTCAGCCAACTTGCGTTCGTCCACCTTGCGCTCGCGGCGTGAGCGCGCGCTTGCCGTCTCGCGCAGGCTGTCATAGGTACCGCGCAGAGCGCCAACGCCAACGCCGGCGGCAAGGCCAAGCAGCAGGCCGGCCAGCGCCACCAAGGCCCGTGAGGGTCCATTTGGCTCGAGTGGAGCCTGGGCGGGAGTGATCACATTGATGTTGGTCGTGTTGATGCCCGTCTGTTCACCAGTCTCCTTGGCGCGCAAGAGATATTGTTCGTAGACGGAACGCTTGGCGGTGGCCTCACGCTCCAGTTCCCGCAGGGCAACCAGGTCGCTGTTGACGTCGCCGCTTTGGACCTTTGCCTGGGCCAGCCGGGAAGCGAGGTCCTGTTCGAGCTGAACCGCGCGCTTCAAGTCGACCTGCAGCGAAGAGGCGATGCGGCGCAGTTCAGCCGCGATGCGCTCGCGCGCGCCGGCGATCTGGGCGTCGAGGGCCTGGAGTTCTGGATGACGCGGTCCCAGCCGGACCGCGGCACGATCGGCCTCCTGCTTCAGCGTTGCATATTGCGAGCGCAGATCGCTCATGGCGTTGGAGTTGATCTCTTCCGGCAACGTGCCGGTCAGAACGGAATTGACATCCAGCGAACGCGCCGACGCTGCCCGGGCATTGAGTTCCAGCGTGCGGGCGCGGGCGACCGAGAGCTGCTCGTTGAGCTTCAGCATTTGATCGTCGCTGATCAGATGGCCTTGCGCGTCGACCAGGCCATGCGTGGCCCTGAAATCCTCGACCTTGCGCTCGGCCGCCTCGACCCCCTTGCGCAGATCATCGAGCTTGGACGTCAATTCGTTCGTCGCGCGTCCGGCCATGTCGGACTGGTATTTGGCGGCTTCCTGCTGGAAGACGGTCCTCGTCGTATTGGCAATGAGCGCCGACTTGTCGCCGTTCTGGGTCACGGCGCTGACGGAAATGACAAAAGTCTTGCCGCTGCGTTCGACCGACAGGCTCTTGGCCAGATTGCCGACAGCCAGAGCCTGGCGGCGAACCTCATCGACGCCGCCAGGCCCATCGTTGCGCGACACGATCGAGCGGATGAGCGACATGACGCCGAGGCCGCCGGAGCCCTGGCCATTGAATTCCGGATCGTTGACGAGGTTGAGATTCTTGACGACCTGATCGAGAACGGTGCCCGAGGTGAGCATCTTGATCCGGGTTTCGACGACGGCCAGCGCGGCATCGGGCTGGCCTACCGGTTGGGTGAGATCGCGGTCGGAGAGCTTCAGGTCACCCGGCTCGATGATCAGTTCGGTCGTGGCTTCGTATTTCTTCGGCATCGACAAGGCGATGGCAACGCCAAGTCCAGCGCCCAGTATCGTGGTCGCAACGATCAGCAGCTTCGACCTGGCAACGCCGCGAACGACCAGCATCGGATCGATCAGCGGCTTCCACTGCTGACTGTCCGCCCCGCCATTGGAGGACGGGTCGGCTCTGCCCGCAGCGCGGGACCCGATTGCATCGTGGGCGCCACCCGTGCCCGAAGGTTCCTCGGGGGCGGGCCTTGCTTGCGGCATGTCGGGTGGCAAATCGCCGGTGCCGGTTTCCCCCCGCGAACGCCAGGCGCCCTCGGATACAAACGGCTGCTCCTCGTCCAGGCGAGACCGTTCGGCGTTATCGGCTGCCGACCGAGGCGGGCTCGCCTTCGTCTCGCGACGGGAACGAGCTAGGCGATGGCGCGTGGCGGCATCCTCGCGCCATGAGGGGTCCGCGCGGTCTCCTATCGACACCAGCGAAGCATCGTCCTCGCCACGCACGGCTTCGCCAAGCGCCAGCAAGGAGCGCTCGCGCTTCCAGTCTTCACGGTTTTCCCTGTCGACCATGTCGTGGAGCTTTACTCTTGGCCGCTTGGCAGCGGCGGTCGGCCATTCGTTAAGTCACGCTAAACAGGCATAGGAAACAAAAAGTTAATTTTCGAAAGAGGCGGCAAGAATTCACGCCATGGTTGCAACAATTTTCAACACTACTGAAAGCTTCAGAACGGCGCGTTAAACTTTCCAGCTTATGCATTTTCCTCGACGTATGACTGAGGCCAGCGACATACCGCAAAGGCGGACCTTCGCGCGGATCGGCACCTTGATGGCCGAACGGCGGGGGCTGGTGCGCGACTATTTTTCGGCGATCAGCGGCGCCGGCGGGCGACTGGTGTTTTCACTCGCCTATTTCATCGCGCTCGCCAATACGCTGTCGATCGCAGAGTTCGGCATGTTCGCCACCGCCTCGGCGGCCGGCGTCATGCTGTCGAGGCTTCTCGCCTTCGGTTTCATTTCGGCACTCTACCGCACCGCCACCATCCGCCCCAATCTGATCGGCACGTTCACAGCGGGTTTCCTGCTGCTCGGCGCCGTCTCGCTGCCGCTTTTGGTCCTGGCCTCGTTCGGCGTCTACCTGATCTTCTTTGCCGGCACTGTGCCGCTGTCGGTATTCACGGCCATCGTTTTTGCCGAGGCACTGCTGTGGCGGCCGGTGGAAGTGGCGCTGATCGTCAACAACGGGCTGGGCAAATTCGGCCGTGCAGCCGTGCTGGCGATCCTGGCCACCGCACTGCGGGCGCTTGGCGCGGTGTTGTTCATGGTCTCGCCACAGCATGGCATTTGGATGTGGTCGTGGTTCTACATAGGGGCCAACGCCGCCTCGCTGCTTTTGGCTTTCGGCTGGTTCTATCCACGCCAGCGGCTGCGGCTGCGCATCGAACTCTATCTGCGGCGGCTCGCCGATTCCATCTATGTGGCCGGCGCCGAGGTGTTGTTCTACCTGCAATCGGAATTCGACAAGCTGCTGGTGCTGGCGATCGGCGGCCCGCATTTGGCCGGCATCTATGCCATCATCATGCGGCTCGTCGACCTGACGGCGATCCCCATCCGTACTTTCTCCATGATGCTCGTGCAGCGCATGATGCGCGCGCCGGAGCTGCTGTCGCGCCTTGCGATAAAGAGCGGCATCGAGGGCGGCGTGTTCCTCGTTTCAACGCTGGCGCTGGCAGCGCTTGGCATCGTGCTGCATTTCTTTCCCAACGCGCTCGGCAGGAATGTTTCCGAGGCCGCACCCCTGGTGGCGCTGGCGATCTGCGTGCCTGGACTGCGCAACCTGGTCGAATATCAGGCCGAGCTTCTTTTCGCGCGCGGCCAGACGCTGGTGCGGGCGCTCAATCTCGGCCTGCTCGCCGCCCTCAAGGCGCTGCTGCTGACCTATGTGCTGACCACCATTTCCGAAACATCTGATCTGGTGCTGTCGCTCAACATTGTCTTCCTGCTGCTCTACCTCGCGTCCATGCTGCTGACCTATTCGGCGCTGCGCAGACCGGCCAAGGCAATCTAGGACAAATCAGCGATCAAGCCCGATCAGGCGTCGGATCCGGCCTATATCGGTGCCGATAAAGGACTGCATGCCGATCGCCACCTGCTCTGGCGCCATGCCGGCGACGAAGCGGCGGAACTCGTCGTCCGACAGCGCCTCGCCCGTCCAGTGGACGCGGCAGAATTCTTCCGAACCGTGGAAGTGGCCGGCTCCGTCCAGCAAATCGTCGACGTAGCGTCCGTAGATCATGCATTCGGAGAATTTGCGCGCCGAGCCGATGACCTCGACCCAGTCGCGGCCATGGACCTTTTCGATCCGGCCGCACATGGCAAGCACCGTGTCGCGGCGCCATGCGATCAGCGTCGAGATATAATCATGGACCGATGTCCGGGACGAATCGATGCCAAGCGCCGTTCCGGCATTGCGCGACCACAAGCGATGCTCGTCATGGCCGTCATCGGCGAGCACGCCATCCCGGCGAAACAAACGCGCCTTGCCATCGCGCCAGAAGGCACCGCAATCGAAGGCCTTCAGGAAAGCGACGTCGGAATCGCAGAAGATCAGCACGTCTTCCCCCGCGTGGGCCGATATGGCGATACGGCGCAGCTGCTGCACGTGCCAGCCACGCAGCGGCTGGGTCTTCAGGCTGAGCCAGACGCGGCGGCGAAACAGGCTGAGCGGATCGTCGAAGGCGCGCAGCCAGCGCGGCAGGAGATCCCGCTCATCGACGACCGAACGGCGGCTGGTCTGCAACTGGCGGAAAAGCGCAAGATCGCGATGTTCGACCAGAATGTAGTGGTGCGCGGCACCCGAGACATGCCGGTCAAGCGTTTCGCACAGCAGTCGGCAGCGTTCGAAATCCGGGGCGTAGCTTGCCGTCACAATCGCTGCTGTCGGCGCCTTCGGCAACAGGCCTGGGCCGGCCAGCGGGTCTGGGACGAACCGCTTGTTCAACGAAACTCTCCGGGAGCATCTGCGACGGCCTCGGCGCCGCGCGCCCATTTCTGTTTGACGACCCGCCACAGGAACAGGGGGTTGCCGACCACGTAGCGGCGCCAGAGCCGGCCGGGCTCGACGGCCAGCCGGAACAGCCATTCCAGCCTCAGGCGGCGCATCCACAGTGGCGCGCGCGGCACCGAGCCGCTCAGGAAATCGAGCAGCGCGCCGACCGCGATCGGCAGCGTGCAATGGCGTTCGTCGATGTGACGTTCAATCCACAATTCCTGGCGCGGCACGCCCATCGCGACCAGCAGCATATCAGGCCGTAGCTTTGCGATCCGGTCGATGATCTCCGGCTCCTGCGCGGGGGAGAAATAACCGTCGTGAATGACCACGAAGTTGTGCTGTACGGCAAGCGCCGCCAGCTTCACGGACGCCGCCTCGGCGTTGACACGGGTCGCTCCGAGCAGCCCCACCGTCAGCGGCCTCTTGGAAGCCTGCAGGAAGGCCGGCACGAAGTCGGTGCCGTTGAGATTGTCGGGAAACGGCGCGCCGTAGAGAAGCTTCGCGGCGAGATCGACGCCGATGCCGTCCGGCAGGATGAGGAAATCGTCGAGCGCCTCGGCGAACACCGGGTCGGTGTGGGCGATATTGGCATTGTGGGCGTTGAGGAAACTAACCTTGGTGAAGCGCCGCTCGGCGATCAATCGGTTCAGCAAGGCAATCGCATCGTCCCAGCGGATCGCCAGCACCGGAATGCCGAGAATTGCCTTCAGGCTGTCAAAGCCGAACGCGGCACGGGCGGCGTGCATGTTCATGCAAACACCTCCTGCCGCACGGCGCCGATTTTTTCGAGACCGACACGAACCGCGGCGTCGAGCGCCTTGACCTGCCGGCGATGGAAGGTGCTGCCATCGACATCGTTGATGTCGGCCGCGGCTGCCTCCAGGGCCTTGGCGAAGCCGGCCGGATCGTCGGTGACGACGCAATTGTCGGGGCGATGACCGATACCGCGCAGCGACCGGCTGGTGGCGACCGAGGGCAGGCCAAGCTCGAAGGTCTCGATGGTCTTCAGCTGCACGCCGCTGCCCGCGGTGCTGATCAGCGGGATGACGGCCGCGCCGCGCACGAAAGCCCTGGCATCCGCGACACGGCCGACAAACTCGACGCCCGGATGCGCGGAGGTGACGCTGGAAGGCATGTGACCCGCTATGCGGATGCGGAAACCAGGCCGCAGATGCGGCACCACCTTACCCAGGAACCAGTCGAGGCCGATGCGGTTCGGCTGCCAGGTCCAGGTGCCGATCAGGGCCGCGTCACAGTCGATCGCGCGCCGGCCGTTCCGGACTGGCGCCGTGGCGCAGGTCACCAGCGGCAGCACCGCCGAACGATCATCCGAGGCGACGCCAAGTGCCCCGCGATCCTCCTCGGCCAACGTGAAGACAAAACGCGCGCGGCGGCAGAGGCGCTCTTCGACCAGTTTGAGCAGCCTTGCCTCGCGCCGAAACAGCAGGCGCTGGAAAATGCCGGCGGCGGCAACGGCGTTCTCCCGCGCCGAGAGATGCTCGACATTGTGGGCGACGAAAATCGAAGGCCGGTCTTCGAAGACCCGTTCGAAAGCACCGGCGAACTGCACGGAATTCAGCACATAGCCATCGAACGGACCGGCTCGTTCGAGGGCGGCCTGAACATCGTGGCTGGACACCGCACGCAACTTGACCGACGCGAAGGTCAGGCCTGAAAACATCGCCTTGCCGACCCAGACAAGCTTTTGCAGCGGCGAAGCACTTTCGGTGCGCACGTCGACCGCCCCCAGCACCACGGTATTTTCGGGATCGGCCGCGGCTTTTCCGGGCCAGGTGAAGCCGACGACCGTGACGCGCGCGCCGGCGCGCCGCAGGGCGGCGATAATCGCGGCGTTGGCTATCTCGTAGCCCGAGGCGAGAGCACCGTCGGGCACGATCGATGTGGCGAACAGCAGATGCATCTTACCTATCCTGTGGTGTAGCCGGTAGCAAAGCGCGGTGAACCCTTGATTAAACGAGCACGATCAACGCCCCAAAACCCACGTCTGGCGGGCCTCTCCGTGCAAGGTGATTAACGAAACCTTATCATCGTGGTGCTACCAGAACGCGACTCACGACGCGGCTGGACACGGATGATCCCTTTGCCATTGGACGGTTCGGTATCGATCGCGGGACGATCTCGCCTGCTCGACGTGGAGGCCGTCGAAGCGATCGTCACCTTGCCGACGTTCAAGCGGCCGCAACAGGTGCTGGAGACACTGGCGTCGCTTCGCGCGCAGCAAACCGACAGGCGCTTTGCCGTCATCCTCATCGAAAACGAGGCCGAGGCGCGGGAGGGCGCCAAGGCGGTGCTGCCGCTGTTCGAGCGCGGCGAGATACCGGGCATGGTCATCATCGCGCATGAGCGCGGCAATTGCAGCGCCTACAATGCCGGCTGGCAGACGGCGATCCTGCAGTTCCCAAACTTCAAGCATCTTCTGGTCATCGACGATGACGAGACCGCCGATCCGCAATGGCTGGAGCGGATGTGCCACGCCGCCGAAACGCTCGCCGCCGACATCGTCGGCGGCCCGCAGGTGCCCGTTTTTGCCGATCCTGCCCATGCCAAATGGGCCGAGCATCCCGTCTTCGCACCCCCCTACCGGGAGACGGGACGGGTGCCCGCGCTCTATTCGTCCGGCAATCTTCTGGTCGGGCGCAACGTGCTGACCGCGATGGGGCCGCCCTTCCTCGATCTCAGATTCAATTTCATGGGCGGCGGCGATTCCGACTTTCTCAGCCGGTCGGCGCAACGCGGCTTCGTGCTGGGCTGGTGCGCCGAAGCCAAGGTGCGGGAGACCGTTCCGGCCAGGCGGGTCGAGACCGACTGGATCCGCGCCCGCAGCCTGCGCAACGGTGTCATCTCGACACTGGTGGAAAAGAAGAGGCGCGCCGGCATGCCGTTCGCCGGCGCCAAGGTATTCGCCAGGAGCCTGGCGCTGCTTGCCGCCTCGCCGCTTCGCGGCATCATGCGGCTGGCGCGCACGGGATCCCCGGCGGCCGCCATCTACCCCGTCCATGTGGCGCTGGGCCGCGTGCTGGCCGAATTCGGATATGCCAATGAGCAATACCGCCAGCCTGAGAAGAACTGAGCGCGCGCCGCTCAGCGCCGCGTTCACGCGCGGTGGCGTGGCGACCGCGATCGCCGCGCTGCTGTTCACCGTCATCATGGTGTCCTTCCGCCCGTTCCAGCCGGCCGGCGCCGAACTCACCGGCGAAGGGGGCGACATCGTCAATCAGCTCGGCTTCGGCTCGCTCGGCGGGATTTCGATCTTCGCGCTGATGGCCTTCGCCGATCCGCGCGTCGTGCGCTCGCTGCTCAGCCCATCCTGGATACTGATGCTGGGCTTCTTCTTCCTGTCGGTGGTGCTGGCGACCGATCCGCCCTCGGCAATGCGCGCGGCGTCCTTCACCATGATCGGCATCCTGACGATGGCAACGATCCTGGCGCTACCCCGCGACGCCGAGTCCTTCTCCAGGGTCATCATCTTCACCGCGGTTGTGGTCATGGGCCTGTCCTATCTCGGCCTGATCGTCTTTCCGCACGAGGCGATGCACACGGCTGACTCGCAGGAGCCCGAACATGCCGGCCTGTGGCGCGGGGTGTTCACCCACAAGAACATCGCCGGCCCGATCATGGCCTGCTTCAGCTTCGCCGGGCTTTATCTCTACCGACGCGGCCAGCGCTGGTGGGGCGCGGGTATCTTCTGCGCGGCGATGATCTTCATGCTGCACACCGGCTCCAAGACCACCGCCGGGCTGGTGCCGTTCTCGATCCTGATCGTGATGTTTCCGAGTCTGATGGGCATGCGGCTCGGTACGCCGATCCTGTTCATGCTGGCGATCATCGCCACGGCGGTCGGCACGCTGGGCATCGTCTTCCTGCCGCCGGTGAAGCATCTGGCGGCCATCTACTTCCCCGACCTCACCTATACCGGCCGGACGACGCTGTGGGAGTTCGCTGGCTCGATGCTGGCGAAGAAGCCGTGGACCGGCTACGGTTATGAGAGCTTCTGGGGCACGCCGCTGCTGCTCAACCAGGACCAACCCTTCGATCGCCCGTGGGACATCAGGACCATCGTGCACGGCCATGACGGCTATCTCGACATCGCCGTGCTGATGGGCATCCCTGCCCTTTGCGTGGCGGTCTACACCTTCCTCATCGCACCATTGCGCGACTATATGCGCATTCCGCAGCGCAAGGAGAACATCTATCTCGGCGATTTCTTCATGATGGTAGTGCTGTTCACCGCACTCAACGCCTTTCTCGAGAGCTTCTTCTTCCATCGCGGTGATCCGGTCTGGCTGTTCTTCGTGCTCGGCGTGCTGGGCCTCAGGCAAGTGTCGTTGCGGCCGATCGCGGTGCGCACGCCTGTTCAGCGGTCCTGAGAGGGCTTCCCCACCGACCCGCGAGCGTCTATGTCATGGCCTTTCCTCGGAGGGCTCTCGATGACGATCAGGCTTGTTCTCGCCGGTTGCGGCAATATGGGTTACGCCATGCTCTCGGGCTGGCTGAAGTCCGGCAAGCTTGCACCCTCGGCGGTTTTAGTGGTCGAGCCCAATGCCGAGCTGCGCGATCGCGCAGTGGCTCTTGGCTGCGGCTCGGCAGCGGATGCCGGGGCCATTCCGGCGGATGCCGTGCCCGATCTGGTCGTCATCGCGGTGAAACCTCAGGTGATCCGCGACGTCACCGCCGCGTACAAGCGCTTCGGCGATGGACGCACCACTTTCGTCAGCATTGCCGCCGGCACGCCGTCCGCCACCTTCGAGGACATCCTCGGCAACCGCGCCCCCGTTGTGCGGTGCATGCCCAACACGCCGGCGGCCATCGGCAAGGGCATGATGGTGGTGTTTTCCAATCCCCTGGTTTCCGCCGACGCCAAGCGCTTCGTCGCCGACCTTCTGTCGGCCAGCGGCGAAGTGGCCACTATCGACGACGAGGGCCTTATGGATGCGGTGACCGCCGTGTCCGGATCGGGTCCGGCCTATATCTTCCATTTCATCGAGGCGCTGACGGTGGCCGCAGAGAAGGCCGGCCTGCCGGCGGCGACCGCCAGGCTGCTCGCCATGCAGACCGTCTACGGCGCGGCCTCGCTCGCCGCCGAAAGCCGCGAGGACCCGGCTATGCTGCGCAAGCAGGTGACCAGCCCCAACGGCACAACGGCGGCGGCGCTTGGCGTGCTGATGGGCGATGACCGGTTGACCAATCTCCTTACGCAAGCGGTGGAAGCGGCGCGGCTGCGGTCGATCGAACTAGGGAAATAGAGCAGACTCCCTAGGCCAGATCGGTATGCGAGAAGTCGTTGCCTTTGTAGAGCAGAGCAGAGCCGCGGCCCTTTGCGCAAGCATAGGACAGGCAATCGGCCAGGTTGAGTTGGGCGGGATGCCCGCGTCCTTTTCCATAGTCTGAAAAAGCTTGGACCGCGAGCTTGGCGTCGCCGGCGTCGATGGGAACGATTTCGATTTCGGCCTCGCGAAGAAAAGCCTCTATCGCCACTTCAGCGACGAGCGGCTCGACCGCCAGCATAGTTGAAAGCCGCATAGCCGCTTCGAGCACCACCAGCGCGGAAGTAATCCTGCGAGGTGCTACCGCGATGCGGTTGCTCCACTCGCCAGCATCTCCTTCTCCCGAAAGAATTGCGACGACCACCGAGGTGTCGACAAACATCAGGAGTGGCCCCACATCTCATCGATCTCATCCTTGTGTACGGGCCGGCCGCCCTGGCCAGCTCTGGCTTTGAGTTCATCGGCGATGGCAGCCAGCCGCTGCGCCAACGGAGCGCGTCCACTTTCCCGTTTCAGTTCGGACTCAAGAGCTTCGATCACCGCCT
Organism: Mesorhizobium australicum WSM2073; assembly: GCF_000230995.2. Classification (NCBI taxonomy): domain Bacteria; kingdom Pseudomonadati; phylum Pseudomonadota; class Alphaproteobacteria; order Hyphomicrobiales; family Phyllobacteriaceae; genus Mesorhizobium; species Mesorhizobium australicum. The sequence goes on along the minus strand of NC_019973.1, from coordinate 2,469,152 downwards.
CGGTCATCGAAATCTTGCGTTTGGCGGCGAGCCGCTGTGCCAGTTCACGTGCACGCGGGTCCCTGATCTGGAGGTTCATTGGTCGATCCTCGGCGTCATCTGCCATTACAATATAGCGCATCTGTCATGACAGCGCCACAACGGGTTTGTTTCCGTACAGCATCTCGTCCTGCAGGCGGCGCAGCGCGAACAGACTGGTCGTCCGGTCTGGCGCTGCATTGTCGGTGGTCAGCAGTGCACCTTTCCTGACCGGCTTCAGCACCTTGCCGCCCTCAAGCAGGCCGACCGGCACGGCGCGCTGGGAACGCGCGTCGCCGACGGTCATGGTCCAGGAGCGATAGCAGGTCTCGCCGATCGCATCGAAGGTCTCGCCGGCGGCGAGATCGCGCTTGGCGACGGCGCAGACCTCGGCAACCGGCCGCGGCAGCGGCACCATGTCGGGCTTGCCGAACAGCACGATGCGAGCGGCCGTCAGCGGCACCTCCAGTGAGGTCAGATGGTAGGGCCGGAACAGGCTGTAATAGGGACCGCGGCCGATATGCAGGTCGTCCATGCGTTCGATGATGCGCGGATGCGTCGCCTCGACGATGACGAAGACACCGGGCGCCACACCCTTGCCGATGGTGTAGTCGACGACGCCTTTTTTCAGCAGGAGGCCACCATCCTCGCGCGGGATCAGCACCTTGACGAGGTCATCGCGGTCAGCCTTGGGACCATGCATGCCGGGCACGTCGGGCACCAGCCCGGTGGCATTGGCGATGGCGCACATCTCGACCATGGTCTTGGAACCGTCGACGAACTCGACCAGCATGCGCGGGTTCATGTTGCGGCGGGTCGCTTCCTCGCGATAGTCGTCGGGCACCGCGTTGTGATTGAGCGGGTTGTTCTTGCCCTTGCCGGCCGAGACGATGGTAAGGCCGAGTGCGGACGCGAACTCGATCAGTTCCATGCAGCTCGACGGCTCGTCGCCGGCGCCGACCGAATAAACCACGCCAAGCCGGTCGGCCTGCTGCTTGAGGTAACAGCCGATGGTGACGTCGGCCTCGACATTCATCATCACCAGGTGCTTGCCGTGCTCCATCGCCATCAGGTCGAAATCGGCGGCGACGCCCGGCTTGCCGGTGGCGTCGATGACGACATCGATCAGTGGGTTGGTGACCAGCATCTCGTTCGAGGTGATGGCTATTTTTCCAACCTCGATCGCCGCGGTGACTTTCGACGCGGTGTCGGCTTCGACCGCCATCGCCTCGTCACCGTAGGCGATGCGGATGGCGTCACGCGCGGTGTGCGGGCGCCGGGTCGAGACGGCGCAAACCGCAATGCCGGGCATCAGCATGCCTTGCGTGACGAGGTCAGTGCCCATTTCGCCGGAGCCGATGATGCCGATGCGCACCGGGCGGCCCTCGGCGGCACGTCTGGCGAGATCGCGGGCAAGCCCGGTCAAGGCGACATTGGTCATGCGGGATGTCCACAGCTTCTTGGTCTGGACGCGAATTAGCAGGGACCATTCCCCTGTGCCAACAAAACCGCTCGCGACCGGCGATTTCCAACGAAAATGACCCGTGACAAGCGTCGTCGCCTTGGCTGATTGGCCCAAAGGCTTGCCAATTGACATTGTTGCGAACAGTCTCAATAAAACATTCGTTTGCCAACAAAGGCAAATGTTCATCGAGACAACCGCTCGGAGGGGCACTCGTCTCGCGGCATCTGGGGAGTGCCTTTGCGCTGAGGTGGCGGCAGAGGCTGAGAGAAAGGAGCACCGCGAAGCTTTAGGCTCGGGGCTCCAGGGGAGGAAGAATGGATACTCTACTCGCTGGCCTCAAGGGGGCCATCGACACGCTCGGCGCGACAATCCTGCTGCCGATCGTCATTTTCATCATTGCCGTGGTTTTGGGCGCCAAGGTCAGCAAGGCCTTTCGCGCCGCCGTCACCATCGGGGTCGCCTTCATCGGTATCAACCTTGTGCTTGGCCTGATGTTCACGTCGATCGGCGACGTCGCCAAGGCCATCGTCACCAACACCGGCATTCATCGCGACATTATCGACGTCGGCTGGCCCTCGGCGGCCGCCATCGCCTTTGGCTCCTCGGTCGGGCTTTGGGTCATCCCGGTCGGCATCCTGGTCAACATCGTGCTGTTGCTGACGCGCATGACGCGCACGCTCAATGTCGACGTCTGGAATTTCTGGCATTTCGCCTTCGTCGGCTCGCTCGTCGTCGCCGCCACCGACAATCTGGCCTACGGCATTGCCATCGCGGCCCTGGTTGCGGCGCTGTCGCTGCTGTTCGCCGATTGGTCGGCGCGCGCGGTGCAGCAATTCTACGGCGTTCCCGGCATTTCGGTGCCGCATCTCGCCTCGGCGCAAATCCTGCCGATCGCCATCATCCTGAACTGGATCATGGACCGCATTCCCGGCATCAACCGCATCAACATCAACACCGAAACCATCGAGCGCCGCTTCGGCGTGTTCGGCGAACCGGTCGTGCTCGGCCTGATCATCGGCCTCGTGCTCGGCGCCATCGCCTTCTACAATGCCGGCGATCCCGGCACGGTGCTGGCCAAGGTGCTGGGCACCGGCATGACACTTGCCGCGGTTATGCTGCTGCTGCCGCGCATGGTGAAGATCCTGATGGAGGGCCTGATCCCGGTTTCCGACGCGGCGCAGGAGTTCGTGCGCAAGCGCACCGGCGATCGCGAGCTTCTCGTCGGCCTCGATTCGGCGATCCTGATCGGCCATCCCGCCGCGATCTCGTCGTCGCTGATCCTGGTGCCGATCGCGATCATCCTGTCGGTGATCCTGCCGGGCAACCGCGTCATCCTGTTCGCCGATCTGGCGGTCATCCCGTTCATCGTCGCCATGACCGCGCCGCTGGTCAAAGGCAATGTGTTCCGCATGGTGGTGATCGGCACGGTGACCTTGGCGATCGGCTTCTATGTCGCCAACGCCCTGGCGCCGCTGTTCACCAGTGCGGCCGTCGCGTCGGGCTTCAAACTGCCGGCGGATGCTTTGCAGATCACCTCGGTGGTCGACGGCTTCCTGTGGGTACCCTATGTGATCATCGAGGCGATCCAGGGACTTGGGCTGATCGGCATCATCGTGATCGCCGTGGTCATAGCGGCGCTGTTCGTGCTCTATCGCCGCAATCCGCTCGGCTGGGAACGGGCGGCGGGCGCCGAGGACGAGCCGGCCGAAGGCACGGCCTGAACGCAAGCGTGCCTTCATCTGAAACGATCGTGCGCCTTCGCCGGGCGCTCGATTTATCGACGGAGCAAGACATGTCCGACGCCCTCATGCAGCTTCTGGATCCCGAAGCGATCGTGCTCGGGTCGGACGCGTCGACCAATGAGGAGATCATCCGCGTCCTGGCGGGACGGCTCGAGGCCCTTGGCTATGTCAAGAGCTCCTATGCCGACGCGGTCGTGCGCCGCGAAATGACCATCCCGACAGGATTGCCGCTGGAACGCGCCGACAATGTCGCGGTGCCCCACACCGATCCCGAGCATGTGCTGAAGCCCGGCATCGCAATGGGCACGCTGAGAAAGCCGGTGATCTTCGCCAACATGGAAGACCCCGACGAGAAGCTGCCGGTGGGTTTCGTCTTCCTGCTTGCGATCAATGACAAGGACAAGCAGATTGAAGCGCTGCAGTCCGTCATGGCAACGATCCAGAATCCAGATGCATTGGACGGCTTGAGGTCGGCCAGGACGCTTGACGACGTGCGCACCGTGCTCGGCTGATAATCAAGGGAAAGCAAAGATGGCCAGACAGAAGACAATTCTCTTTGCCTGCGGCACCGGCATCGCCACCTCGACGGCGGTCAACGTCGCCGTCACCGAGGCGATGAAGATGCGCGGCCTTACCTTCAACGCTCAGCAGGCCAAGGCAACCGAAGTGCCGGGGCTCGCCGACAGCGTCGACTTCATCGTCGCCACCACGCCGATCTCGGCTTCGGTGACCAAGCCGGTCATCAAGGGCCTCGCCTTCCTCACCGGCATCGGCAAGGACAAGGTGCTCGACGAGATCGAGGCGCAACTGCGCAAGTAGGTCGCGGACAATGCGGCCTTCGGTGGGCTTGGCTCAGACCACTCTGACGTAACTCGTCATGCCCGATTTCTGGTGCTCGATGATGTGGCAATGCAGCAGCCAGTCGCCGGGATTGTCGGCGACGAAGCCGAGGCTCACCTTCTCATTGGGCTGGATGAGATAGGTGTCCGAAATCAACGGCTGCACCGGCCGCGTCGAGGATGACAAAACCTTGAAGCTCATGCCGTGCAAATGCATCGGATGCGATTGCGGCGTCAGGTTTTCCATGTCGATGACATAGCTCCTGCCGAGCTTCAATTCGGCCAGCGGCGCGGTTGGATCGGGCGTATCGCCCGGCCACGGCACCTTGTTGATCGCCCAGAAACTGTAGCCGAGCGAACCGCAGATGCTGTCGCTCGGGACGTTCTCCGCCGTGGCGCTGAGCGACAGGGAGATATGCTGGGCCGAGCCGAGATCCACTTCCGCCACCGGATTCACTTCCAGCGGCGCAACGTCGCGAACGTCCCGCTTGAGCGAGTTGCCCGTCGCGCGCAGCGTCGCCAGCACCTTGGGCTTGGTTCCCCTGACGTCCCGCAGGCTGACGGTCGCGCCCTCATCGTCAGGCATGCGGATGGCGAGTTCCATGCGCTGTCCCGGTCCAAGCAGCAAGGCATCGGGCGCAAAGCGCTCCGGCACCGGATTGCCGTCCAGCGCCATCACCATCGCTTCGGCGCCGTCGACGCGAAAGGCATAGATGCGGGTGACATCGGTAATGGCGATGCGCAGCCGCACCAGCCCGCCGGCGGGCGCGTCATATTGCGGCTGATCGAGCCAGTTGGCGGTACGCACCGTGCCGTAAGTGCCGGTTCTCGCGGCATCGCGCGGCCGGAACTGGTCGATGAACTGGCCGTCGTCGCCAAGGCGCCAGTCGCGCAGGTTGAGGACAAACTCGGCGTCGAATTCCGGATCGTTCGGGTTTTCAACCACGATCACGCCGGTCAGGCCGTGCCCCATCTGCTCCAGCGTGTTGCAGTGCGGGTGATACCAGAAGGTGCCGGCGTCGGGCGGCGTGAAGGCATAGTCGAAATGATCGCCGGTGTAGACGTAAGGCTGCACCAGGAAAGGCACGCCATCCATCTTGTTCGGCAGGCGAATGCCGTGCCAGTGGATGGTCGTCGGATCATCGATGGCGTTGTCGAGGCGCGCGGCGAAGGGTTCGCCTTTTTTCATCCTGAGCACCGGCGGCATTCCCGCTTTGCCGTAAGTCAGCACATTGTTGGTCTGGCCGACATCCATCAGCTTCGCCTGGATTTTCGCCGTCCGCAGCACCACTGGCTCAGGCGCGGACGCCGCCCAGCCGCCAATCCTGCCCATGGCGGCAAGCCCGAGCCCGCTCGCACCGGCAACGGCGGCAGTTTTCAGCAGTCCGCGGCGTGTAAATACGGTCATGTCGCACTCCAACGGAAAAGCTGACTGCTCTCCGCAACTTTGCCGTCATAGCCGGACACGCATGCCTTGCCAACGGCCCAGTCGCGGCCGCCCCCCTCCTGTCAGTGCAATGAGGCCAGCAGGGCGGGACACATTCTGGTCGATGGCGGCTGGTCGGTGCCTTGCGGCGGGTCTATGCCTGATCCACGCTTTCCAGGAAGCGGGCGAAGATCGGGTTGAAGCGGCCGGGAGAATCCCAGAACGGCGCATGGCCCGATTTGTCGAGCAGATGCGCCTTGCCTTCCCACAGGTTGGAGAACTTGACCGCTGAGACAAAATCGGTGTTCACGAAAGGCTCGTCGATGCCATTGAGAACGGCTATCGGAGGCGTCTTGCCGGCGACGATCTCGCGCTGGTTGCGGCCTGTGCCGGCCGCGAATTTCTCGAACATCAGGCGCCGCGCCCGCCCGTCGGTGCGCGCCACCGTGTCGAGGAGGAACGGTTCGAACGGTTCCCCGCAAGTGCTGCGCGCATAGGCCTCGACATCAGCGGCGGTGAAGGCCTCTTGTCCGGCAAGATGCATATGCGGACTCGACTTGAAGCCGTTGCCGACCTCCTCGGGCGCTACAGGCGGAGTGCCCGATATCATCAGGCCAAGCAGGCCAGGATAACGGTCGATCATCTCCAGCCCGATATGACCGCCGAGCGACCAGCCGAAGACGATGCCCTTGTCGATACCGAGCAGGCCGAGCACTTCGGTCATCGCATCGGCATAGCCTTCCATACTGTAGGAGCGGTCCGGATCGATCGCGTTGCCGGAAGCGCCGTGGCCCGGCAGATCGGGGGCGATCATGTGGTAGCGCTCGCCCAGCGGGCTCTCGAGCTGGTTGCGGAAAACGGCACCGGAAGACGAATTGCCGTGGATCAGCAGGACGGCGGTGCCTTTGCCGCCGGTCTCGCGAACGGCGATCCTGCCGTGACTGGTTTCAAGGGTCTTCTGCGCGATCGTCATCTTTGGCTCCGTCTGGAATCGCCCTGTTTCGAAGCAGTTGCACAACAAAGCGCCGCCGCCTCCCCTAGCCCTGCCATAACATTTTCCCGGTCTCGTGCCGTTGAAAAATCCTTTTCAAATAACAACAATTGTGCGTAGATTGTCAATTATCCAACTCCCGATGAACGGGAGGAAAACAGGGAACGGCACGATGAAATCCAAATTCGCAGGCAACAGACTCCGCCATATGCTGATGACCACGGCCCTGATCGCGGCGTTTGCCACGGCAAGCGCCCCCGCTTTCGCCGATGTCGTCAAGATCGGCCTGCTGGCGCCGATCACGGGCCCTGCCGCGGCGGACGGCCAGGAATTCCAGCGCGGCGTGCAGATGGCAATCGATGAGGCGAATGCCGCCGGCGGCGTTGCCGGCAACACATTCGAACTGGTGGTCGGCGACGTCAAGGATCAGTCCGCCGGCAACGTCACCAGCGCGGTCGAGCGCCTGCTTGGCGATCCCGGCGTGCAATTCATGCTCACCGGCTACGCCAGCCTGACGAATTTCGAGATCGACAACATGGCCGAGGCCGAGATGCCCTACATGCTGGCGGCCACCTCGCAGCAGACCAGGGACATCATCGCGCCGAGCCCAGACAAGTACATGTGCTGTTGGTCGCTAACGCCGTCCTTCGACGCCTACAACACCGACGTCACCTTGTTCGTCGAGAAACTCGCGGCCGACGGCAAGATCACATTGCCGACCAAGAAGGTCGCCATCATCTCCTCCGACAACGCCTATTCGAAGACCATCTCGGAGGGCATGAAGAAGACTTTCAAGGAGAAGGGCTGGACTATCAGCGTCGATGAGATCGTGCCCTTCGGCGAAGTCACCGACTGGCGTTCGATCCTGGCCAAGGTGCGCGAGAATGTCCCCGATGTCGTCATCAACACCGACTATCTGCCGGGCAATTCGGCGTCTTTCCTGAACCAGTTCCTCGAACAGCCAACCAAGAGCCTGGTCTTCCTGCAATATGCGCCGAGTGTTCCGGAATTCGTCGAACTCACCGGCAAGAAGTCGAATGGCGTCATCTACAATCTCCTCGGCGGGGCGCTGACGACGCCGAAGAACCCGCGCGCCGATGAGGTGGCGGCCAAGTTCAAGGCCAAATATGGCGTCGAGAGCGGCACCTATGGCGTCGGCCTCTATGAAATGACCAACGTCTATTTCGACGCGGTCAAGAAAGTCGGCGGCGCATCCGACCACGCCGCGATCATGAAGGCGCTGTCGGAGACCGACAAGCAGGTCGCCGAAGGCCGGCTGAAATTCGATCCCGCCACGCATCTCGCCACGCAGGGCGACGACTATATCCCGATCACCTTCTTCCAGATCTGGGACGGCCAGCGCACGCTGATCTCGCCGGAAAAATACGCCACCGGTGCCTTCAAGCCGCAGCCCTGGATGCAGTGAGGCATGGCCCTGCTTGAACTGGACGACGTATCGAAGGCCTTCGGTTCGCTGAAGGCCGTCGATGGCGTGTCGTTCAAGGTCGAGGCCGGCGAGATCTTTGGCATCGCCGGCCCGAACGGCAGCGGCAAGAGCACGCTGTTCAACATCATCACCGGCATCCCGTTCGGGCCGGACAGAGGCCACATCCGCTTTGACGGGACCGCGATCAACGGCAAGTCTGGACATGCCATCGCGCGCCTCGGCCTTGCCCGCACCTTTCAGCGCGAAACCAGCTTCGACGGGCTGACCGTATTCGAGAACGCGCTGATCGGCGCCAGCTACGGCAGAAAGGAGAAAGGTGCAGCGGCAGCCGCCCGCGAGGCGGCCGCAGAGGCACTGGAGTTTGTCGGCTTGGGTTCAGTGTCCTTCGGGCGGCTGGCCGGCGAGCTTTCCGTCTTCGAGCGCAAATGCCTGATGCTTGCCACCGCGATCGCCATGCAGCCACGTATGCTGTTGCTCGACGAACCGGCATCGAGCTTGACCAAGCCCGAGATCGAGACGTCGATCGGTTTGATCCGCCGCACCGCCGAACGCGGCATCACCATCCTCCTGATCGAGCATGTGCTGACCTTCCTGATGAGCCTGTCGCAGCATCTGCTGGTGCTTAACAATGGCCGCGTGCTCGCCGCTGGCGAGCCGGCAAGCGTGATCGCCGACCAGCGCGTCATCGAGGCCTATCTCGGAACCCGGAGGGCGGTGGCGTGACTCCCATCCTCACCGTCGAAAGCGTCACCGCCGGCTATGGCCGCGTCACCGTGCTGCACGACATTTCGCTGGAAGCTGGCCGCTTCGGCAATGTCGGCCTGTTCGGACCCAACGGCCATGGCAAGACGACCCTGTTGCGCACCGTCTCCGGCCTGCTGCGGCCGAAGAACGGCCGCATCCAGTTCGACGGGCAAGACATAGCAGGCCTCAGCGCCCGCGCCATCGTCAGCGCCGGCCTGATCCACGTGCCGCAAGGCAACCGGCTGTTTCCCGACCTCTCCATCGCCGACTGCATGGCGCTCGGCGCCTATTCACCGCGCGCCCGTCCGCATGAGGCGGAGAACCGCGAGAAGGTGATCAAACTGTTCCCGAAACTGGCGGAACGCTGGCGCCAGCGCGTGCGCACGCTGTCGGGCGGCGAGCGCCAGATGGTGTCGATCGGCACGGCGCTGATGAGCCATCCGCGCCTCCTGATCCTCGACGAGCCGACGCTTGGGCTGGCCCCCAAGATCAAGGACGAACTCTGCGCCTCCGTCATGGACATTTCGCGCGGCGGGGTGCCGCTGATCGTCGTCGAGCAGGATATCGAGTTCCTGCTGGAACTGACGCAGCAACTCTACCTCGTCAACCACGGCGCGGTGGCGACCGAGATCAAGCCGGGCGAGAGCCTCGACCACGGCGAGATCATGTCGATGTATTTTGGCCACTAGGAACTCGGTATGAGCGCATTGGCGGAAATCCTGTTCGGCGGCCTGTTCCAAGGTTCGCTCTACGCCATGATGGCGGTCGGGCTCGCTTTGGTCTGGACGACGATCGGCGTGTTCAACTTCAGCCATGGCGTGTTCATGATGCTGGGCGCCTATGTCGCCTGGCAATTGGTGGAACTCGGCCTGCCGGCGGGGGTGGCCTTTCCCATCGCCGTGGTCGTCATGGCCGGCGTCGGCTGGATCCTGCAGGCAAGCGTCGTGCGGCCGCTGATCGGCCGGCCCAACATCGTGCTGGTCGTCGTCATCACCACGCTTGCCGCCGGATCGCTGATCGAGAACGGAGCGCTCACCATCTGGGGGCCGCGCTCCAAGCAGATCCCGGCGCTGGTCGACGGCAACGCCACCATCGGCGGCGTCGGCGTTTCGCTGCACCAGATCGCCATCATCGTCATCACGCCGCTGATCCTGGCGGCGTTGTGGATGTTCCTCAACCGTTCGCGCCTCGGGCTGGCATTGCGTGCGGTCGCGCAGAACGAGGACGCCAGCCATCTGGTCGGCCTGAATGTCACCGCGCTCTACGGGCTGGCCTTCGCCATCGCCGCTTCGCTGGCGGGGCTCGCCGGCATCTTCATGGGCGGCTATCGCTTCATGTCGCCCGTGATGGGCTCAGACCCGCTGCTCAAGGCGCTGATCGTCGTCGTCTTCGGCGGCATATCGAGCATATCGGGGCCGATCTTCGCCGCCTATCTGATCGGCTTTTTCGAGGCCGCCTGCAGCTATTATTTCGGCCTCTACTGGACGCCGGCATTGCTGTTCGGCGTGCTGATCCTGACCCTGATGGTACGTTCCGAGGGCATTTTCGCCAGCCGCTCGCGAGGCCTCGCATGACCGACACGACCTCGCCGATCACCCAGATCCGCACAGCGGCGGCAACCCCGATCGCACCTGGCCGCACGCCGTGGAAGCACGAAGCCATCGGATTCGTGCTCGGCTTGGCCGTGCTGGCGCTGCTGCCGCTCGTCTTCGGCGACACCTATGCCCGCCACATCCTGATCATGGCCTTTATCTACGCCATCGTGGCGTCGAATTGGGACCTCAGCCTCGGCTATGGCGGCGTCTTCAATTTCGGTCATCTGGCGCTCTTCGGCATCGGCGTCTACGCCTACAGCCTGCTGACCAAGCTGGCCGGGCTCGATCCGTGGATCGCGCTGTTTGCCAGCGGCATCATCGCCACGCTTGCCGCGATCGTGGTGACCATCCCGATCCTGCGCCTGAAGGGCATCTATATCATCCTGGTCACCTTCGGCTTCGCGCAATTGGTCATGCAAGTGATCCTCAGCCAGTCCGACATCACCGGCGGCACGCAAGGGATCGTGCGTATCCCCGGCCTCTACTGGTTCGACCACAATATGGTCCGCGACGCCAAATTCGCCTATTTCTATATCGCGCTGGCGCTGCTGGTGGCGAGCACGCTGTTCCTGCGTGTGTTCGTGCGCTCGCGCGCCGGCGCCAGCATCGTGGCGCTGCGCGACAATGAGGAATACGCCGTCAGCCGCGGTGTCTCGATCGTGCGCCAGCGCATGCTGACGCTTGCGGCAAGCGCCTTCTTTACCGGCATCGCCGGGGCCTTCTATGCCGCCTACCAGCGCAACGCCTCGATCGACGTGTTCGGCATGAGCCTGGCGACCATCATCCTGTCGATGGTGCTGCTGGGCGGCACCAGCACCATCTACGGCGCCATCGTCGCCTCTTTCGTGCTGACGGTTTTCGCCGAGTGGATGGCTGATTTCGGCGCATGGCGCCCAATGATCACGGCGGTTCTGATCATCGGCGTGATGCTGGCCTATCCCAGCGGACTGGCCGGCATGATCAAAGCGGCTTGGGGTGCCGTCGCCGGGCGGATCAACCGCCCGGCGTGACCACCTGAAAAGCAAGCTTCTCAGCGCACGCCGCACCAGTCGATGACGGATGCCGCGATCACCTTGGCGGTCTCGACCACCGATTCCACTTCGACATATTCGTTGGCGCCATGGAAGCCGTCGCCCGACGGACCGAAAATGACACCGTCGACACCGGCGCCAGCATAGTGCGCTGCATCACACACGGCGACGAAGCCGCTTGTCTGAGGCGCCTTGCCGATCGCCGCCTTGCGTTTCATCAGCGACGTCACCAGCGGATGGTCGACCGGCGTGTTCATCGGCGGGAAATGCAGCCCGCCGAGCTCCCACTGGATGGCAGGCGGGTTGTCGCGCAACCAGGCGTCGGTTTGCGCGAAATAATGGACGAACGCTTCGAAGTCGCGGCGGTATTCGGCTGAATTCTCATCCGGCAGAAACTTCATGTCGAGATCGAGCACGGCAACATCGGGGATGATGGCCGGGTTGGTCATCACCGTCGGCAGGCCGTGTTCGCCAAGGCCCGTTCCGCCATGCATGACTCCGATGTTGATCGTGTTCATGCCGACCGGCAGCAGCGGATGGGACTTTGCCCGTGTCCGGTCGAGCTCGTATTGGCGGACGGCGGCAATGAACCGCGCCGCGATCTCGATGGCGTTGACACCCGGCTTCAGCCGGTCCTTGTCGTGCCGTTGCGGGTAGATTTCGTTGTAACGCAGCGCCGAATGCGCGTTGCGGCCACGGATCGTCACCCGCGCCCATTCGAGCCCGCCCTCGACCGGGAGGACATCGCCCCAGGTCGGCTCGGCGACAAGCACCGCCTTGGCGAGTTTGCCCTTCTTGACCGCATCCATGGCGCCGAAGCCACCGGCCTCCTCGTCGACGACGGAGTGGACGGCCAACCGGCCTTGCAGTGTGATGCCCGCCTTGCGGATCGCGTGCGCGGCGGCGACGCAAGCCGCGACGCCGCCCTTCATGTCGACCGCACCCCGGCCATAGAGCCGGCCATTCGTGATCTCACCGCCGAACGGATCGACCGACCAGTCCTTCATCTCGCCGACCGGCACGACATCGATATGCCCACACAGGATCAGGCTGCGCTCCTCGTTTCCAGCCCAATCGCCGACCAGATTGGGCCGGCCGGGCAAGGCGTCCCACTGTTCGGTCTTGAAGCCATCGTGCTTGAGGATCGGCTCCAGCAGAGCCTGGACATCCGCCTCGCGGTTGATCGCCGGATTGGCCTCGAATTTGGGATTGACCGAAGGGATGCGGACCATGTCGCGGACAAGCCCGATCAGCCAGTCGCGGTCTCTCTCGATTTCAGCCTGCACGGCATCGATGATCGTCTGGGCGTCAGCCATGGTTATTCCTTCCTCGCACCGCCGCGCCGGGCGCATTGATGCTATTTCCTGGTGGTTCTTGGTTTGGCGGTTTCGTTGTCGGACGGCGACAAGGCGGCATCGAGGGTGACGGCATTGGCGCTGCGGATCTTCTCGATGTCCTCGATGCGCTTGCGCACCCCGGCGCCATGGCCTTCCAGCGCGTGGGCGAAAACCGTCTCCATCTGAGCCACGGCGGTCGCCAGCGTGTCGAAGGGCGAGTTGGCGTCGATCGCCGCGACCATCGTCAGGTCGGCGACGTCAGCGATCGGCGACAGCCACACATCGGTGAACAGCAGGAGGGAGACGCCGCGTTCCTTCGCCTGCCGCGCAAAGCTAACCACGTCCGACTGGTAGCGCCGGTAGTCGAACACGACGAGAAGGTCGCGCTTGCCGAGGTCGATCAGCAAGTCGAAATCCGCCGGGCTCAACGAGCCGATGTCGCGCACGCCGGAGCGGAACTGCAGGAGATAGCCGGCGAGCATGGAGGCGATGTGGCGGCTGAAACGGCCGCCCAGCAGGACGACCTGGCCCTTGGTCTCGAGCAGCAAATTGACAGCGCGTGTATAGGCCTGCAGGGGGACCGCCGTGCGCGTGCGCTCCAGACTGTCGGAAACCGAATGGAAATAGGCCAGTGCCGTGCCCTCGCTGGAGCCGCCCGGGCGCTTGGCCTCCATCATCAGCAACGGCGAATGCAGTCTGGATTCGACTTCCGTCAGCAGCCGCGCCTGGAAATCGGCAAAGCCGACATATCCGAGCTTGCTCATCAGGCGGGTCACGCTCGGGTCGCTGACGCCGGCGCGTCGCGCCAGCCGGGTCGCCGTTCCCAGCCCCGACATCGGATAATCGGCGAGCAGGACCTGAACGATCTTTTCTTCCGCCGACGTGAAAGCCAAGGTGGTGTTGGCCAACTCTTCGCGGATCGACATGGTCATCGCCTCTCGCCAACGGAAAGACGATTATCTTACAATTTCATACAAGATTGTCAAATTTGGAAAATATCTTACAGACTTGCGCGTCGACCTATCTGAATCTGGCGATGGGCAGGAATTTCACAGCGGAGCCGGTGAAGCGGCGGTGATCGGACGTCTGTCCTCGTGGCTGGAAGCCATCGAGATAGACCTGCTCCGGCGCCGTGCGGATGAAATTGGCGGCAATGACGGTCGCCGCTGTCGAGCCGGTTCCGGTGATGCGGCGCCCGGTCTCAACCGATTGGCCGGTCGGCGCCGCTGGCAGAATGACGGCGGTGGCTTCGGGATCGAGACGTGGCTGGACACGGTCGGCCTTGGGGCTGGTCCTGACACGGTCTTCAGGTTTCGATGCAGGGACTGCAATCCGCTGTCCAGCCAGCGAATCGAGGCTGTCATCGACGTGATGCGTGGCCAGCAAGGCACCGATTGCATCGGCGGATTTGGCCGCCTCCGGTTGACGCGCGGGGCCCGTCTGGTCTTGCGGTCGCCATGTCGGGACAGGGATGTTGAGCGCCAGCATGTCCGGGCCGGCAATCGCGGGGGCGGCATTCATCCTGGCCACGGGAATTTCGGCACCGGTCGCCGCCGGTTCAACCCGCGCGGTGGATGCGCTGCTGGCTACGCCGAACGGCACGGCTTGGGGGATTGGAATGGTGGTGGCGAACCCGGTGCGCGGTGCGAAAGCGGGTATCGGCACCGTGCCGGGCGGCATCGCCATGACGATCGCTTCAGGCGTCTTTGCAGGCGTTTCTTCGGCCGGATCGGCGGAGGGGGTCTGGACGTCCGCCCGCTGGGCTGCCTCCGGCGCCACGATAGCAATGCCCTGGCCAGCCGTCTTGGAGTCGCCAGGCATCTTGGGATCACCGGCCGTTTTAGGTTCAACTGACTTGGTCGGCTTGCGTGGCGCAGGCGCCGCTTCCGCGGCATCGTCCGCTTCATCCGCGCCGCGCCCACCCAAAAGCGTCGCCAGCAGGCCGCGCGCTGGCCTGCGTTGGCCGCGGTCGGCGCTGGCCAGTTCGATGTTGGGCGTGCCGGCGGCCTTGCGTGACTCGTAGGCGGCAAACGCCTGCTCGTAGCCAGGCAACGGTTTGCCGTCGCTCGGCACATGCAGCGTGTTGCCGTTCGGGAAGACCCTGGCGAGTTCCAGGCGGCTGATGCCAGGCCAATGCCGCACATTGCCGACATCCATATGAATGAACGGCGAACCGGAGGTCGGATAATAGCCGACGCCGCCGCCCTGCATCTTCAGGCCGATGTCGCGCAACTTCTTCAGCGGCACGTCCGGCAGGAAGAAGTCCATGGCGCGGCCAACCATGTGCTGGCTTTCGCGGGCCACGCCCTTCGAACGACCGCGCAGCATGGCGTTGGTCGCCGGCGAGCGATAGGCGCTGACCACATGGATATAGGCCGTCGAGCCGCTGGCGCGGTAAGCCTGCCAGACCAGGTCGAGCAGGCGCGGGTCCATCCTGGTCGGCTCGTTGCGGCGCCAGTCGCGCAGCATGAAGTTGATCTTCTTCAGGCCCGCGTGATCGTAGCGCCCATCGCGCTTGAAGACGATCTCGGCCTTCTCGCCCGTATGAAGATGCTGAATCCGCAGGGCACGCGTCTCGGCGAACGCATCGGTGACACACATGCAAAGCAACGCCATCGCAATGGCCGGCAACCATGTCCAACGACGGGAAGCGCCGAGCGGGTTTTGTTCGCTTTCAATCCCATTCATGCCTTGCACATCGTTCCTGTTTCAGGCGATTTGACGTCTTCGCTCAGATGAGGAGCTTTCGTTCGGCACTCTCCCCGGCAATGACTTAACCAGCCGGACAGGCAGCCGTCCGACAACCCGACATGTCGAAGAACAGCATCTTGGTTAACGAATCGTGTCATGCCGAGCATGCGTTCGACCGATGAGGGCGCGCCACCGGCAAGCGCCATAGGCCTGTTCACATTGCCGGCAGCCATCGATTGGTGATGAAATTGTGCTGCCGCGCCTTGTCGGTCGGCCTCGCGGGGACGCCGACCGCGGTGCTCCCCGCCGGAATATTCCTGGTGACAACGGCGCCCGCGCCGATAAGCGAGCGGCTGCCGATCGTGACCTCCTCTACGATGCACACGTTTGGGCCGATATAGACCTCGTCCCCTATCGACGCGGATTTGCCGAGCGTCGCCCCGATCGTCACATACTGGGATATATTGCAGTTGTTGCCGATCGTTGCCGTATGATGGACCACGCAAGGGCCGCCATGGCCGATGTAAAAGCCAAGGCCGATGCTGGTCTCCACAGGGATTTGTATGCCGAATTTCCTCATCTTCAGCGAGAGGAAGAGACGGGCTGTCCGGCACACGACGGAATTGTCCGACTGCGCGATCCGGTGCCAGACCATGTAGTTGAAGCCCCGATTCGGGAGGTACTGCCGGCACAAGTCACGATGTCGATGCTGCGCGTATAGCGATACAGATCGCTCTTGATGGCCTCGAATATCTTCATTATGGCCTCGGCACCCATGCCCGGAATGGGAACGGGCACTAGATCATCCCGGTAGCGCAAAGGGAACAACGCCGTGGGCAATCCACGGATTCCAGCGCATGCCGTGACTTCATCGCCTGTCCGTGCCGGAAAGACGGTGTCACAGGCGTTGTTTGCAGGGTGTCTGGTGCTGCGAGAGAGGATTGAACTCTCGACCTCTCCCTTACCAAGGGAGTGCTCTACCACTGAGCTACCGCAGCCGCTGATGGCGGGGCTTCTGCCATATCGAACCGGCAAGCGCAAGGCCAAGAACAACGCTTCTGTGAATGGCTTTGCCGGATAGCTTTTATTGACATGGCGGCGCCACAATGTTGGCTATCCCTGAAAGCGGGTTGGCCGGGCGCCAGCCGTGGCGGGACAATGAACGACAAGACAAATCCACCGAAGAACAGCGGAACAACCCGCAAGAACCGGCTCGCCGAGCAGTTGCGGGCCAACCTGCAGAAGCGCAAGGCGCAGTCGCGCTCGCGCCGGACAGGCGAGGCCGACCAGCGGCCCGACGGGCTCGGCGCGGCCAAGGAAATGAAGAAAGATTAACTCAAATCGGCCACTCTCAGGCCGGGGTGGGCGAAATCCTATTTCTTGAACCAAATTGGTCAATGGTCTAGACGGGCCGATACTCATACGATTGAACCGGCCCTTTTCTGGCCGAGAGGGACAGTCTCCAATGGATCGCATCAGAATTGTCGGCGGCAACAAGCTTGCCGGAAGCATTCCGATCTCGGGCGCGAAAAACGCCGCCCTGCCGCTGATGATCGCCTCGCTTCTGACCGACGACACGCTGACACTGGAAAACGTGCCGCATCTAGCCGATGTCGAGCAGTTGATCCGCATCCTCGGCAATCATGGCGTCGACTATTCGGTCAATGGCCGCCGTGAGAAGCAGAATGAGGGCTATTCGCGCACCATCAACTTCTCCGCCCGCAACATCGTCGACACGACGGCGCCTTACGAACTGGTGTCGAAAATGCGCGCCTCGTTCTGGGTGATCGGCCCGCTGCTGGCCCGCATGGGCGAGGCCAAGGTGTCGCTGCCCGGCGGCTGCGCCATCGGCACGCGCCCGGTTGATCTGTTCCTCGAAGGCCTGCAGGCGCTGGGCGCCGACATTGATGTCGATACCGGCTACGTCATCGCCAAGACCCGGAACGGCCGCCTTGTCGGCAACCGCTATGTCTTCCCGAAAGTCTCGGTCGGCGCCACCCATGTGCTGATGATGGCGGCGTCGCTGGCCAAGGGCGAGACGGTGCTTGAAAACGCCGCCTGCGAGCCGGAGATCGTCAATCTCGCCGAATGCCTGAACGCGATGGGCGCCAGGATTTCCGGCGCCGGCACGCCGACCATCACCATCGACGGCGTCGAAGCCCTGTCGGGCGCGCGCGTGCGTGTCATCCCCGACCGCATCGAGACCGGCACCTATGCCATGGCGGTGGCGATGACCGGCGGCGACGTCGTGCTGGAAGGCGCACGGCCGGAGCTGCTGCAGACGGCGCTCGACGTGATTTCCCAGACGGGCGCGGAGATCACCCAGACCAATTCCGGCATCCGCGTGAAGCGCAATGGCGCCGGCATTTCACCCGTCGACGTGACGACGGCCCCCTTCCCGGCCTTCCCGACCGATCTGCAGGCGCAGTTCATGGGCCTGATGACCATGGCCAAGGGCAAATCGCGCATCACCGAGACGATCTTCGAAAACCGCTTCATGCACGTCCAGGAACTGGCTCGGCTCGGCGCCCACATCACGCTCTCGGGGCAGACGGCGATCGTCGACGGCGTGGCGAAGCTGAAGGGCGCGCCAGTCATGGCGACCGATCTTCGCGCTTCCGTCTCGCTGGTCATCGCCGGCCTGGCGGCCGAAGGCGAAACCACGGTCAACCGTGTCTACCATCTCGACCGCGGTTTTGAGCGGCTGGAGGAAAAGCTATCCAATTGCGGCGCGGTGATCGAACGTATTTCCGCCTGACGGTCGGACGGCGGCAGCTTCCAGCAAAGGGCGGCTCATAGCGCCGCCGCCCGTCTGCCCGCAGCGCAAACCCGAGGCAATGCCTCGGGCGGACGTCGTGGGGTGGTTGCACCGGCCGGAAAGACCGCCTAACAGAGGCTGAAACCAACCTGTAGGTCGAAAATCCGGATGACCGCCCTCAAGCTTATCGCGCTCGACGACCAGGATCTGAGCATCGTCTCGGCCCATCTCCAGGACGCCGTGATGAAGGTCTCGGACCTCGAATTCCTGCCCAAGGCCAAACGCTTCGTCCTGACCATGAACCGTTTCGTGTGGGAGGCCAAATCCGGCCTGTTTCGCCAGCACAATGAACGACGGCAGGCCGTGCTGCATTTCGACCGGGTGCTGGGCGCCAAGACCAACGGTATCGCCCGCGACAAGCCCGCCGAAATTCTCTCCTTGCTGGCGATCAGCTTTATCGAGATCAGCAAGCCCGCGGGCATCGTCGAACTGATCTTTTCGGGCGGCGGCACGATCATGCTCGATGTCGAATGCATCGAGGCCCGCCTTGCCGATATTGGCGGCGCGTGGGAAGCCACGTCGCGCCCCATCCACAGGGCTTGAGCATACGATGGCCATCACGCTTGCCCAGTCCGACACCGATTTCGAGCAGCGTTTCGCCGCGTTTCTCACGACCAAGCGCGAGGTGTCGGCCGACGTCGACGCCGTGGTGCGAGACATCATCGCGCGCGTGCGTGCCGAGGGCGATGCGGCACTGATCGACTACACGCGGAAATTCGGCGGAGGCGACCTCGCCAAGCTCGGCATTGCCGTCTCGGCGGAAGACATCGCCGGCGCCTATGCCGAGGCCGATCCGGCCACGGTCGAGGCGCTGAAATTCGCACGCGACCGCATCCGGTCCCATCACGAGCGGCAAAAGCCTCAGGACGAACGCTACACGGATCCCGCCGGCGTCGAGCTCGGCTCGCGCTGGACGGCGATCGAGGCGGTCGGGCTCTATGTGCCGGGCGGCACGGCAAGCTATCCGAGCTCGGTGCTGATGAACGCCGTGCCAGCCAAGGTAGCCGGCGTCGAGCGCATCGTCATGGTCGTGCCGGCACCGCACGGCGTCGTCAACCCGCTGGTGCTGGTGGCGGCGGATATATCGGGCGTCTCCGAAATCTACCGCGTCGGCGGCGCGCAGGCGATCGCGGCACTCGCCTATGGTACGCAGACGATAAAGCCCGTCGCCAAGATCGTCGGTCCAGGCAATGCCTATGTCGCCGCAGCCAAGCGGCAGGTGTTCGGCACGGTCGGCATCGACATGATCGCCGGCCCTTCCGAAGTGCTCGTCGTGGCGGACGGCGACAACGATCCGGACTGGATCGCCGCCGATCTGCTCGCCCAGGCCGAACATGACGTGTCGGCGCAGTCGATCCTGATCACCGACGACCCAGCATTCGGCAAGGCGGTCGAACGGGCGGTCGAACGCCAGCTGCGGAGCCTGCCGCGCGCGGAAACGGCGGCCCAGAGCTGGCGCGATTTCGGCGCCGTCATCCTGGTTGCGACGGTCGAGGCCGCGCCGCCGCTGGTCGACCGCATCGCCGCCGAACATGTCGAGCTGGCCATCGAGGATGCCGAAGGCTTCCTGGCGAAGATGCGCAACGCGGGCGCGGTTTTTCTCGGTCGCCACACGCCCGAGGTCATTGGCGACTATGTCGGCGGCTCCAATCACGTGCTGCCGACGGCGCGCTCGGCGCGCTTCTCGTCGGGCCTGTCCGTGCTCGACTTTGTCAAGCGCACCTCGGTCCTCAAACTCGGACCGGAGCAGTTGCGCGTGCTGGCACCCGCGGCGATCGCACTCGCGCAGGCGGAAGGGCTTGACGCGCATGGCCGCTCTGTCGCCATACGGCTGAACATGTAGGCGGGTATGACGGGCTCCGGTCAAACCCGCGCAAAACTGATCGATGTCGAACTCGATGAGTCGATCGGCCGTTCGACGCCCGATGTCGAGCATGAGCGGGCGGTGGCGATCTTCGACCTGATCGAGGAGAATAGTTTTCAGCCTGTCAACGACAGCGGTGCGGGTCCCTACCGGCTGAAGCTGTCGCTGGCCGAGTCCCGCCTGGTCTTTGCCGTGGCGCGCGAGGACGGCACCGCCGTCGTCACCCACATCCTGTCGCTGACGCCGCTCAGGCGCATCGTCAAGGATTACTACATGATCTGCGAGAGCTATTACGACGCCATCCGCTCCTCGACGCCGAGCCATATCGAGGCGATCGACATGGGCCGCCGTGGCCTGCACAATGAGGGCTCGCAGACGCTGATGGATCGGCTCTCCGGCAAGATCGACATCGACTTCGACACGGCGCGACGGCTGTTCACGCTGGTCTGCGTGCTGCACTGGCGGGGCTGATCCTGGCCCCCGGCGCCCTGCCCCGCTCGGTTCTGTTCCTGTGCGGCATGAATGCCGTCCGCTCGCCGATGGCCGAGCAGCTGGCGCGCCGGATGCTGCCCGCCACCGTCTTCGTCGCCTCGGCCGGCGTGCGCGCCGGCGAGCGCGACCCGTTCGTCGATGCCGTGCTTGCCGAGGACGGGCTGTCGCTGGGTGAGCGTCATCCAAGGACGCTGAACGATCTCGAGGACGACTATTTCGACCTGATCGTGACACTGGCGCCGGAGGCCCACCATGCCGCGCTCGAACTCACGCGCTCGCTTGCCGTCGAGGTGGAATACTGGCCGACGCCGGATCCGACCGATGCCAGCGGCACGCGCGAACACATCATGGCCAGCTATCGCGACGTGCGCGAGCGGCTGAAAGCCCGGATCTACAGCCGGTTCACCGTTCCGAGGCCTGGCGATTAAGCGTGTTCACAAGCGACAGATTATCATATAGGTTCCGCCGAAATTCCAGCCGGGGCGCTGGAACTGCCATCCAAGCAAAGGTATCGAATGCCGAAGGAAGAAGTCCTCGAGTTTCCGGGTATCGTCACGGAATTGTTGCCCAACGCGATGTTCAGGGTGAAGCTCGAAAACGAACACGAGATCATCGCCCATACCGCCGGCCGCATGCGCAAGAACCGCATCCGCGTGCTGACCGGCGACAAGGTTCTGGTCGAGATGACGCCATACGACCTGACCAAGGGCCGCATCACCTACCGCTTCAAGTAAGATCAAGACCCGGCCGGTAAAGCGATGAGCATTTTGCAAAAGCTGGTGCTTGCCTCGGGTTCGCCGCGCCGCATCGAACTCCTGCAGCAGGCCGGCATCGAGCCGGACCGCATCCTGCCAGCCGATATCGACGAAACGCCGCTGCGTGCCGAGCATCCGCGCTCGCTGGCCAAACGGCTGTCGAAGGAAAAGGCCGAGAAGGCGTTCGCGTCGCTGAAGTCCGAGACGGACCATGCGCCGAGCTTCGTGCTGGCGGCCGACACGGTGGTCGCCGTCGGGCGGCGCATCCTGCCCAAGGCCGAGACGCTGGACGACGCGGCCAACTGCCTCGGGCTGTTGTCCGGACGTTCGCACCGGGTCTATTCCGGCATCTGCCTGATCACGCCGGGCGGCAAACTGCGCCAGCGACTGGTCGAGACGCGGGTGCGTTTCAAGCGGCTGCCGCGCGAGGAGATCGACGCCTATGTCGCCTCGGGCGAATGGCGCGGAAAGGCCGGCGGCTATGCCGTGCAAGGATTGGCCGGCGCCTTCGTCGTCAAGCTCGTCGGCTCCTACACCAATATTGTCGGCCTGCCGCTCTACGAGACGGTGGCGCTGCTGTCGGGCGAAGGTTTCAAGACGCATCAGAACTGGTTGTCCGCGCGACCATGAGCCTCGACGACAAGGTCACGCCCCTGCGGCCCAAGCGCCCGTGCCCGGAATGCGGCAAGCCATCGGCGCGCGAAACCTATCCATTCTGCTCGACGCGCTGCAAGGACATCGACCTCAACCGCTGGCTGAAGGGTGCCTATGTCATCTCGGCCCGCGACGACGAGGAAGAACCGGACGCCGACGAGCCGAACTAGACCAGTGCCGGTCAGGCGGCTTCGTTCTTGCGTTTGACGCGCGCCCAGGCCGGCAGCCAGTCGCCATGTGCGGCCAGGAGATCGTCGACCAGTGACCAGATCTGGTCGAGATCGAGCTCGGCCGCCGTGTGCGGATCCATCATCGCCGCGTGATAGATGTGTTCGCGGTTTTCGCTCATCAGCGCCCGCACCGTCAGTTCCTGCACGTTGATGTTGGTGCGGATCAGCGCCGTCAATTGCGGCGGCAGGTCGCCTATATAGATCGGCTGGATGCCGGACGCATCGACCAGGCACGGCACTTCGGCGGCGCAATCACGCGGCAGCGAGGTGATGCAGCCATTGTTGCGCACATTGCCGTAGATGACCGACGGTTCGCCGGTCCAGACCGAATTCATGATCGAGGAGGCATATTCCTTCGACTCTTCGACCTCGATGCGCTGGGCCGAGCGGTAGGCCTGCGCCTGGTCCTTCCAACGCTCGATCTGCTCGACGCAGCGCTTGGGGTATTCATCGAGCGGAATGCCGTATTTCTCGATCAAATCGGGGCGGCCGTCCTTGATGAAATAGGGCGTGTATTCGGCGAAATGCTCCGAGCTCTCGGTGACGAAATAGCCCAGCCGCGTCAGCATCTCATAGCGCACCTTGTTCGGACAGCGCGGATTCCAGCCGGGTTTCGGCGCGCGGCCTTCGCGATAGGCCCGCACGAGATCGGGATAGAGGTCGCGATAGGATCCGTCCGGCTGGCGATGCTCGAACTGCAGGTAGAAGGCCATATGGTTGATGCCGGCCGAGCGGTAGCGGATCTCGTCATAGGGAAGGTCGAGATCGTGTGCCAGTTCCATCGCCGTACCTTGCACCGAGTGGCACAGCCCGACCTGCCTGATCTCGGGATATTTCTCCGAGATCGCCCAGGTGTTGATCGCCATCGGGTTGACATATTGCAGCATGATGGCCCGCGGGCAGACGGCAAGCATGTCCTCGCAGATCTTCCACAGATGCGGCACGGTCCTGAGGCCGCGCATGATGCCGCCGACGCCGAGCGTATCGGCGATGGTCTGGCGCAGGCCATATGTCTTCGGCACCTCGAAATCCGTGACGGTGCAGGGCTCATAGCCGCCGATCTGGAAGGCGACGACGACGAAATCGGCGTCCGCCAGCGCCTTGCGCTGGTCCGTGTAGGTCTCGGCCATCGCCTTGACGCCGAGTGTGGCGATCAGTTTGTTGACGACGACGGCGCTTTCTTCCAGCCGCTGCGGATTGATGTCCATCAGCGCGATCGTGGCGCCCGAAAGCGCCGGGCGCTGCAGCACGTCGCCGACGATGTTCTTCATGAACACCGTCGAGCCGGCGCCGATGAAAGTGATCCTGGGATGTCTTGCCACGTTAACCTCCGGCATATGTTCAGGCCACGTCGAAAGCGGCCCTGACGAGCCGTTCGGTGTAGGCGGTCTTGGGATGGGTGAGGACCTGGTCGACAGGTCCCTGCTCGACGATCTTGCCGTGCTGCATGACGATGACGCGGTGGCAGAGCGCCCGCACCACCTTCAGGTCGTGCGAGATGAAGAGATAGCTCAAGCCACGCTCGTCCTGCAGCTTGCGCAGCAGGTCGATGATCTGCGCCTGGACGGAGAGATCCAGCGCCGACGTCGGCTCGTCGAGCAGGATGAATTCGGGTTCGAGCGCGATGGCCCGGGCGATGGCGATGCGCTGCCGCTGGCCGCCGGAAAATTCATGCGGAAACCGCGACAGGATATCGCCCGGCATGCCCGCGCTGACCAACGCCTCGCGCACCCGTTCGACCCGCTCGCGGCGCGTTGCGCCGATGCCGTTGACGACCAGCCCTTCCTCGATGATCTGGCCGATCGTCATGCGTGGGTTAAGCGAGGAGAACGGGTCCTGGAAGACGATCTGCATGCGCGACCGCAGCGGCCGCATCTGCGTTCGCGACAGGCCATGGATCGGCTGGCCATCGAAGCGGATCTCACCGCGTTTCGCTTCGGTCAGCCGGAGCAGCGCCTGGCCGAACGTGGTCTTGCCGGAGCCGGATTCGCCGACCAGCCCAAGCGTCTCATGGCGGCAAAGCTTGAGGTCGAGGTCGTCGACCGCGACCAGTTCACGCCAGTCCGGCTTCAAGAACGTGCCGTGGCGCAGCATGAAGCAGACGCGCACGCCATTCGCTTCGAGGATGGTGCCAGAGCCCGCGGGCAACGGTTGCGGCCGTCCTCTTGGTTCGGAAGCAAGCAATCGCCTGGTGTAGGGATGCCGCGGATCGGTGAACAAGCGTTCAGTGACGTTGTGCTCGCACATTTCGCCATGCTGCATCACATAGACGTAGTCGGAAAACTTGCGCACCACGGTGAGGTCGTGGGTGATCAGGATCACCGCCATCCGCAGCTCTTTCTGCAGATTGCGGATCAGGTTGAGGATCTGCGCCTGGACCGTGACGTCGAGCGCGGTCGTCGGCTCATCGGCGATCAACACGTCGGGATCGTTGGCGAGCGCCATGGCGATCATCACGCGCTGCCGTTGCCCACCCGAGAGCTGGTGCGGATATTGCTTGAGCCGCGCCTCGGGCTCGGGAATCTGCACATGCCGCAGCAGTTCGAGAGCGCGCGCCCAGGCTTGTTTGCGGCTCACCTTGCGATGCACCCGGATCGCTTCGACGATCTGGCTGCCGACCGTGTAAATCGGGTTGAGCGAGCTCATCGGCTCCTGGAAGATCATCGAGATGCGGTTGCCGCGCAGCTTGCGCCGGGCGCTCTCGGGGAATTTCAGAATGTCCTGTCCGTCATAACAGACGCTCGATTTCGGTGACACCGTTGCGCGGCGCGACAGCAGGCCCATGACGGTGCGCGCCGTCACCGATTTGCCGGAACCGGATTCGCCGACGATCGCGATCGTCTCGCCGCGATAGAGCTGGAACGAGATGTCCTTGACCGCCTCGACGGTACCGTGCTCGACCTTGAAGGCGACCTCGATGTTGCGGGCGTCGATGACGGGCTCTCCCTGGCGCCCATCATGATCGAGGCGAAAGGCTGGTGCGAAGGGCTCGGCGAGTACGACGGTCATTCCTGTCCCCTCAATACGGATCGACGGCATCGCGCAGGCCGTCGCCGAGCGCGTTGAAGGCGAAGACGGTGACCAGCACGAAACCGACCGGCGACAGGATCCAGGGATAGGTACCGATGACGGAATAGGTCGCGGTGTCCTGAAGCATCAGCCCCCAGGAGATCAGGGGCGGCTTGACGGCAAAACCGAGGAAACCGAGGAAGGATTCGAGCAGCACAACCGTCGGGATGGCCAGCGTCACGGCGACGATCACGTGGCTCATCACATTGGGGAAGATGTGCTGCAGGATGATGCGCCGGTCGGTGGAGCCGACCGCCATGGCGGCGCGCACATATTCGATGCGCGCCAGCGCCAGTGTCTTGCCGCGCACCTCGCGCGACATCTGCGCCCAGCCCAACGCCGACATGACGATGATGACAAAGCCGAGGAACACATTGGTCGGCGCGGTGACAGGGATCAGCGTCGTCAGCGCCAGATAGAGCGGCAGTTGTGGGAAGGCGAGCACCAGTTCGACGAAGCGCTGCATCCAGACGTCGAACCGGCCGCCGAAATAGCCCGACACCATGCCGACAGTGGTACCGATGACCGTGATGATGAAGACCACCGTCAGCGCGATCATCAGCGAGACGCGCGAACCATGGATGGCGCGCGACAGCACGTCCCGGCCGAATTTGTCGGTGCCGAGGAAATGCACCGGCTGGCCGTCCGTCGAGGCGAACAAGTGCCGGTTCGCCGGGATCAGCCCGAAGAGCTTGTAGGGCGCGCCCTCGACGAAGAAGCCAAGCAGCCTCGGGTGGTCGTAGTCGGGGCCGACGATGGGCTGGAAGGTGACCGGATCGAGATCGGCCGAATCGGCCAGCGCATAGACCCTAGGCCGCGCGACGAAATTACCATCCTTGTCGTGGAAGG
The DNA here is from genome assembly GCF_000230995.2 of Mesorhizobium australicum WSM2073. Lineage (NCBI taxonomy): Bacteria > Pseudomonadati > Pseudomonadota > Alphaproteobacteria > Hyphomicrobiales > Phyllobacteriaceae > Mesorhizobium > Mesorhizobium australicum. Next base: position 2,443,095 of record NC_019973.1, on the reverse strand, counting down.
ACGGCAGCTGCGGCGGGGCGAAGCCGACATCGGTCGCCTTCGGATCCATCGGGGCCAGGAATTCGGCGAACACGGCCATCACCAGCAGCAGCACGACCAGCCAAAGCCCAGCCATCCCGGTCCAGGAGCGCTTCAGCCGGCGCCAGACAAGCGCCATGTAGCTCTCATTGCCGCGTGCGGGCGCTACTGTGGCTCGCTCGGCCGGCAGTGGCGGTGGTGAAGGCTCTCGCGCCAGCATCTAGCCCTCCCCGAACTGGCGCACGCGCGGATCGAGCAGGACGAGCAGCATGTCGGCGATGATGTTGCCGACGATCAGCGTCGCCGACAGCACCATCATGAAGGTGGCTGTGACATAGACGTCGCCGACCGCCATCGAACCGACGATCGCCGGACCGACGGTCGGCAGCGCGAAGATGATCGCCGTCTCGATCTCGCCGGTCAGCATGTATGGCAGCACCACGCCCTGGTACATGACGAGCGGATGCAAGGCATTGGGCACGGCGTGGCGCATGACGACGGCACTGCCGGTCAGGCCCTTGGCTCTCGCCGTCTCGACATATTGCGCGTTGAGCGTGTCGAGCAGATTGCCGCGCATGACGCGCATATTGTAGGCAAGGCCGCCGAAGGTGGCGATCGCCACCACCGGCCAGACATGCTTGACCAGGTCGACGAATTTGGCCCACGACCATGGCGCGCCGCCATATTGCGGCGAGAAGAATGAGCCGATCTCCGACACGTTGAACTGGAAGACCAGGAAATAGACGATGATCAGCGCCATCAGGAAGCGCGGCACCGTCATGCCGAGAAAGGCGATGGCCGACAGCGTGGAATCGATCCAGGTGTATTGCCGGGTCGCGGCCCATATGCCGAAAGTGATGCCGAGCACCGAGGCGAGCAGATGGCAGACCAGCGCGAGCAGCAGCGTGCGCGGCAGGCGCTCGCCGACGACCTCGGCCACCGGCTTGTTGTAATAGAGGCTGTAGCCGAAATCGCCGCGGGTGACGACGCCGCCGATCCAGTTGAGATACTGGACGGGCAGCGGCTTATCGAGGCCGTGTTCGACGCGATAGGCCTGGGCCTGTGCGTCGGCCTCCGCGAAGGAGGCTCCGCCCTGGTTGATCAGCTGCGAGCGGATGTAATCGGCATAATCGCCAGGCGGCGCTTGGATGATGGCAAAGGTGACGAGACTCAAAATAGCGAGAACCGGGATTGCCGACGCTATGCGCATGAGCAGGAATCGCAGCATGGACGGTCCGCTTCCTCATCTCGCCGGACGCTCCCCTGGAGGGGCGTTCGGAGGGTTGGTTTGTCCCGGCCGCGCCATCGACGCGGCCGGGTGTCTCTCAGTCAGGGAGGTAAACTTGCATCGGCCCTTAAACTTACATCGGGCCCTTGTCTCCAGGCTTGCCGGGAAGCTCTTCGGGGAACAATTCGTATTTCGCCTGTTTGTCGGCCGCGACGAAGACCCGTTCGCGGATGATCGAATCCTCGGCCCAGTTGAACATGAAGATCGGCGTGCCCTGCGGGATGTTGGAGAAGCGCTTGTTGACGATCAAGGCGCCGGGATATTCCGTCAGGCCGACATTGTAGACGTGCTCGGTCGAGATCTTCTGGAAGTCCCGCATCAGACTGGCGCGCTGGTTGTTATCCGCCGACGAGACGAACTTGTTGACGATGTCGACGAGGTCCTTCTCGAAAGGCATCAGGTCGACCTCGCCGCTTTCCGGCGCGCGGTGATCCCAGCTGGTCTTGGGGCCGACCGGAGCGAGTTGCACGGTGTTCTGCACCACGGAGGTCAGCTCCTGCTCATTGCGCCGGATCAGCCAGTCGAAGCGGCCCGAATATTGCGTGGCATCGCGCTGGGTGCCGTTAAGCCCGTTGAGCACGATCCGGAGGCCAAGCTTCTCCATCTGCGCGACCACGCCTTCGGCGAGGCTCTTGTCGGTCGTGTAGTCGTTGTTGACCAGCATCACGATTTCGACGTTCTTGCCGTCGGCGGTACCGGCCGGGAAGTTGACGATGCCGTCACCGTCTGTGTCCTTCAGACCGGCCTTGGCGAGTTCGGCCTTGGCGCCCTCGAGGTCGAATGGATAGTAGACGGTGGACTTGCGGTCATAGAAGCTGGTGCCCGAGGAGAGGCCGCCTGGATAGATCGCGGTGAACGGCCCCTTGACGAGGGAATCGCCCAACGCCTTGCGGTCAAGCGCCATGGTGACGGCCTTGCGGAAATCCTCGTTGCGGTTCAGTTCGCGGATCGCCTGGCCGCGCTCGTCCGGATTGCCCCAGCCATTGGCGGAGAAGTTCAGGCGCAGATTGTAGCCGATCAGCCGCGGGCCGAAGGCAAGGCGCGCCGGCGCGTTCGCCTCCGCCGCGCGCTTCAGCGAGGCGACGAAGTTTTCCGGCTGCTCGAGGTTGGAGAAGTCGCCGGCGCCGGCGACCGCCTGAACGTCGCGGTCGGCCCAGGTCGACAGTTTGTAATGCAGCTCGTTGAGATAGGGCAGCTGGTTGCCCTTCTCGTCCACTTTCCAATAGTAGGGATTGCGGCGCATGACGATGATGTCGTCGGCCCGATATTCGACCGGCACCCAGGCGCCCATGACAGGCATGTTCATATATTCGGGCGGGAAGGCGTTCTTGAACTGATCGTAGGTGTTCTTCGAATATTTCGGGTGCTGCGGCTTCAAGATATGCGCGGGACCGGGGCAGAAGGTGCCATAGGCCATTGCATAGAGGTGCTGTTTCGGGAAGGCGTCCTTGAAGGTCCATTCGACCGTGTAGTCGTCGATCTTCTTCAGCGTCGTGCCGACGCCGAAGGTTTCCTGGGTGGCGCCATTGAGCGGCGAGACGTTGGGATCCATGACCTCGTCGTCCCAGTAGAACATGACGTCGTCGGCGTTGAATGGCACGCCGTCCGACCATTTGGCACCTTCGACGAGATGCATGGTCAGCTTGTGGCCATCGGCTGACCAATCCCAGCTTTTGGCCAGGTTGGGCAGCGGCTCGGTGTCCTTCGCCTCAACCTGGAACAGCGGCGCGGTGCGCGTCAGGCACTCGGAAAGGCCGATGTCGATGCCACCCCACCCTTGGGTCTGGCCGGCGCCGTAGTTCCAGCCTTCGGGCCGGCCGCCGATGACATGGCGCATCGTATCGCCGTAGACGCCGACGCCGTCCGGCATGTTGGCGGTCTTGAAGACAAGCGGCTCTTTCGGCAGCCGATCTTTCACCGGCGGCAGCTTGCCGGCCTTGACGTATTTTTCCGTGACCCAATCGGGCTCGTGATAGTCGGGCAGCGCCTTGAACTCCAGGATGGAGTCGCGCGGCACGTACTTGATCTTGCCCTCGGCCGGAAACGTCGCCGGCACCGGCGGGGCGGTCGGCTCGGAAGCGAAAGCGTTGAGCGCCGGAACGGAGACGCTCAGCGCCAGTCCGGCGGCAATGCCAATGCTGCGTAGGTTCCTCATTGTCTCCTCCCTCGTGTTCAGACGTTTGCTGCTTGCTCGTATCTTGCCTGGACGGCAGACTGCGGTGGATCTGCCTCCCGTGGATCCGCCGCCGCGCCCGGTTCTCAGACGGCCTGTTTCAGCGCGGCCTTTTCGGCGCGCAGTTCCTCGATCGAGCGCACGCTTCGCCGCGCGGCACCGGCCCATTCCCGCGTCTTGACCGTGGATTTCGACAGCCTCTCCTTGGCTGCCGGAACCGCATGGGCATATTGCGGCAGCCATTGCGCCTGGGCGACGACCATTTCGTCGACCATCTGCCAGACCTCCTCCGGCGTCGACACCGCGCCGACCAGCGGGTCATGCAGCACGGCAAGCTTCAGAAGATCGATGTCGCCAGATATGGCCGCGTGGACCGACATGCGCTGGACGTTGATCGAAGCCATGCAAGTAGCGGCACAGGCTTCCGGCAACGTGATGCCGGCGGCCATGTTGATGCCGAAACGGTCGACGAAACCGGGGGACTCGATGATGGCGTCGCGTGGCAGATTGGTGATCACGCCGTCATTCCTGACGTTGAAGTGGCCACGATAGACGCGGTTGGTTTCCAGCGCCTCCAATATGTGGCTTGCATGCTCGTTCGAGCGCCTTGACGCGTCGATCGGTTTCGACGCCGCTTCGAGGAATTGCGGATATTCGGTCTCGAACCAGTTGCGGGTTTCCGTGGAATAGCGGAGGTAGCCGCCGGTCTCGCCATGGATCCAGTCGGACATGTCGATCCAGCGCGTGATCTCGTCGGGGCGCTTGCGGTACCAGGGCAGATATTCGGAGAGATGGCCGTTGCTTTCGGTCGAATAGACGCCGAAGCGCTTCAGCACATCGATGCGCAGCTTTTCCTGCTGGGAATAGACCGGATGGTGGTTGATGCCGGAACAGACATAGTCGAGTTCCCGTGGCGATTTCGCGCCCAGCACCTCGGCGATCTGCTCGGCGCCGTGCTGGACGCCATGGCAGAGACCGACCGTGTCGACCTTGCCATATTCGATCGCCGCCCAGGTGTTCATCGCCATCGGGTTGGCATAGTTGAGGAATTTGGCGTTGGTATCGGCGACTTCGCGGATGTCCTTGCAGAAATCCAGGATCACCGGAATGTTGCGCTGACCGTAGAGAATACCGCCGGCGCAGATCGTGTCGCCGACGCATTGGTCGATGCCGTATCTCAAGGGAATGCGGATATCATCGGCATAGGCTTCGAGGCCGCCGACCCGCACGCAGCTTATGATGTAGCGCGCGCCCTCGAGCGCCTTGCGGCGGTCGGTCGTCGCGGTCACCCTCGTTGGCAGATTGTTCGCCTCGACGATCCTGTCGAGGATCGCCTTGATCATCGCGAGATTGTGCTCGCTGACGTCGGTCAGCGCGAATTCGATGTCCTTGAATTCCGGCACGCACAATATGTCGGTGAACAGCTTCTTCGTGAAACCGACGCTGCCGGCGCCGATAATAGCGATTTTGAAACTCATCACCTTCACCTCGGTCCAATCGAATGCTAGGCAAGGAGCAGCAAGGGAAGAAAGATGGCCACACGCCTTTTGGGCGCATGCCATTCAAGCCGGAATCCGGCTTTCTCTCCTCCCGCCCGCTCCTCGTTCGCAGGCTATTCGCGTTCTTCGAGGCGCGATTATGCGCTTATTCGCGGGCGCGGCCAGAGAAGGATTATGCTTTCAGGGGTAATTTTGTGCTGCGGGATTTGATCGCTAACGGAGAGTCGATGCGGACGGTCTCGCTGCCGCGCGGCCGCCAGCGCCTGCATGCCATGCCGACGAGCACGGGCTATGAGGTGCGCGAGGACGTGACCTATGACTGGGACGGGCGAAAGCGCGGTCAGACACCGTTCACCGTCCTGCAGCATACGATCGGCGGTACCGGCCGGTTGCGCTACGAAAACCGCGATTACCGCCTGCAGACGAACGACACGCTGCTGGTGCTGGTGCCGCACAACCACCGCTACTGGCTGGCCAGGGGCGAGCGCTGGGAATATTTCTGGATCTCGATGAACGGCGAGGAGGCGTTGCGCGTCCACAAGTCGATCCTCGACGTGTCGGGTCCGGTCTTTCGGCTGCAGCCGGCGACGATCGATCATCTCGCCGATTGCAGTCTGCGTCTTATCAAAGGGGCCGCTTCTCCAGGCGCTGCTTCGGCGATCGCCTACGAGGCGGCGATGGCGCTCTACGACGATGTGTTCGGCTCGCACGCCTTTGCCGAAAAACAGAGTGCCATGCAGCCGGTCATCGATCATATCAACGCCAATCTCGACAAAGCCCTGCCGGTGGGGGACCTTGTCCAGATCAGCGGGCTGAGCCGGGCTCATTTTTCGCGCTGCTTCGCCGAGAGCGAAGGCCTGCCGCCCGCCGAGTTCGTGCTGCAGCAGCGGCTGCAGCGGGCGGCGAAACTGCTGACCAAGGCGGATTTCCTGCCGGTGAAGGAAGTGGCCATCCTGTGCGGTTTCGAGGATGCGAATTATTTTTCGAAGGTCTTTCGCCGCCTCTACGGCACGACGCCCAGCCAGTTCCGCACCACCGGCATGTATGCCAGCTTGCGAACGCCGGCCAGGCGCGGCGCCAGGGTGTGGACGACGAGACCTGACGCCGCTTGAGACCTAATCAGGCCGCGTGCAGGCTGCCGCCGTCCAGCCACTCGAGTTCGGCTGGCGAAAGCGCGATGTCCAGCGCCCGCAGGCTGTCGTCCAGTTCGCCCAGCGTGCGCGGCCCGATCAACGGGACCGATGGGAAAGGCTGGTTGAGGACATAGGCCAGCGCAATATGGATCGGGCTCTTGCGCAGCCTGGCGGCGAGTTCGATCGCCCGGTCGCGGCGGCCGAAATTGCGCTCGGAGTACCAGACCCGCACCAGTTCCTCGCTGTCCAGCCTGTCGCGCCCGGCGCGGTCGGTGAAGAAGCCGCGTCCCTGGCTCGACCAGGCGAAATTCGGCATCTGCCTGGATGTCAGCCAGGCTTTCCAGTCGTCGGTGGAGGAGGTGATGCAGCCGGCCCAGATCGGCTCCAGCATTTCGGCCAGCGAAAAATTGTTGGAGAGCGCGCCGGGCTTCTGCTTGCCAGTGCGCTCGGCATAGGCAATGGCCTCGTCCATGCGCTGCATCGTCCAGTTGGAGCCGCCGAAGGGACCGCGAATACGCCCGGCCTTGACCTCCGCGTCCATGGCGTCGACGAACTCGCCGACCGGCACGTCCGGATTGTCGCGATGCATGAAATAGATGTCGACATGGTCGGTCTGCAGGCGGTCGAGCGACTGGGCAAGCTGCTTTGCGATCACGTCGGGATAGCAGAGCGGCGAGTGCGCGCCCTTGGCGATGATCACCGACTGCTCGCGCACGCCACGGTTTCTCAGCCATTGGCCGAGCAGCGTCTCGGTGTAGCCGCCGCCATAGACGTAGCCGGTGTCGAACAGATTGCCGCCAGCCTCGAAAAAGGCATCGAGCAGGATCGACCCGGAGGAGAAGGTGCGGAAATCCTCGAAGCCGAGCGCCACCACGGAGGTCGGTTTCGGCAGGCCCGGAATGGTGCGCTTGCCTATCGCGGTGCCGCCGGGCCGCAGAGGTCGGCCCGAGATGGTGTTGGTGCGCAGCGAGGCCTTCTCGATCTCGTACTCCAGCCCCACCGCCGCGCGCCATCTGTCTAGCACGCGCAAGGTGCCGAGGCTGTCGGCCCAGCCCATCCCCGGCCAGGCGAATTCCTGTCGCCCGGCGCGGATCGCCTCGCCGGCGGCATCGACCTCGAAGGAATAGACATGGCGCTTCTCGTTGACGCTGATGGTCTCTTGCGCGCCGTCGGCGCCGATCACGTCGATCCGGCCGAGGCCGACATCGCGGTCGCCGCCGGCGAACCAGAAGTCCGGCACCTCGATGCGGCCCTTGGTGCCGAAGATGCGCAGCACGTTGTCCTGGTTCAGCGAGATACTGCAGGAAACCTCGGCGACGATGCCACCGGGGAAATGCAGGACAGCGGAGGCCCATTCGTCGACGCCGGACTGGCCAAGGTGGGCGGCGCCCACCACCTTGTCGGGTTCGGCGAATGGCTCTCCCGCGGCAGCGCCGGCAATGAGGCGCACCATCGACACGGGATAGCCGCCGACGTCGAGGATGCCGCCGCCGGCGAGGTCGTTGGCGTAGAGCCGGTGCTCCGGCATGAAATCAGGCATGGCGAAGCCGAAGCTCGACTTGATCATCCTGATCTCGCCGATGACGCCGGACTTGACCAGGCCCACCAGTTGCTGCGTCTGCGGATGCAGCCGGTACATGAAGGCTTCGCCGAGAAAGGTGCCGGCCTTGCGCGCCGCATGCATAATGGCGTCGGCCTCGAAGGCGGTCAGCCCGAGCGGCTTTTCGCAAAGCACATGTTTTCCGGCTTCCGCCGCCCGGATCGCCCATTGCGCGTGGCCGGGATGCGGCACCGCGATATAGATCGCGTCGATTTCCGGATCGGCGAGAAGAGCGTCATAACCGTCAAGGATGCGGGCGCCGGGAAAGCTCTCGGCCAGACCCGGCTTGCCGGGGTTACGCGCGCCGATGGCGACCAGTTTCCCGGTGCGCGAACCGGCGACGCCGCCGGCAAAGGCCTTGGCAATGCCGCCCGGCCCAAGAATCCCCCAGCGAATGGGCGTTGATGCAGTCATGTCATTCTCCTTGCGGGCTTGGAAAGGGGCGGCCGGTCAGCGCAGCCGCAGCCCCTTTTCGTCGAACAGGTAGGATTTGCGGATGGAAACGGTGACCTCCGAGGTGTCGGGAATCTTTGCCGCGTCGCGCTGGATCACCACATCCTCGCCATGGGCCGTTCGGGCATAGAGGAAGCTCGTGCCGCCCAAATGCTCGACCACGTCGATGGCGGCGGTCAGGTCGGCGTCTCCTTCACCGGCGCTGCCAAAATGTTCCGGCCGCACGCCGACGATGACTTTGCTACCCAGTTCGGGCCCTGCGCATTTCAACGGTTGCGTGATGCGGGTCTTCTCCTCGCCGGCCAGCTCGACCACGACCCCTTTTTCATCACGCCCGACAATATGGGCCTTGATGAAATTCATCTTCGGCGAACCGACAAAGCCGGCCACGAACATATTGTCGGGATTGTCATAGAGCTCCAGCGGCCTGCCGATCTGCTCGATATGGCCGGCGCGCAGCACGACGATTCGGTCGGCCAGCGTCATCGCCTCGGTCTGGTCGTGGGTGACATAGACCATGGTGGCGCCGAGTTCCTTGTGGAGCCTTGAAATCTCGACCCGCATCTGGACACGCAGTTCGGCATCGAGATTGGAGAGCGGCTCGTCGAACAGGAACACTTGCGGCTCGCGCACGATGGCGCGGCCGATGGCGACACGCTGGCGCTGGCCACCAGAAAGTTTTTTCGGACGACGATCCATCAATTCGCTGATGCGCAGGATCTCGGCCGCGCGCTTCACCCGCCGCTCGGTGTCGGCCTTGGGGTTGCCGGTCATGCGCAGCCCGAAGGAGAGATTCTGCTCGACGCTCATATGCGGATAGAGCGCGTAGGACTGGAACACCATGGCGATGCCGCGGTCGGCCGGCTCGACATCGTTGACCACCTTGCCGCCGATGGCGATCTCGCCGCCGCTGATGTCCTCCAGCCCGGCGATCATCCTGAGCAGCGTGGACTTGCCGCAGCCCGACGGGCCGACGAAGACGACGAACTCGCCGTCGGCGATGTCGATGTTGGCGCCGTGGACGACTTCGAACGCGCCGAAGCGCTTGGCGACATTGGTGAGGATAACGGTTGCCATTCTGCCCCTTACTTGACCGCGCCGGCGGCGATGCCGGCGATGAAATGACGCTGCAGGAGCACGAAGACGACGAGCATCGGCACGGTCAGCATGACCGCGCCCGCCATGATGCCGCCCCACGACACTTTGGTCAGGCCGATCAGCGTGCCGAGCGCCACGGGTGCTGTCATCGAACCCGGCTGGCTGTTGATCAGAAGTGGCCACAGATAGTTGTTCCAGGAGGCGAGGAACAGGATGATGCAGAGCGCCGCCAGCATCGGCCGCGCCAGCGGCAGGGCGATGAAGACGAATATCCGCCACTCCTTGACGCCCTCGACGCGGGCGGCATCGAACAGATCGTCCGGCATCATCGAAAAACTCTGGCGCATGAACAGCACGCCCAGCGAATTGAACAGCGGCGGCACGATCAGCGCCACCCAGGTGTTGGCAAGCTTGAAGTCGCGCGCCACCATGATGAATTGCGGGATCAGCACCACCGCATAGGGCAGCGTGATGGTGCCCAGGATGATGGCCACGACCACGCTTTTACCGAAGAACTGGTAGCGGGCCAGCGCCCAGCCGGCCATCGAGGTCAACAGCACCGACAAGACGGTGTAGGTCACCGCCACGCAAACGGAAATGACGATGGCGCCGACGAAGTCTGTGTCGCGCTGCAGATTGTTGAAATTGTCGACGAAATTGCCGCGCGGCAGCAGTTCGATGCCCGGGCTGAATATGCCATTGTCGGGCATGGTCGAGAACACCACCATCATCCACAGCGGAAACAACCAGATCAGCGCCAGCGGCGTCAGGAAGAGGTGCAGTGCGATGCTTCGTTTCAGTCTTGCCGATGAGAGCGAGCTCATTTCGGTTCCCTCGTCAGCCATAGCTGCACCAGTGTGATGGCGATCGCCAGCCCGGCCATGGTGTAGGCGACGGCAGAGGCATAGCCGAAATTGAGCGAGCGGAAGCCCTGGCGGTAAAGCAGCAGACCGAGCGTCTCGGTGCCGCCGCCCGGCCCGCCGCGCTCGGTGATCAGGAACGGCTCGGTGAACAATTGCATGGTGCCGATGATCGACAGCACCGCGCAGAAGACGATGACCGGCTTCAACAGCGGCAGGGTGATGTAGAAGAATTGCTTGAGCTTGCTCACCCGGTCGAGCGTCGCTGCCTCGTAGACATCCTCGGGAATGGACTGCATGCCGGCCAGCAGGATGATGGCGTTGTAGCCGGCCCAGCGCCAGGTGACCGCGATCATGATCAGAGCCATGGCCGGCGTGACATTGGAAAACCAGTCGACCTTGGGCAGGCCGATGCTGTTCAGCAGCTTGTTGACGATCCCGAAATCGAGGCTGAACATCAGCCGGAACACCGCCGAATAAGCGACCTCGCCGACCACCACCGGGGCGAAGAAGGCGAAGCGGTAGAGGCCGCGCGCCTTGAGCAGCGGCGAATTCAGAAGCACCGCCATCACCATGGCCAGCGCGATCATCACCGGAACCTGAATGACGAGGATGAGCAGCGTGTTCTTCAGCGCGTTGAAGAAGGCGGGGTCGCCGACCAGCCGGCCCCAGTTGAAACCGGGCGCGAAGCGCCACGGCACGGTGCGCGTCGCCTGGAACGAGATCAGGAATGAGGAGATGATCGGCCACACCCAGAAGATGGCGAAGATCAGGAGATAGGGCGTAAGGAAGCGATAGGCCGTGGCATTGCGGGCGCGCATCTTTTGTCCTCCTTCATCCCTGGTGTTGAAAGCAAGCGTGCAAGCGGCGGGTCCAGGACGACATAGCTGCCGTCCCGGACCCCGTCCTGGGAGTTCAGGACTTGACAGGCAGCCCAGTCGCCGAGGCGATCTGGCTGGCGGCATCGTCGAGTGCCGCCTTGGCGTCGGGATATCCGCCAGCGAGGTATTTGGTCTGCACGGCGCGCACGATGATCTCGGCATCGCTCTGGAACTGCGTGCCGCGGCTCGGAACGACCTTGGGCAAGGTGCCCAGAATATCCTTCCACACCGCTTGGCCGCCCCAGTAGGGCTGGCCCTGGCTGACGTAAGGGTCGTTCAGGGCCGAGACCAGTGATGGGACGAGGCCGAACTCCTTCAGCATGGTGATCTGGCCTTCATTGGTGCCGAGCGTGTATTTCAAATACTCGTACGCCGCTTCCTTGTTCTTCGACGCCGAGGTGATGGCGAGCGACGAGCCGCCGAGATTGGCGGCATGCGGCCCGTCCGCGGTCAGGCTTGGCATCAGGTAGACGCCCCATTTGCCGTTTTCGCCGGCCGATTCGGTGCGGATGGTGCCTTCGTACCAGCCGCCATAGACCTGGGTGGCGACGGTTCCGGCGGTGTTGTTGGTGATCTTGGTGCCCCAATCGGCCGACGTGACGATGCCCGCGTCCTTCATCTCCTTGACCTTGGTCATGGCGTCGACGCATTTGGGCTGGTTGACCGTGATCGACTGGCCGTCCTCGGCGAAATAGGCGCAGCCCTGTTCGTTGGAGATCATGCGGAAGAATTCACTGTCGCCGTTGAAATCGGCATTGGTCATCGAGACCCCTGGATTGGCGGCCTGGATCTTCTTGCCGGCGGCGATGAAATCGTCCCAGGTCTTGATCGATGCCGGATCGACGCCAGCCTTTTCATAGAAGTCGCGGCGATAGAAGGCGGCGACCGGGCCGGAATCCCACGGCATGGCATAGGCCTTGTCGCCGACTTCGAGTTCGGTACGCTTGAAATCGGGGAATTTCTTCTGGTCTTCCGCCGTGTAGCCCAACGTGTGCAGGTCGACGAAACAGTCGGGGAACTGGCTCCAGTAATTCTCGGCCTCGCCGTTCTCGATGGTCACGATATCAGGCAGGCCGACGCCGCCGGCCGCGCACCCGGCGATCGACTTGTCATAGGTCGGCTGGTTGCCGAGATCCTGGACCGTGACCTTGATGTCGGGATGGACCTTGTTGAAACCGGCAACCGTTGCCTTCAGCGACGAGGCGGCGATGTTCCAGCTCCAGATGGTGATTTCGCCGGATTGCGCGAAGGCCGGGGCTGAGCCCAAGGCAAGCGCGAGCGCGGCGCAGGACAGTGTGATGCGCATTGAAATCCTCCCATTTCATTTGCTCTCTCTGCGAGCCTGGCTAGACTAGGCACCGGCAAAGGCCTGTCCCCGACAAAGGGAATACGAAATTGGCGGAAAGTAAGATGCCCGAACGGCCGTTTTACCAGCCTGGTGCCAGCAGTGTGGAAGGCCTGCCGCTGCTGTTGCAGATGTTCCACACCAGTCCGCTGGTGATGCTGAAGCCGCATTGGCATGCCCAGGTAGAGGTGAATTTCATCGTCCGCGGCTCCGTCCACTACCGCATGAACGAGCACGAAATCTCGCTCTCGGCCGGCGAGATGTGCCTGTTCTGGGGCGGCCTGCCGCACCAGATGGACGATTTGAGCGACGACGCCGTCTATGCCGGCGCGCACCTGCCGCTGGTGCATTTCTTCCGGCTGCACCTGCCGGCGGATATACGCCACCGGCTGATGACGGGTGCGACGCTGGTGACAAGCGCCACCGATCAATCCGACAATGACAATTTCGCCCGCTGGAACCGCTACGCCCGTTCGGGCGACCCGGCCAAGACCGAGCATGCCGTCAACGAACTCCTGCTGCGGCTGGAGCGGGTGCGGTTCGAGCCCTATCGGCTGGTGCCGGAAAACGCCGCCGGGCAGGAGGCGGGCAGCCCCTTCGACCAGCAGTCCTCACGCAATGTCGGGCGCATGTGCGATTTCATCGCCGAAAATTTCCTCTACGACATCGATTGCATGAACATAGCGGCCGCCGCCGATATCCACCCCAAATACGCCATGAGCCTGTTCAAGAAATCAACCGGCATGACGCTCAACGAATACGTCAACCTGTTGCGGCTGAGCTACGCGCAGGCGCTTCTGATGCATCAGGACGCCAATGTGCTGCGGGTCGCCATGGACTCGGGCTTCGGCTCGCTCAGCGCCTTCAACAAATCCTTCCGCAAGATGGCTGGCATGACCCCATCCGACTTCCGCAAGGGGCTGCCAAGCACCAGATAGGCGGGCGCACGGCATGGAAACCAGCCCATCGGGCGACATTCCTTTTCCTGCGGGAAATCCACATCTGGGCGCTGGACAGGCCGGATTCCCATGCTATAACCCACGCGCTTTCAAGGGGCGCCCATGGTGCCTTCATGAAATCCGGAGCGCGAGTTTTCGTTAGCCGGAACAGGCCCAGATAGCTCAGTTGGTAGAGCAGCGGACTGAAAATCCGCGTGTCGGTGGTTCGAATCCGCCTCTGGGCACCATCCCCTCTTTTCCCGACACTCCCTTTCGCCGAAGCTTCTACGCTTCTGTTTCGGCAATTGCATGAAATTGTTGAGGATTTTGGAGCGCAAGGCGCGGTTGGTCGGGTTTTGTGGAATTTCGGCGTAGTTGGTCCAACGAGGCAGAGGGCTGGTATTTTCGCTGGTATTGGAGATCCTGATGGTATCGATGAGCCAAATGGAGGTCCCGAAAATGGCCCTTTCCGACGTAAAATGCCGAAATGCCCGACCCGTTTCCAAGCTCGTGAAATTGACCGATGGTGGCGGGCTCCAGCTTTGGGTGCAGCCTACCGGATCTCGCCTATGGCGCCTCGCCTATCGTTTTGGCGGCAAGCAGAAGCTTCTGGCGTTGGGCAGCTATCCCCTCATCTCCCTCGCTGAGGCACGCGAGGCGCGCGATACCGCCAAACGTCTCCTCCTACGTGGCATCGACCCCGCACTGGAGCGTAAGTTGCAAAAGGCTTCGGCAGAGGACACCTTTCGATCAATCGCGGAGGATTATGTCGACAAGCTGAAGAAGGAGGGACGTGCCGACCGGACCATCACCAAGGTCAAATGGTTGCTCGACTTTGCCTATCCAGCGTTTGGGGACAAATGCGTTCGGGAGATCGATCCGGTTACAATTCTTGCCGCTCTCCGCAGCGTGGAGGATCGCGGTCGATACGAGTCGGCCAGGCGACTGCGCTCCACGATTGGCAGCGTGTTTCGATATGCAATCGCAACCGCACGCGCCGATCTAGATCCGACGGTCGCCCTCAGGGGCGCACTCGTCGGTCCGACGGTCACGCCGCGTGCCGCGGTTACCGATCCTATGGCCTTGGGAGGCTTGCTGAGGGCGATCAATGCCTTTGACGGACAGCCTACAACCCGAGCCGCCCTGAAGCTGATGGCCCTGCTGTTTCCCCGCCCCGGCGAGTTGCGTGCGGCCGGATGGGACGAGTTCGATTTCGAAAGCTCGGTGTGGAGCATCCCTGAAGGGCGCATGAAGATGAGACGGCCGCACCGCGTACCACTTTCCAGGCAGGCCGTCGGGGTCCTAACCTCACTTAGACGAATCTCTGGTGGTGGATCGCTGTTGTTTCCTAGTGTTCGATCGGGCTTGCGTCCGATTTCCGACAACACGCTTAACGCGGCCCTTCGCCGTATGGGGTACGGCAAGGAAGAAGCTACCGCGCACGGTTTTCGAGCAACCGCATCAACTCTGCTGAACGAATGCGGAAAGTGGCATCCGGACGCCATAGAGCGGCAGTTGGCCCATGTTGAGAACAACGACGTTCGTCGCGCCTACGCCCGGGCAGAGCACTGGGAAGAGCGCGTAAAGATGATGCAATGGTGGGCCGATTATCTGGAAGAACTTGCGAGCAAAAACGCGCGGGTGCAAATTGCCGGCGATCGGAGACCGCTAAAACTGGCCGACCTATGGTCTGGCGACCCATTGACCAGGGCGAAGAGTGATTGAAGCGCCATACCACTGCACTGAACCCTTGAGAGGGTGATTCCTCCCACCTTCGGGCGCATCAACACTGCCCAATTTCCAGTGGCGCCCAAGCATTCTGACCCGAATTCAGCCCGCATGGCGGGAGGTAAAAGTGAGCTTTGCGCCCTCTTACCGGTCATTTCGGACGGTCGGAACCTTCACCTGAAAGCGGACATACTCGCCACCTCCGCACAGGCTGAGTTGGAAAGAAAGTACCAGATTCCTGCCGGTTCCGGACGGGACGAGATTTATTCAACCGAGCAAGAATCTCCAGATCTTCCTTCTCAATACCCGAGAAGGCGAAATCAGCGATTGAATCGTTTAAATTGATATCGATCTTAGCTCCAAATCCTATCGTTAGTACATTGAAATAGCGATTGGCAGCTGCTAGGTGTCGGCGTAATTACTTGGAGCGTGTTTTCTCGAATCCTGTTGGTAGGCCATGAGCGGAAGGTCGCGCGTCGATACGACTAGTGCGGAAGATAAATCAATTGGTTTCGACTACCAGTACTATTATTTTCTAAATGAGCTGCTGAACCTAAAAATCGGCCAAGTTGTGGGCTTGGAGGTTTTAGATGACGTTCATATCGAGCGTCCAGACGGCACTAATCTACTTGTCCAGCTGAAGCACACAGTTCAGACGAGTGCACATGGCGCTCCTATCAACCTTACGACGTTGGACAGCGATCTTTGGAAATCGATTTCGAACTGGTGCAAATTGATCATCGACCCGGCGGATGGACGGGCGTCGGTGGATTCTCAGCTTGCATTTCTTAAAAAGACTAGCTTCCTGCTCGCATCCAACAAGTCAGAAAATGACAAAAATGCCTTTCTGATATCCATTGAAACCTTCAAGGCTAGCACCAAAAGTCATGCTGAGCTTGTCGCTGAGATCACGTTGCTCAAGGCGAAAAGCAAAGACCAGGTGATTCAAGGTTACATCGATGACGTGCTCTCACTCGACGCCGCCGTGTCAGAGAGCTTTTTTGAGCACCTGTCGTTCGCTTTGGGGAAGGACGAAATCATCAACCTATGCAGAGCGTCCATCGCCGAGAAGCAGATACACCAATCACGTATTGACGACGTTTTTCACGCCATCGACTCAGAGGTACGGCAAAATTCCTATGCCACCGTCAAGGCAGGGCAGAAAATCACGATCAGCTTTGACGAATTCACCCAGAAATACCGACGATATTTCGATAAAGCTCGGAGCGGCGGTCTGCTTTTCAGAAGATTTCCGCCTGTTTTGCCGGACAGTCTACTCGACCAGACGTTCATCAAGCAATTGGTGGATATCAATGACATCTCAGAGGATAACGTTGAGTTCCATACGAAGTTCACCACCAGGCGGTTGCACTTTCGCGATAATATGGAACGACTGATCCAAGACGGGGATATCACCCAATCCGATATTGACGATTTGGAGGAAGAGGCTTCCGTCATTTGGGAAGGCAAGTTCCTTCAGGCCTACTCAGCCCAACAGTCAACTGGTGATGAGGGCGCATCTGCCCGTGCGATTGTCGGAGATTTGCGGCAGAGAAAACTGACGCTTGCTTCGCAGGAGCTTCCGATACCCATGAGTCATGGCGGGTTCTACGATCTCTCTGATCGACCGGTGATTGGCTGGTTGAGCGACTGGAAAGACCGCTACAAGTGAAGTTCAGTTCATATTACAATAATCTCGGGATCAATGCGTTCGCGATCTCCTCTGTGCTGAAAGAGGCGGGATTTCTAACGATCCCCCAAATTGCGTTGATCTTGCCAGTTGTGGCGCATCGTCAGATGGTAACAAAGCTTGCCAACGGCCGATTCAGATTTGCAAGTTTTGAGCAGTATCTGATCGATAACATCGAATTCTTCTACAATTTTAATGAGCGATACCTTGCGTCGCTTACTCCGACCGTCAATGCCCTGCAATTTTTGTATGAGATGGGCGTGCTTCAATTGAAGGACGACGGTGCGGTGGTAGCGTCTGACTTACCCTTCGACGCATCAATGGGCAAACGCGCCGAGCGCGTTAAGCGCGCGTCATCAAACATAGCTGCCCTGATTTCTGGCAATGCTGAAATTTTCTACCTCAATGCGAGGATCGAGCTATGAAATTCTACATCGAAAGCCTGTACCTGTGGCTCAATACCGAACAAAGAAGGTCCGTTACGTTCTTGCCGAACAAGGTGAATGTGATCACCGGAGACAGCCACACTGGTAAAACCGCCATCCTGGATATCGTAGATTATTGCATGTTCGCGAGCAAGCATCGTATTTCTGAGAGCATTATCAACGAAAATGTCGCCTGGTACGGACTGCGTATTCATGTGAACGATAAGGTCTATACGCTGGCGAGACGCGCACCGGCAGGAAAGACCACATCGTCTGATTACTACTTCTCGTCAATAGGGGAGGTGCCGGACTCCGTGCCCATACCGAATATCAGCGAAAGCGTCTTGAAGAAGCAATTGAGCGCTGACTTCGGCATCGACCAAGACGTCAAAATTCCTTTTGGCGGGAGAACGTTGCAAACCGGCTCTAGGGTGTCGCTGCGATACTTCCTGCTCTTCAACACGATCTCTCAAGATATAATCACGCATAGCGATCAGTTTTTCGACAAGCAGAACGAGCCTCGTTACCAAGAGGCCTTACCGCGCATATTCGACATTGCTGTGGGGATCGACACGGTCGAGAACATACTGAAGCGAGAGAAGCGGACGGAGTTGGAGCGAAGCCTCGCCCGCCTTGAAAAACTGACCGCGAAAACGCAGGAAAAGCGCGATCAGTTTAACGCCCAATTGGCTGAAACCGTCGCGCGGGCGAAGGGGTATGGACTAGTCGCCGACAATACAGACGCGGATGCTTCAGTCACCGCGCTGAAGCGAATGGTGACGGAGCGGGAGAGTGGCCCCGATCTGTATGTGTCCGCGCAGTATGAGGAGATTTCTTCGCAGCTATACCGAGTTTCTCGAAAGATCAGGGGGCTTCGCAAATTCGCTTCGGAGTATGGAAATCATAAGGTGACCCTCAAGGAGACAGCGGATAGCCTCCAGCCCGTTGAATATCTGATGAGGAACTACGAGGAGACGGTTCGGACATCCGTATTCGACGACATCCTCAGGAACCTTTCCGAGGGTCTACAGCAGATTAAAGACGCTACTGCGAGAAAGACGCCGTTGGACAGCAACATCTCCGAAATTATCAAGGCATTGGAATCTCAGCGCGAGAAGCTCGAAAAAGACCTTCAAGCCCTTCCCGCCGAGATGGAGAGCTTCGAGACCGATAAAGATAAGTATATCTTCATCGGCGAAACGAAGGCCAAGCTTGAGTTGTACGGCGATCTAGAGTCAGAAAAGGTTACAGACAACAGCGAGTTGATCGCAAACCTGACAGCTGAAATCGAAGACCTCGCTGTGTCACCTGTCAACGATCGGCAAGAGCTGTTCACCAGCGCCCTTGATGAAGCAATCCAGGATTATATTTCTCTAACGAAGGCAGCGCTGGGGAACTATGGCGAATATCGTTCCGCCTTCAATTATTCGGAAAAGAAGCTTCATCTGCGCAAGCCCAGAACAGCATCGACCGAGAACGTGGGCAGCAGTTCCAACCACATGTTCCTTCACCTGTTTCTGTTCCTTGGCCTGCATGAACTAGTTATGCGGAACGACGGCATTCACGTGGCACCGTTCCTGATTATTGATCAGTTCTCGAGGCCTTACTGGGGCGAGGATGATCGGAAGGATGGGGAGGGCGAGAAGGACGTCGACCAAAGCGATGTCGCAAAGGTCAAGTTGGCACTGGAGCTTTTGGACCAGTTCATCTCCACCGCAAATGAAATGGGAAAAGAGTTCCAGATGATCGTCTTCGAGCACATAAATCCGCGATATTGGGACGGGCTCAAGAACGTGCACCTAGTTGAAATTTTCCGAGATGGAAACGCCCTGATCCCGGTTTC
Organism: Mesorhizobium australicum WSM2073; assembly: GCF_000230995.2. NCBI lineage: Bacteria > Pseudomonadati > Pseudomonadota > Alphaproteobacteria > Hyphomicrobiales > Phyllobacteriaceae > Mesorhizobium > Mesorhizobium australicum. Next base: position 2,424,123 of record NC_019973.1, on the reverse strand, counting down.
CAGGGCGGACTAGGGCGTATCGGGCGCGAACGCCTGCAAATGTCCGCAATTGATCTGAAATATCAGCAAGCCTATTCTGGTGGCCGTTTTTGGTGAGACCAGCGCTGCCGTCGACCGTAGGGAGGTCGGGAGCGGTATGGCTGCTAGCCCATGATCGCTCGCCAGAACCAATCAGTCCGCTCCCGGCCCCGAACGCGACGTCCCGAGTAGTGGGTCGTTGATCGCCAGCTCAGCGAAAACCCTCCGCCGACTTGCCTATGGATTGCGCTCCTGCCGGAATGCACCCCGTTCACACGTTGCTGCCAATTTACGCCGAACGAACTAGTCAGGCCGGTTCCGCTTGACGAGGGTTTTCTTATTTTAGCCCAACACGATCTCCTCGCTACGAATTGGCAACTAGGATGTGGCTTTTGCGCTTCGATACCAACTCGCCTGGATTGCCAGGACCGAGGCAGCGTCCATGAAGAGTGACGCAATCTCGTATGCCCCACGAGGGCTATCTCGTGAGGAAGCGGCTCGTTACATCGGTGTCGGATCGACGCTTTTTGACGAGATGGTCGCCGATGGTCGGATGCCCCAGCCCAAGCGCATCAACAGCCGCGCTGTCTGGGATCGTGTCGCACTGGATATTGCTTTCACCTCGTTGCCGGACAAAGATACCGGCCTTCAAGAGCTGTTGGAACGAAGCAAACGGGACGTTGAAAAACGATAATACGCTTGTTGCGTATACGCTGTAGACGTAGTACGCTGATAGCTCGTGCGGAAGGGATGACGTGAACGAGAATGAGAAACTTGCGCAAGAAGTCAAAGCCTGGCGGGCAAAGGGGGGGGTCACTGCCGAAGCCGCGGCCAAGGCGCTGGGAATACCAAAGCGCACCTTTGAAGGCATAGAGCAAGGCAGAGGGTTCCCCTACCCTCTGCTCCTGCGCGTTGCAATCGAAAGCAAAACCCTTTCGCTGCAAGCGATGCTGGAGAACTCCCCGCGAGCTGATCACCGGCGGAGAAAGTCTGGAAGGAACGTTGATGGCTAGGCCCTTTAAGGATGCGCGCTATCCTGGGATCTCTTCGCGTATCAAGAATGGCAAGCTAACTTACCGCTACCGTGCAAAAGGCATGCCTGAAATCCAACTTCCCGGTAAGCCAGGAGATCCCGAGTTCGAGGTGGCTTACGAGAATGCCACGCAGGGCCAACATAAGAATGCTGTTATTATCGATTTGCCCGGTCGGGCACTGCCAAAAACATTTGGCCATGCCGCGCGTCGACTTGAGACCACGATGGAGTGGCTGGATTTTGATGAAGCAACGCAGCGGAAGAATGCGCGACTGATCGAGCGCTTTCTCAGCCTGAAGGTCGATCCTGCCTATCCGCTGACGTGGCGCGAAACGCCAGTCGAACACCTCGACGCGGATCGGCTTCGCGCCATAATTGAAGGCATCTTCAGAACAAACCGTACGGTCGCCAAACACATGTTGGTGGCCATAAAGAAGCTTGTATGGGTCGCGACCGACATCGAAAAATGGATAAAGCCGCAGGACGATCCCTCGTTGTCCATCCGCGTGCGAGTGCCCAAATCGACCAAGAACCCGGCCTGGCCGATCGCGATGCGCGAAACGTTCGAGGAGCGACACCCCGTCGGGACAGCCGCACGCACCTGCTACGCACTCGGCTTCTGGCTTGGAAATCGTCGCGGCGATATCGCTGCGCTTGCGTGGGATGATCTTCTAACCGAAGAGATTGAACTGTTCGATGGCTCGCTGGTGCTAATCGAGGCCTTTGATTTCCGACAGAAGAAGAACCGCAACCGCCACGGCGGGCGCGAGATGTTCATCCCAGTCGTAGACAAGCTGGCGGCAGCGCTGGATCCGCTTGACCGCTCGAAGGGGGGAACCGTCTTGAAGAACGGCTATGGCAACCCGTTTTCAGAAAAGAGCCTGTCGGGCATGATGCAGCACTGGACGCGGCAGGCGGGAATTCCTAGCGGCTACACGCTCCATGGCCTGCGCCGCACCTTCGGCACTTACCTCGCTGAATGCAACATCCAAGCGCGGGCCATAATGGAGGCTATGGGCCATTCCTCCATGGCGGTAACGGATGACTACGTGCGCGAGGCCAACAAGAAGCGGATCGCAGTTGATATTGCCCGTGCCATCAACGAGCGCGAGGCCAAACGCGACGCGATGAAGCGGCGAGCAAACCTGCGCATCGTCAGATAATCAAATTGAGTCGGAACAAACCGGGACCGTGGTCTTTGCTTTGGGCCCATAATGGGCCCAAAACGTTTTGGGCCCAGGGCGATTTTTGTCAACAAAATCAACGGTTATGGTGGGCCCGGAGGGACTCGAACCCCCAACCAAGCGGTTATGAGCCGCCGGCTCTAACCATTGAGCTACAGGCCCCACGCGGGCTGGATTAATGTTTTTCGCATCGCGGCACAAGGCTTTCCCGGCGGGCTTTCGCAGATCGCCCAAATCAACCCATAATCGCGCTCTACGCGCCCCCCTGCGACTTGATCGCAGACCAAGGAGATTTTCATGACCAGACATCTTTTGCCCCTCGCGCTCGCCGCTGCAATCGCTTTTCCGGCGATGGCTGGAGCCACCGATCTGCCGACCCCGCCCCGCATCATCGTGTCCGGCGAGGGCGAAGCAACCGTGGCCCCCGATCTGGCGGTGCTGACGCTCAGCGTCATGCGCGAAGCCAAGACGGCGCGTGCCGCACTCGACGCCAACAATGATGCCATGGCCGCGGTGATCGCCGCGATGAAGGCCGCCGGCATCAAGGATCGCGACCTGCAGACCGCGGGCATCCAGATCACCCCCCGCTACAACTATACCAACAAGCCGGACGGCAGCCAGGAGGCCGAACTCGTCGCCTATCAGGTGACCAACACGCTCTCGGTGCGCGTGCGCGACGTCGACAAGACAGGCGAGATCCTCGACAAGGCGGTGTCGCTCGGCGTCAACCAGGGCGGCGGCATCGCCTTCACCAATGACAATCCGGCGGCCACCGTCACAGAGGCCCGAAAGAAAGCTGTCGCCGACGCCATGGCCAAGGCCAGGACGCTGGCCGAGGCGGCCGGGGTCAGCCTGGGCCGGGTGCTCGAGATCACCGATCAGAACATCAGGCCGGCGCCGATGCCGATCAACGCCAAGGCATTCGACGCCGCGGCCGGCGCGGCGCCGGTACAGGCCGGCGAGAACGCCTACAATGTCCAGGTCACCGTTACCTTCGAACTGAAGTAGGCGGCGCTGGACGCCGTGGCTGAGCATTGCTTGGCCACGGACCTGCTCAAGAGAGACCGCCGCGGGCATTAAAAACCCCGCGGAATCGCTCCCGCGGGGTTTCGGGCCACTTCTTTCCCTAGGGAAAGGGGCTCCAGACCTTCACAGAAGGTCCACGCCTGAGATTCTCAGCGGTTGATGACCGGGCAACCGCGCTCGTTGGCGAACACGATGACGACGCGGTCGCCGTACTGACGGCCCATCACCTTGACCACGCGGCGGTTGACATCGACGATGCGGGCACGGTGCAGCCCCATGCGCTCCGCCTTGTCGAGGGCGCGATCCGGCGAGCAGCCACGGCGCCAATCGTCGCGGCGCTCGTCCCGGCGGTGGCGATAGCCGTCGTCGCCGGCATAGACGCCGAAGCGCGGGTCCTGGTTGTTGCCGAAGCCAAGATAGAGGCTGTCGGCATGGGCGGGGATGGCCGCCAGCGTGCCGAGGCCGACCAGAGCCGAAAGCGCTGCCGTCTTGATGGTGGTGTACATGGTTCTCTCTCCTTGTTGCGGGCTTGCGCCCTCCTCGTGAAACCGATGGCGGGAGAATGCACCGGCCTGTCTGAACTATTTACGAACTGCCCGTTCATCCGCGGTTCATGTGGCGCCACACGGCAAAGCGCCGACCTTTCAAATCTCTCGCCGGCCAAATCCCTCGCCGGCACTCAACAATATCGCGCCAGGCGCCTCGCCCTCGCAGGGTTCCCGACAGGCAACTCCTGACGGTCTACCGCGCGCGTCAGGGCTCGTCGTCGAGCATAAAGTCAAAATAGTCTTCCGGCTCGGCCAGGTCGGTCTCGCTCGCCTTGACCCGGCCGCGCATGGAAATGCCGGCCTCGTGCACGGTCTCGGCACTGCCGGAAACCAACCGATGCCACCAGTAGAGGTCGCGGCCCTCGGCCACCAGCCGGTAGGCGCAGGTGCTGGGCAGCCAGCTGATGGTGCGCACATTCTGCGGCGTCAGGCCGACGCAGTCGGGAACGCGCGCCAGCCGGTTGGCATAGTCCGCACAGCGGCAGCTCTCGGCGTCGAACAGCCGGCAGCCGACGCTGGTCCAGTAGATTTCACCGGTGTCCTCGTCCTCGAGCTTGGACAGGCAGCACTTGCCGCAGCCGTCGCAGAGCGATTCCCACTCGGTGGGGCTCATCTCTTCCAGCGTCTTGGTCTTCCAGAACGGGGTTTCCATTTCCGGCATGTGGCCCCAGCCGCCGCCAAGGTCAAGCGCGGCGACAGCCGGAATGAGGCTGCAAAGGGGGCTGAATGACATGAAGTTGCCTTCAAAAGGTCGGCCAATAGCCCTGTACAGCCCCTAACGATGGGCAACTGGAACCAATTTCGTTAAAAGCGGTTTCGGCAAGGATGGGACCCCACAAGGAGAATTTCGATGAAACGCCAACCACGGATTCTGGCAGGCACAGCCCTTGGCCTGTTGATGGCATCCGCGCCGTTAGGCGCGTCCCCGCTTCAGGGGACAGCCGCGTTCGGCCCCATGCAACGCGGGGGGACACCGCTGATCATCCTGGCGCAGGACACCCCCACCGACCAGGGACAGGGCGACGAGGAACAGCCGCGCAAGAAGAAGCGCGAGCAGCAACAGCAGACCGAGACCGCTCCGGCCGCGCAGCAGCCCGCCCCCGCGGCTGAAGAGCAGCAGCCGCGCAGGAAGAAGCGCGACCAGCAGCAGCAGGCCGAGCAGGCGCCCGCCGGCGAGGCCGCGCCCGCAACCGACGAGCAGCAGCCGCGCAGGAAGAAGCGCGACCAGCAGCAGCAGACCGAGCAGGCGCCCGCCGGCGAGGCCGCGCCTGCCAACGACAACCAGCCGACCAAGCCTGGCAGGAAACACAAGCTGGACCAGCAGAAAGAGGCGCCGGCCGCCGTGCCGGAGACCGCTCCGACACCGAAGCAGGCTCCTGCCGGCGAAGCGACGCCGAAGGTTGAATCCCCTCCCGCCGGCGAGCAGGTTCCCGCCCAGGGCGAGCAATCCCAAGACAAGACGAAGAAGCACGGCAGGAAACCGGCTGGCGAACAGCCGGCGAATGGCGAGCAGCCCGCGACCGGCGAACAGCCGCCGACCGGTAGGCAGCCCACCACCGGCGAACAGCCGGCGACGGGAGAGCAGCCCGCCACCGGTGGGGCCGCTACCAATGGGAAGGCCGCGCCTGTCCAGGGCGAAAACCCGGTTCAGGGCGAAGCCCCCGCCGACAAGAATGCCGCCCCCATCCTCGACAGCCAGAAGGATGCCAGGCGCAAGGGTCGCGGCGAGAACGGCCAGGACGGCGGGAACCCAGCCACCCAGCCCGCCAACCAGAATGGCGAACAGCAGAACGGCGGGCAGCAGAATGGTGGGCAGAACGCCCAGCAGGGCGGTGACCAGGGCCGGAAGCCGGTAGTGGCGCCGGTGGATCAGGGTCCGCCTCCAACCGACGACAGGGCCGCCCAGGAGGCGATCAAGACGGAAAAAATCGTCCCGGTGACGCAGGAGAAGGGCAAGCGGCTCGAGCGCGCGCCTGACGAGGACATCCGTGACCGCCGCCGGCCCAAGGGCGTCGACGTGCTCAAGGAAATCGGCGACCGGGTGATCGTCCAGTTCAACGACCAGACGTTCGTCCAGAGCAACGATCGCCCGCGCCTGACCCGCGGCGCCAAGGATGTCTACTACGAGGACCTGCCGCAAGGCCGCACGCGCGAGACGGTCGAGCGCGACAATGGCTTCCGGATCGTCACCATACGCAACCGCTACGGCGACATCCTGCAGCGGTCGCGCATCGCGCCCGACGGTCGCGAATATGTGCTGAGCTATGTCGACGAGCGCAGCTACCAGGACGAAGATGACTGGCGCGATCCCGGCGATGACCTGCCGCCGATGCGGCTGACCATCCCGCGCCGGGACTACATCCTCGATTCCGAGGATGTCGAAAGTCCCGACGACTACTACACCTTCCTCGAACAGCCGCCGGTGGAGAAAGTGCAGCGTCTGTATTCGATCAACGAGGTCAAGCGTTCGGCCCGCGTGCGTGACATTGCACGGCGGATCGACCTCGACACGCTGAATTTCGAATTCGGCTCGTCCTCGATCTCCGACACCGAGGTACAGAAGCTCCAGGGTGTCGCCGACGCCATGGAGAAGCTGTTGAAAAAGAACCCGGCCGAGACCTTCCTGATCGAGGGCCACACCGACGCCGTCGGCACGCCCGAGGCAAACCTTGCTCTGTCGGACCGTCGCGCCGAAGCGGTCGCCGAAGCGCTGACCAACGCCTTCGGCATCCCGCCCGAGAACCTGACGACACAGGGCTATGGCGAGGAGTATCTGAAGGTCGACACCTCGGCGCCCAACCGCGAGAACCGGCGCGTCGCCATCCGCCGCATCACCTCGCTCGTGGCGCCGGTGGCGAGCAACAACTGACCTGCGTTTCCAGCCACTTGCAGTGGTTTCTGGAACGAGGTCGGCAACAAGGTCCCATCCCGGTCAACCGGGATGGGACGAACTGCCGACGGCACGGCCCGGGTCAACAAGAATTGTACAGGCCTTGGAGCCGGCTCATTGAATCACCGGGCTTCGCACCCCAGATTCCTGACTGGGCGTTCCCTGCCCCGTCCCGACTCCAGCGGGACGCATTGAGCCCCGCCGGCCCTCTCCGGCGGGGTTTTTTGCTTCAGGTCCACCTAGCAAACGGTGGCCTGCCGGCCGAAATACGCGCTCAACGGGACGAGGCGAATTGATGCCTGCGGAAGAAACCGGCGATCAGAGGCTTGAGCGGCTTCGTCGGGCAATCGACGAGGGCGGCCAGTAAGGTGAACCGGAGCCGTTCGATGTCGAGTCATTTTTTGAAAGCAAGCGGCGGCGGCAGGATCGCCTTCAGTAGATGTTCCTGATCTTGCTGTCCGTCCTGGCAAACACCTCATCCGGCACAAAAAAATCTCCGGCCAGCGGTCCGGTTGCGTCAGGCGCATAGACCGAGAAATCGCTGACGCCCTCGGCGCGCAGCACCTCTTCGTCGATATAGAAATTGCCTGATGCCTCGCGCGACGGCCGCATGAAGATCGCGTGCGCGGCGTCGGCCATGATGTCCGGCGACCGGCTCATCGCCGCGACCGTCGCTCCGCCCAGAAGGTTGCGCACCGCGGCCGTGTCGATGGTCGAGATCGGCCACAGCGAATTGACCGCGATGCCATCCCTGGTGAATTCCGCGCTCATGCCCAGCGTGCACATCGACATGCCGAACTTGGCCATGGTGTAGGCGACATGGTTCTTGAACCATTTGGCCTTCATGTCGAGCGGCGGCGCCAGATTCAGGATGTGAGGGTTTTTCGCCAACTTCAGGTGTGGAATGCACATTTTGGACACGAGGAAGGTGCCGCGCGTGTTGATCTGATGCATCAGATCGTAGCGCTTCATGTCGGTTTCCAGCGTGCCGGTAAGCTGGATGGCGCTGGCATTGTTGACACAGATATCGATGCCGCCGAATTTCTCGACGGTTCTGCCGACCGCCTCGGCAACCTGCGCCTCCTCGCGGATGTCGCATAGCACCGGCAGTGCCTTGCCGCCGGCCTGCTCGATCTCTTCTGCGGCGCTGTAGATCGTTCCCGGCAGCTTCGGATGCGGCTCCGCCGTCTTGGCGGCGATCGTCACATTGGCGCCGTCGCGCGCGGCGCGCAGCGCGATCGCCAGCCCGATGCCACGTGACCCGCCGGAGATGAACAGCGTCTTTCCCTTGAGCGACATTTTTCCTCCGCCTGGATTGTCTTGTGTCGCGATCCTTGCGCGCGCCAGAGCGGGATACAAGAGCTTGTGGTGCGACGCGATGGTGACGTAGCGGAGGGTACCGTGCCTTGTCGGCTGCAAACGACGTGGCGCCGAAACCGATTTGGCGTATGATTCCATACCGGATGGCAGATCACCAAATGGCTTTGTTCATCAAGAATGTCGAAGTGGAGCGGTTGGCCCGAGAACTTGCCAAGAGCCGTGGTGTGCCGGTGACCGAAGCGATCCGGCAGAGCCTCGAAAACGAAACTGCTCGCGAACACCTGACTTCTCAGCAAAACGAGTCTGACCTGATCGCGAGGCTGATGGAAATTTCAGAGCAAGCAGGCCGGAATACCTGATCGGGACCGCCCAATGACCGAAGACGAAGTACTCGGTTACGATGAACTCGAAATACCGAGCAGCTGACGGATACTTCGTCCGCACCGTCGCGCCGCCCCTCATTGCCCTGCCGGGCATTTCTCCCCGTATAGTGACGGGGAGAAAGACGCTCTCATCGCGGACTTCGCCAATCATCACCTTTGCAAGGGGAGCGCCGAGGTCGCGGCAACTCCCTTCTCCCTGTCACTATACGGGGAGAAGGTGCCGGTAGGCGGATGAGGGGCAGCGCCAATCTCTGAAGATAATCGTCAGACTTGCCCGACATCCACTCCTAAACCAGAACCAGCCCCTGCCGCATCGCGATCGCGATGGCGTCCGTACGATTGGCGGCACCGAGCTTGATCAGGATCGCGGCGACATGGAACTTCGCCGTGTGGACGGAGATGTTGAGCCGCCGCGCGATCACCTTGTTGGGCGCCCCTTCGGCCAGCAGCGCCAGCACTTCCGCCTCGCGCGGCGACAGCGCTGGCCGGGTGGCGGCGCCATCGTCGACCGTTTCCTCGCCGAACAACCCGCTATGGCTTCCATCCCCATTGGCCGCATCACCGCGGTCGAAATCCTCATGCCTATCCGGCATCGAACGCCCTTCGCCGGACACCCGGTAGCCGGCGGCGGCCAGCCTGACGGCAGCGGCGATCAAAGCTGCATCCGCGGCCAACGGCAGCACCGCAAAAACCTGGCCTTGCGGCCGGCCCGCGCGGTCCGAAAGCAGTACCTTTGGGGTCGTGCTGCCGCCGACGCCGGCTCGATCGACAGAGGCCGCGCTGTTGGCGACGGCGTCATCGACGATGGCGACATCGGCGACCCCGCCGCCGGCCACGACCGGCAGCAGATCGTCGGCCATGGCAAGCGAAGCGGACAAGCGCTCGGCACGCACGGCATCGCGCAGTGCGATCAGCACCACGAGCTGGCGTTCGCCGCGCGCCACGTCAGGCCTTGTCAGCGTGTCGCTTTCCATCCGTCCTCTCAGCTCAGCGGCTTTTCGCCGATCGTCAGCACGACGTCGCGCTGTTCGCCGCCGCGCACGACACCCAGCTTCACCGAAGCACCGGCGCTGTCGGGCCCGAGCCGGCGGATCAGATCTCGCGGACCATGCACGGCCTCGCTGTTCCACGCCACGATGATGTCGCCGAGCGAGAGGCCAGCGGCCTTGGCCGGGCCATTGTCGTCGAGGCTCATCACCATTGCGCCACGCGCGTCGCGGTCGCGCACCGGATGTAGGCCGGCGCCGAGGTAACCACGTGCGACATGCCCCTTTTCGCGAAGCGTCGCCACCGCGCGTTCGATCGTCTCATAGGGCATGACCAGCGCGCGGCCACGCGGGCCGAACAGAAGCATGCCGATCAGCGCGCCCTTGGCGTCCAGCACCGGGCCACCCTCGAAGCGGCCGCCGGCACCGACAGCCAGGTTGATGCGCCGGTCGATGGTGCCGCCGCGCATCGAGCGCCAGGCCGGGCCGACTTCGCCGACCGAGCCCGACACGGCCAGCACGGAGCCCTGGCTGCTGCCGATGGCTATGGCGATATTGCCTGGCCGAACGGGGCTGGCTCTATCGAGGACAGGCGCGCTGGCCGCATCCGCGGGCTTCAGCAGGGCGACACCCGTCGAAGGATCGCGGCCGACCAGTTCGGCCTTCGCCGTCTCGCCGGAGGCCAGTGTCAGTCCGATCTCCTCGCCGGCCTCGACGGCTTCCTCGGCGGTGACGAAATAGCCGTCGCCCCAATGGAAGGCGCTCGCCGTGCGGTGATGATGCGTGGCGAAGCTTGCCGTTGCCGGCGTCGCCTTGTCGGCAATATCGGCGATGGCATCGGAAAATGCATTCAGATTGAAGTCGCTCATGATGATCTCCTGGGTTTTCTCATGCCCCAGATATCGCTCGGCAGTACGCCAGGAGGTACTCGCCTGACGGCTAGTTGCGGGTTCGACTGGCCATCTGGTCAGGTCGCGGCGGTTCCGGCCGCTCCGCACATATAGTCACGATCAAGCCTGAAAACACGGAGCCCCTCATGGCCCTCGCCGCGCCAAAATTCCAACCGGACGAGACATTGCTCGACGCCTATTCGACGACGGTTGCCGACGCGGTCGACCGCATCGGCCCGGCTGTCTGCCGCATCGAGCGCATCGGGGGGCCGGGTGGCCATGGCTCGGGCTTCGTCATCGCGCCCGACGGGCTGGTCGTCACCAATTTCCATGTCGTGGGTGACGCCAGGACGGTACGCGTCTCGATGCCGGACGGCGCCTCCAGCGAAGGCCGCGTGCTCGGCCGCGACCCCGACACCGACATCGCCCTCGTGCGCGCTGACGGCAGCTTCGCCGACGTGGCGCCGCTAGGCGATTCCAAGCGGCTGCGGCGCGGCCAGATCGCGATTGCCATCGGCAATCCGCTGGGCTTCGAATGGACCGTCACCTCGGGCGTCGTCTCGGCGCTCGGCCGCTCGATGCGGGCTTCGACCGGCAGGCTGATAGACGACGTCATCCAGACCGACGCCGCGCTCAACCCCGGCAATTCCGGTGGTCCGCTGGTCTCGTCGGCCGGCGAGGTTATCGGCGTCAACACCGCCATGATCCATGGCGCGCAAGGCATCGCCTTCGCCGTCGCCTCCAACACCGCGAACTTTGTCATTTCCGAGATCATCCGCTTCGGCCGCGTGCGCCGCGCCTTCATTGGCGTCTCCGCCGACACGGTAAACCTGCCGCGGCGCGCGGCTCTCTTGTCGCAGGTCTCGACCAGCACGGCGGTACGGCTGCGCAGCGTCGAGAAGGACGGCCCGGCGGCCAGCGCGGGTCTCAGGGAAGGCGACATCATCGCCGCAATAGACGGGCGCCCTGTGACCGGCGTCGACGACCTCGTGCGCATGCTCGACGCCGAGCGCATCGGCCGCGAGACGCTGTGCACCGTGGTGCGCCGCACCGGCGTCAGCCAGGTGACGGTGACGCCGGTGGCACGGGCGAGCTGAGGCTGCCGTTCAAGCCCCCGCGGCGCCTTCCGCATACCGCGCCAGGAACTCCTCGCTGGGCGGGATCGGCTTGATGACGTCGATCAGCACGCCGTTGGGATCCTTGGTGATGAAATGGCGCTGGCCGAAAGGCTCGTCACGCAGCGTTCGCAGGATAGGCAGGCCGGCAGCAAGGATCCGGTCATGGATCGCATCGGGATCGCGGACCTCGAAATTGATCAGCAGCCCGGAAGTCCGCCCCCGCCCCTCCTCGGGAATCGTCTCGTGGTCGCCCTGGACGATGCCGAGATTGACGTGCTTGTTGTCCACCGACTGCAGATGCACGTACCAGTCGCTCTCAAACAACGGCCGGAAACCGAAATGCCTGACATAGAAGGCCGCCGTGCCGGCGACATCGCCGGTCATCAGCACCGGATAGTAGCTCGTCGTCTTCATCTTTCCTTCTCCCGTCAACTAACATACAGTCTGCATGTAAATTGAATTAACATACAGGCTGCATGTATGCAACAGGAATCCGCGCGTCGTTCCAACCGCGATCGCACCGAGACGACGCGGGCCGACCTGATCGCGGCGGCGCGCAAACTGTTCACGGAAAAATCCTATGCCGAGACCGGCACGCCGGAGATCGTCGCCGCAGCAGGCGTGACGCGCGGCGCGCTCTACCACCATTTCGCCGACAAGCAGGCGCTTTTCGCCGCCGTGGTCGAACAGGAAGCCGCGGCGGTGGCGCGAGAGATTGACCGCGCCTCCCCGCCTTCGCTCAGCGCCCGCGATGCGCTGATTGCCAGTTCCGATGCCTACCTCACGGCCATGCGCGCGCCCGGCCGCACGAGGCTCTTGCTGCTCGACGGCCCCGCCGTGCTCGGCCGCACCGCCATGGACGCCATCGACAACCGCCACGGCAACCGCTCGCTGCGCGAGGGCCTTGTCGCGGCGATGCGGACGCAGTCGATGAAAAGATTGCCGCCCGAAGCGCTGACCGCGCTGCTTGCCGCCGCCTTCGACCGCGCGGCGCTCGCCATCGAGGCCGGTGCGTCGGGCGAAGACTACCGTGCCGTGCTGACGGCGCTGATAGACGGACTGTCGCGCGCCTGAAGTGCCCCCGCGAATGTATCGTGCAGTCATCGCCCGGGTGCGGGGCGACGATGTCGCCATGCGTAAACTTGTCGCCGGCTGCCACTGCCCGACCAGGACATCACGATTGCCGCAAGCCGCGGCTAGTCCGTCCAGCGCCGGAACAATGCGCTGGCGTTCACGCCGCCAAAGCCGAAGCCATTGGAAATCGCGTAATCCATCTCCATCGGCCGGGCGTGGTTTGCGACGAAGTCGATCCCGTCGCTTGCCGGATCGGGGGCGCTCAGATTGAGGGTTGGCGGTGCGACCTGGTCCCTGAGCGCCAGGACCGTGAAGATCGCCCCAAGCCCGCCGGCGGCGCCAAGCAGGTGGCCGGTCGCCGACTTCGTTGCGCTGACGGCTATGCCGAAATCTTCTCCGAAGACCCTTTTGATCGCGGCGATTTCCCCCAAGTCGCCGACTGGCGTGGAGGTCGCGTGCGCGTTGAGGTGGCGGACCTCCCGTGCCGAAATACCGGCTTGGGCAATCGCGATCTCCATGGCCCGGCGCGCACCGTCGCCATCCTCGGGGCCGGAGGTGATGTGATAAGCGTCCGCCGTCGTGCCGTAGCCGACCAGTTCGGCGAGCGGTTTGGCGCCGCGCGCAAGCGCGTGGCTCAATGCCTCGATGACCAGGATGCCGGCGCCTTCGCCCATGACGAAGCCGTCGCGCGACATGTCGAACGGGCGGGAGGCCTCCTCAGGACGATGATTGAAGGATGTAGAAAGAGAGCGTGCCGCGGCAAAGCCGCCGAGGCTGACCGTATTGATGCAGGCTTCCGTTCCGCCGCAGACCGCGATGTCGGCCTCGTTGGCGCGGATAAGACGCGCCGCATCGCCGATCGCCTGGATGCCGGCCGCGCAGGCCGTCACCGGAGCGCCGAGCGGACCCTTGAACCCATATCGGATCGAAATCTGTCCCGCCGCCATGTTCACCAGGAACGACGGCACCGTGAACGGTGAGAGACGCCGAACACCGCGCAGGTCGACGGTTCGCACCGCTTCGGTTATCGCGGGAAATCCTCCGACACCCGACGCGATGATCGTCGCGGTGCGGGTCCTGTCATCGTCCGAGACCGGGTTCCACCTGGCCTGGGCAACCGCCTCTTCCGCAGCCGCCAGCGCAAAGACAATGAAGCGGTCGGCCTTGCGCTGGTCCTTCGGCGCCAGGACGATGTCTGGATCGAAGCCAACTTCGGGGTCTTCCAGCAAGGAAGGAACCATTCCACCGACCTTCGCCGGCAGGTCTCGCACCATGTCGTCCGGAAGCTTTCGAAGCCCCGAACGGCCGGCCAGCAGGCGCGACCATGACGCTTCGACATTGGCCGCGAGCGGCGTGACCGCTCCCATGCCCGTAACAACGATCCGTCGCATCTATTCTCCTATCACTTGGCCAGCGCGTGCGGCTTTCAAGCCGCGACGGCTTTGCGAACCTGAGCGGTGGCGGCACTCAGAAAAGCCTTCGCGAGATCGGGATCATTGACGGCGCGCGAGAGGACGACCGCGCCGACCATTGTCGAGAGAACGGCCATGGCTTTACCGCCGGGCGCATCGCCGTCCGCCTCGCCAACCCATGAGCCCAGCATCTCGAGGTATTCTCGGATGCCGGCCTCAAATGATGCCTTCACCTCGGCGCCTTGCCTGGCAGCATCCGAGCCAAGCGCAACCACCGGGCAGCCGTCCATCCTTTCCTCGCGATGCCCCGTGCTGAGATAGAAGTCGATCACGGCGCCAAGCGGATCCTCAGGGCTCGCCGCGGCCGCCGTCGACCATCGGTTCGCAGCGCTTTCCAATGCCCGTCTGGACGCCTGCGCGACCAAGTCGTCCTTGGACGCGAACTGCTTGTAGAACCCGCCTTGGGTCAGCCCGGCGCCCTCCATCAAATCCTTGACGCCGATGCCATCGAATCCGCGCTCCCGAAAAAGCCGGCTCGCTACATCGATCACGGTTTGCCGGTTCTGCTCAGCTTGGCTGCGAGTCACACGCATCATTCGTCTCCTTTTTTGATTGCGTTCATAATCTATATCAGTTATAGAGTACGAATGCAATCTATTTTCACAGAAGGCGATGGGCATGAAAAAGAAACTCATTATTGGGCTGGGGAGCGTTCTGGTCGCGGGGTTTGGGGTGGCTGCATTCGTCACGCTTCCCATTCGCACACAGGCAGCCGCCGTCGTGGCTGACCCGAGGCAGGAAGCACCGATCGTCAGACTCGTGACGGCAGTGGCGGTGACAGGATCCGAACGCGGCTTCACGGGTACAATTGCCGCGAGGGTGCAGAGCAATCTTGGGTTTCGCGTACCCGGCAAGATCATCGAGCGCCTTGTAAATGTCGGCGAACAGGTCAAGGCGGGCCAACCGCTGCTGCGGATCGATGATACCGATCTTGCCCTTGCCCTCACCGCCAAGCGCAACGCTGTCGCGGCTGCGCGCGCTGTCCTGGTTCAGACCAGTGCGGACGAGAAGCGCTATGCGGTTCTGGTCAAGAAGGAGTTGGCCGCAACCCCGCAGCGTTACGAGCAGGCGAAGGCAGCACTCGATACCGCGACTGCACAGCTTGCCGCCACCGAAGCGGAAGCGAAGGTCGCGGAAAACGAGGCGGCCTATTCCGTCCTGGACGCGAACGCCGACGGAACCGTCGTCGAAACGCTTGGCGAGCCAGGACAGGTTGTCGCCGCGGGACAGACCGTGGTTCGGATCGCGAACGCCGGCCCCCGTGAGGCGGTGGTCACGCTTCCCGAAACGATCCGGCCGGCGATCGGCTCGGTAGCCGAGGCGGGCTTGTATGGGGGCGATGGGCGGCATTTTACGGCGCATCTCCGGCAGTTGTCGGACGCTGCCGATCCCCAGACTCGTACCTATGAGGCCCGTTATGTGCTCGATGGTGAGGCCGCGGCAGCACCGCTTGGCTCGACGGTAACCATCCGGCTTGCAAGCCAGGCAAGTCAAACGGAAGTCCAGGTGCCGCTCGGAGCCGTGCTGGACGACGGTCAGAAGACCGGCGTTTGGAGTTTGGACGGCGCAACCTCGACCGTACACTTTCGGCCCGTCAAGCTTGTTCGTGTAACCAGCGAAACCGCCGTGATCTCCGGGCTGAGCTCGGGCGATTCGATCGTTTCGCTCGGTGCTCATCTCCTGCAGGAAGGCGCTCGCGTCAGGACTGCCTCTGAAAACAGGAGCAACTGATGAGCCTCAATTTTTCCGCGATCGCCGTTCGCGAGCGAGCCGTCACCCTTTTCTTCATCATTCTGCTCGTCGCCGCCGGCGCCTACGCTTTCCTCATGCTTGGACGTGCGGAGGATCCCAACTTCACCATCAAGACCCTGACGGTCACGACCGTATGGCCGGGCGCGACGGCGCGCGAGATGCAGGACCTCGTCGCCGAACCGTTGGAGAAGCGACTTCAGGAGTTGACCTGGTACGACCGTGTGGAGACGACGACACGGCCAGGCTATGCCTATTTGACGGTCACACTGAAGGACAGCACACCGCCATCCAGCGTGCAGGAGGAATTTTACCAGGCCCGCAAGAAGCTCGGGGATGAAGCCCGCAACCTGCCGCCCGGCGTGCTCGGCCCCTTTGTCAACGACGAATATTCCGATGTGAGTTTCGCTCTTTACGCCCTTAAGGCGAAGGGCTTGCCCATGCGGGAACTCGCCAGGCAGGCCGAGACCATTCGCCAGGACCTTCTGCATGTGCCCGGCGTCAAGAAGATCAACATCCTCGGCGAACGTCCCGAACAGATATTCGTCGAGTTTTCCTATGCCAAGCTGGCAACCCTCGGCGTGTCGGCGCAGGATATCGTCGCTGCCCTGCAGCGGCAGAACACCGTCACACCGGCGGGCTCGATCGACACAGAGGGGCCGCAGGTCTTCATCCGCGTCGACGGCGCCTATGACAGTGTCCAGACGATCGCCGACACGCCGATCGTCGCCGCGGGACGGACGTTGAAGCTCTCCGACATCGCCGTGGTCCGGCGCGGCTACGAGGATCCTGCCACCTACGTCATCCGTCACCAGGGTGAGCCGACCATCATGCTCGCGGCGGTGATGCAGGAGGGCTGGAATGGTCTTGAACTCGGCAAGGCACTGGAGGAGAGGTCAGCAGCGATCGCACAGACGCTGCCTCTCGGAATGACGCTGGCCAAAGTGAGCGATCAGGCCGTCAACATCGGCTCGTCGGTCAACGAGTTCATGATCAAATTCGCGATGGCGCTTGGCGTGGTGCTGCTGGTGAGCCTGCTCAGCCTCGGCTGGCGCGTCGGCATCGTCGTGGCGGCCGCCGTCCCGCTGACGCTCGCCGTCGTGTTTCTCATCATGCTGGAAACCGGCCGGTTCTTCGACCGCATCACGCTCGGTGCCCTCATCCTGGCGCTGGGCCTCCTCGTCGACGACGCCATCATCGCCATCGAGGTGATGGTGGTGAAAATGGAAGAGGGCATGGATCGCATCAAGGCGGCGGCCTATGCATGGAGCCACACCGCGGCGCCGATGCTGTCGGGCACGCTGGTGACGATCGCGGGGTTCCTGCCGGTGGGCTTCGCGCGCTCGACGGCCGGCGAATACGCCGGCAACATCTTCTGGGTCGTGGGGTTCGCCCTCATCGTCTCCTGGGTCGTCGCGGTTTTCTTCACCCCTTATATGGGCGTCAAGATGCTGCCCGCGATCAAACCGGTCGAAGGCGGCGTTCACGCCATATACGACACACCGAACTATCGGCGCCTCCGCCGGCTCATCACCTTTGCCGTGCGCCACAAGTTCGTGACCTGCGCTGCCGTCGGCATCGTCTTCGCGCTTTCGGTTGTCGGCATGAGCGGTCTCAAGCAGCAGTTCTTCCCGACATCCGACCGTCCCGAAGTGCTGGTCGAGGTTCGCCTGCCGGAGGGCACCAGCATCGAGACGACGACCGCCACGGTCGAGAAACTGGAACACTGGCTTGGCGGCCAGCCCGAGGCCAAGATCGTCACGAGCTATGTCGGTCAGGGCGCTCCCCGCTTCTTCTTCGCCATGGCGCCCGAATTGCCTGATCCCGCCTTCGCCAAGATCGTCGTCCTGACACCGGACGCGGACGCGCGCGAGGCCTTGAAGCACAGGCTCCGTGAAGCGGTTGCGACAGGGCTTGCCCCTGAAGCGAACATCCGCATTACGCAACTCGTGTTCGGACCTTACACGCCGTTCCCGGTCGAGTTCCGGGTCATGGGGCCAGACCCGCGGCAATTGTACATCATCTCCGAAAAAGCCCTCGACATCATGCGCGGCGTACCGGACGTGCGGCAGGCCAATCGCGACTGGGGCAATCGCACGCCGGTACTGCGCTTCATCCCGGATCAGGACCGATTGAACCTTATCGGCCTGTCGCCGGCGGAAGTGGCCCAGCAGCTCCAGTTCCTCCTCACCGGCATCCCGGTCACGCAGGTCCGCGAGGACATCCGCAACGTCCCCATCGTGGCCCGCAGCGCCGGCGGCGAGCGACTGGATCCATCGCGTCTGGCGGATTTCTCGCTGATGAGCCGGGAGGGCGGCCAGATTCCACTCGACCAGATCGGTCACTCCGAAGTCCGTCTGGAAGAACCGATCCTGAAACGCCGCGATCGCACACCCGTCATCACGATCCGCTCGGACATCAATGAGGCGACCCAGCCTCCAGAGGTTTCCAAGCAGATCATGACGGCCCTTCAGCCGCTGATTCAATCCCTGCCTGCCGGCTATCGCATCGAAATGGGCGGATCGATCGAGGAGGCAACCAAGGCCAACACAGCGCTGGGCAAGGTCTTTCCGGCCATGCTCGCCGCCATGCTGATCGTCATCATACTGCAGGTGCGATCCTTCTCGACGATGGCGATGGTCATGCTGACGGCACCTCTCGGTCTCGTTGGCGTCGTACCGATGTTGCTGGCCTTCAACCAGCCTTTCGGATTCAACGCCATCCTGGGCCTGATAGGCCTGGCGGGTATCCTGATGCGCAATACGCTGATCCTGACCGAACAGATCAAGGAGAACCGTGCCGCCGGTCTTGACGACTATCAGGCGGTCATCGAGGCCACGGTGCAACGCACAAGGCCGGTGATCCTGACCGCACTTGCCGCCGTTCTGGCTTTCATCCCCCTCACGCACTCCGTCTTCTGGGGATCGATGGCGTTCACGCTGATCGGCGGCACGGCTGCCGGCACGGTGCTGATCCTGCTGTTCCTCCCTGCACTCTACGTAGCGTGGTTCCGGATCAAGCCGGCCACGGATGAGGTCCAGGAGAATTCAACGGAGGAACCGGAAGTGCCGGCAGCAATGGCGGCCGAGTAGGGCTCCGTTGTCGCAGGAGACGGTTCGAATTCTTGCCCGTTGGCTCTGCCTGGACACGGGGCCAACGGCACGAACTTGCCGCTTACAGACGATCGTCCACGCGAGTCCGGCCGGTTCGCTTCATCAATTCTGGAGACATGCATGAACCGTCCAGTTCGAACACGAACTGCTCCCGACGAGATGCGCGCGCGCATCCTGGCTGTGGCGGACGAGCAGTTTCGCCGCCTCGGCACCCATAAGACATCGGTGGCTGATATCGCCTCCGAACTCGGCATGAGCACGGCAAACGTCTATCGTTTCTTCCCCTCCAAGGGTGCGATCATCGAGTCCGTCTGCGGGCGGGTCGTCAACGAGGTCGCCGGGATCGCCTCTGCGATCGCATGCACGAGCGCGCCGGCCCCGGAGAAACTCGACCAACTCCTGACCGCGATGCACCATCACAGCAAGACCACACTGGTCAAGGAAAGGCGCATGCACGAGATGGTTGTCGCCGCCATGCAAAACAACTGCGCGATCATCAAGGCGCATACCGAGCGGGTGGTAACGATCCTCGAAGCGATTATCCGCGAGGGCATCCAAACACGGGAATTCAAGGTCGAAGATCCAGTGGAAGCAGCGCGCGCGGTCAAGACCGCCTTCACGCCGTTTTTCCACCCGATTCTGATCGAGCACCGCCTTCGACACGGCGAAGATGACGAAGCTGGCCTGCGCGAGCAGATTCGCTTTATCCTGAAAGGTCTGGGAAAGTCCGACTGAGGCGCGTGCCGTTGGTCCGGCAGGGCTTGGCGATGGAAGGCGACCAGAAGATGGAGGTCGACACATTGGTTTCGCGACGCCCAGCAAAGTGGAAGGACATTATCGCGACCGGCTGTGAAGCGTGGAGTTCCCCAACAGTCTCCGAAAGGCAGGTGATCGTGTCCTTGTACGCAGCGGAGAATGCAATGGCGAGGCAACCGAAACCGTCCAATCCCGTTATGGCTGGCTCACCCACCTTGCGGGCTCACATTTGGGATGGACACATGAAAAGGACCTATGAAAAACCGACACTGCGCAAATGCGGAAAATTGACCGCCCGTACGGCGCAGCTCGTGGTTTCCGGGGTGACGCAGATCGAATGATTTTCGGCTGAGTTCCAGGATTCAGCCGCCGGCGTTCGCATCACCGTCGGTGTCCGGCTCCTCTTCGGGCACCTCGCCCGGCTCGAACTCGTTGAAGCAGCCGAGCCCGCGCTTGAACCGGTCGATCAGCCAGGCCGCCGCCGGCTTTGGACTGCGATCGTTGCGGTGCATGGCAAACAGGGGCGAACTCACTTCCTTGTAGGGTTCGAGGTCGAGTTCCACCAGGCGGCCGCTGGCCAGGTCGTCGGCGATCAGCCAGCGCGGCAGCCCGCCCCAGCCGAGCCCCTCGCGCATCAGTATGTGCTTGGTGCGCATGTCGGTCAGTCGCCACGTGCGGTAGGCGAAGACGCCGTAATCGCGTCCCTTGGTGCGCTCGGACTGGTCGATCACGACAAGCTGCGTATGCTCGCGCACATCCTCGAGCGCCACCGGCTTCGGCAGCAGGGCCAGCGGATGATTGGGCGCTGCCGCCGGCACCAGCGACATGAAGCCGATGCGCACGAGATGCACGTCGACATCGCCTAGCAGGCCGCCAATGCCGAGATCGGCCTGTCCGCTGACGACAAGATCGGGGATGAGACCGAGCGTGCCGATATACAGGCGCAGCATCACGGTCGGAAACCGCGCCTCGAATGCCTTGAGCACCCGCACCAGCACGGGGGAAGGCAATGATACGTCCACCGCCAGCGCCACCTCGGCCTCCAGCCCGTGATGGTGCCCGTCGACGCGCGAGCGCATGCGCTGCAGCACGCCAATCATGCGCCGCGCGTCTTCCAGCATCGCCCGGCCGATCTCGGTCAGTTGCGGCTCGCGCGTGCCCTCGCGCTCGAAAAGCTTCAGCCCGAGCTGCGCCTCGAGATTGGCGATACCGTAGCTGATGACGGATTGCGCGCGGTTGAGCTTGCGGCCGGCTGCCGAGAAACTGCCGGTATCGGCAACGGCGACAAGGATTTGGAGCTGGTCGAGGGTCGGGTTGGGCTGCATCGTTGTATCTACTTTATGGATGGATCGTATCGAAAATATACCAGTTTATCTGATTGGTCGATGCCCCATATATGGCGGGACAATTCATCCCACTGGAGAGACCCGCTATGTCCATTCTTCTCGTCACCTCGAGCCCGCGCGGCGCTGCCTCGCACTCGACCCGCATCGCCACCGAGTTCGCCCAGAAGCTTCTCGCCGCTGACCCGTCGAACACGCTGGTCGTGCGCGACCTCGTCGCCAACCCGCTGCCGCATATCGATGCCGACTATGCGACCGGCATCTACACGCCGGCCGATGCCCGCACCCCGCGCCAGGCCGAAGTGGTCGGCGTTTCCGATGTCGTGCTTGACGAGCTGTTCGCCGCCGACACGGTGATCCTGGCCACCGGCTTCATCAACTTCAACATCTCCTCGACGTTGAAGTCCTGGGTCGATCACGTCGCCCGCTCCGGCAAGAGCTTTGCCTATGGCGAGAACGGCCCCAAGGGTCTCGTCACCGGCAAGAAGGTCTACATCGTGCTGGCCTCCGGCGGCATCTATTCCGAAGGTGCGGCCGTGCAGTTCGATCACGCCGTCCCCTACCTGCGCAGCGTGCTCGGTTTTATCGGCATGACCGATGTCGACGTCATCCGCATCGAGGGCGTCTCCAAGGGACCTGACGCGGTGGATGCCGCGCTCGCCAAGGCTACGGCCACGGTCGATGCATTGGTTGCCGCCAGCCGTGATGTCGCGGCTGCAGCGTAAGACTCTCGGTCCATGGTTTGTCAAAGGCAGGCGTTCGCGCCTGCTTTTTTCGTTCTAGCCGATCAGATGCCTCAACAGGCTGGCCGAAGCGACCCCGATCAGCACGGTTGGCAGCATGGAAAGCCGTGTCGCGGCGACCAAGGTGATGGCCAATGCCGCGAGATCGGCGGGATTGCGCGACACGAAGGCCGGCGCGATGACAGAGATCAGCACGCAGCCGGGTGCTGCCTCCATCACTGCCGTGGCGCGGGGACTGAGCACGCGGTTGCGCAGCACGACATAGCCGCCGATCCGCGTCAGATAGGTGACGCCGGCCATCAGCACGATGGTGAGAAGGGTCGCTGCGTCGATCATGCATCACCCGCCATCAGCCAGGCCGCGGCCAGCCCCGACACCGCGCCCGCCGCGACATACCAGGCGCCGGGAACGAAGAGATAGACCAGCGCCGCGACGGCCAGGCTGACAAGCCAGGGCCGTGCCGCCGCGACGCCCTTCCACATGCCGCGCATCAGCACCAGGAAGACGGCCGGAAACGCCATGTCGAAACCGTAGGTCTCGACATGGCCCAGCATCGGGCCGAGCAAGGCGCCCAGCGTGGTGAAGGCTACCCAGGTCAGATACATCGCCAGCGCGGCACCCATGTAATAGCGCGGGCTGAAGGCCGGTGCGACACCGGCGGCGGCGCGCTGTTTGGCGTCGGCCAGGCCCAGCGCCCAGCTTTCGTCGCATAGGAAGAACAGCGCCGGAAACACCTTGCGCCGCGGCAGGTCGCGCAGGAACGGCGCGAGCGCCGCTCCCATCAACAGATGGCGGCTGTTGACCAGGAAGGTGATGGCGAGGATGAGCAGGATGTGCGGCGGCGACGTCCACAGCTGGACCGCCGCGAATTCCGAGCCGCCGGCGAAGTTCAGCCCCGTCATCATGGACAACTCGACCGTGCTCAGCCCCTTCTGCACGGCCTGGGCGCCAAGCACCAGCGCATAGGGGATGGTGCCGAGCAGCACCGGCGCGCAGGATGCCACGCCACGGCGAAACTCCGATCCCGAACCATTGCCGACCGTCTCGACTGCCTGTGAAATGCTCATACCCTGCCATTGGGCGGCCCCACAGCCGCCCTGCCCTGCGTTTGAAAATCCCGTGATGTCAGGGGCAAAACATACCTACAGCTCTCCGCAATTTGGTTGCGAAGATTGTTGTCTTTCGTCAGATTTTGGCATTCACTGTTACGAAGCCGCAGGAAAATGGAATTCAACGCCATGAAGCTCGACGACATCGACAAACGCATCCTGCGGGCGTTGCAGCGAGACGGCCGCATGGCCAACAATGATCTGGCCAATGAGGTCGGCCTGTCGCCCTCGCCTTGCCTGCGGCGCGTCAAGCTCCTGGAGGAAGCCGGTATCATCGACCGCTATGTCGCCGTGATCAATCCGGCCAGCATCGGCAAGGGCCTCACCTTCTTCACCCGCATCTGGCTGAAGGCACAGGACGAGGACACGATCGAACATTTCGCCACCGAGGTCGCCAAGCTGCCGCAAGTGATGGAGTGCTATCTCATGCTCGGCGACTGCGACGCCATGGTGCGTGTCGTGGCCGCCGGCATCGATGACTACCGGCGCTTCCAGTCGGAGCATCTCAGCCGCATCAAGGGCGTGCAGAACGTCAAGACCGACGTACCGAGCCAGACGATCAAATACACATCGGAACTGCCGATCTAGGACAAGCCAGCGCAAATCCAAGGGTCTGTATCCGTCAAAGCCCTAACGTCCAGACTGGATAAAAAATGCAACCGGATTGTAGGATGGGCGCTGGTGCCGGCGTCCTTCGGACGCAAGGGCACGGCGAAGCTGGACCGTGCCACCACAAGACCGCGTTCCGGCATGGGAGAAAACCATGAACCATTCCTACCGTTGGGTCATCGTCGCGGCTGGCGCGCTGATGTCCTGTGTCGCCATCGGCACGATGTTTTCGCTGGCGATCTTTCTCGAACCCATGGCGCTCGATACCAATTGGTCGCGCGCGGGCATTTCGAGCGCCATGACACTCAATTTCCTGGTGATGGGCCTTGGCGGTTTCGCCTGGGGTGCCCTGTCCGACCGGTTCGGCGCCCGTATCGTCGTCACGATCGGCGCCGTGCTGCTCGGGCTGGCGTTGGTGCTGGCAAGCCGCGCCGGTTCGCTTCTCACCTTCCAGATCACCTATGGCGTGCTCGTCGGGCTCGCGGCCAGCGCCTTCTTCGCGCCGATGATCGCGCTGACGTCAGGCTGGTTCGACACCAATCGCGGACTGGCCGTATCGCTGGTCTCGGCCGGCATGGGCGTGGCGCCGATGACGATCTCGCCGCTCGCCCGCTGGCTGATCTCCGCCTACGAATGGCGTAGCGCCATGTTCGACATCGGCATTCTGGCCTGGGTGCTTCTGCTGCCCGCCGTGCTTCTGGTGCGCCAGCCGCCGAAGCCTGTCGCCTCGGGTGCCGCCGCATCACGAGCCGCCGAAGGCGCCGGCCTCACGGTCGGCCAGGCGCTGCGCTCGCCGCAATTCATCGTGCTGGGGCTGACCTTCTTCGCCTGCTGCGCGGCTCATTCCGGCCCGATCTTCCACATGGTCAGCTACGCCATGCTGTGCGGCGTCGCCCCGATGGCCGCTGTCTCGATCTACAGTGTCGAGGGTCTGGCAGGCCTCGGCGGCAGGCTGCTCTACGGCGTGCTGGCCGACCGGCTCGGGGTGAAGCCGGTGCTGATCGCCGGGCTGGCGATCCAGGCGATCGTCATTGCCGCCTATCTCTCGATCAGCCAGCTCGACCAGTTCTATATGCTGGCCGTCATCTTTGGCGCCACCTATGGCGGCGTCATGCCGCTCTACGCGGTGCTGGCGCGCGAATATTTCGGCCAGCGCATCCTCGGCACCGTATTCGGCGCCGCCACCATGCTCTCCAGCCTCGGCATGGCGCTGGGGCCGCTTGCCGGCGGCATGATCTTCGACGCCTATGCCAGCTACCATTGGCTGTTCATCGGCTCGGCGCTTATCGGCCTGGGTGCCGCGGGCATAGCGATCGCCTTCCCGCCGCTGCCACGCAGGGCGTTGCAGACGGCATAGGCTTCTCCGCGCTGCAATCGTCGCCAGAGGGCAGACGGGCTTGACGGGCGATGGCCGGTCAAGCCACGCCTATCTCGCGGTCACGCCGACTTGAGAACCGTGAACGGCCGCTTTTGAATGGCCCGCTTGGTCTGGAAATTCGCGGCCGGAGCGGGACGGCCGACGTGAAAGCCCTGGACCTTGTCTATGCCGAATTGGCGCATGAGGACCATCTGCTCTTCGGTCTCCACCCCTTCGACTAGAATCTTGTGGCCGCGATTTCTGACCAGCGCGATGATGTCCTGCAGCATTGCCATGCCCTTAGGGGTGCCGCAGTCGTGAAGAAACGAGCGGTCGATCTTGACCGTATCGAAGTCGATGAGACGAAGCCATGAAAGGCCGGCGAAGCCCGTCCCGAAATCATCGAGCCAGATCCTGATCCCGAGCAGCTTCAGGTCGCTGATGCAGCGCAGGATGTCGGAATGCATCTCCATCTCCAGCCCCTCGGTGATCTCGAAGGCCAGCCTGTTTCCGGTCACGCCGGTCTCGCCCAGAATGGTGGCGACCGACGTCGCGAAGCCAGGCGTCTTGAGCTGGATCGGCGAGACGTTGACGCTGACGACGCGCACGTGATCCTGCGCCAGGAGTTCGGCGCACACCGTCCTTATTGCCCAGCGCCCGAGCTCGAGGATGGCGCCGGTCCGTTCCGCGACGGGAATGAACAGGCTCGGCGGAACCAGGGTGCCGTCGAGCATCTTGAGGCGCATCAGCGCCTCCACGGCCTCGAACCCGCCCGACGCGACGTCCTGGATGGGTTGGTAGACGAGCGAAACGAGGTCCTGGCCAATGGCGATCTTCAGCAATGCCGCCAGGTTCTCGCTCTCGTCGCTGCTCTGGGGATCGGTCGGATCGAACAGCCGGGCACAGTTTCGGCCGCTGGCTTTTGCAAGATAGAGCGCTCGATCGGCCTCGTGGATGATCTTCTCCAGCTTGGCGGCGGTCTGCTTCCTGGTGAACGCCGCGCCCACGCTCGCCGTCACGATCGAGATGCCATCCCGGCGCAACTCATGCGCGATCGCCAGGTTCTCGATCGTGCGGCAAATGGCTTCCGCCAGATCCGCGACCTCGCCCTTCTTGTCCATGCGGGCCAGGACGATGAATTCCTCGCCGCCATAACGGCCGATGGAGCCATCATGTTGCTTGATCAGGTCGCTGAGCGCATCGGCGACCTGGATCAGGCAACGGTCGCCTTCCTGATGGCCATAGCAATCGTTGAACTTCTTGAAGAAGTCGACATCGATGAGGATCGCCGCGAAACCGTGGCCAAGCTTTTGCCAGTCGTTCCAATAGTCGCGCAGTTTTTCGTCGATCGCGCGCCGGTTCTCCAGCCCTGTCAACGGATCCGTCCGCGACAGCCTGAGCAGGGCCTTGCCGCGCTCGGTCGCCTCCTTGTGCTGGATCTTGGCTTCCAGCGCGTTCAGGAAGACGTTGTAGCGTTCTTCGTTCAGCTTCCAGTTCACATAGGACGTGAATGTGAAGCACGAAACGTAGAAGGTGCCGAAGACCATCTTGTATATCAGCGTAGCGGGTAAAAAGTAGTTCACCACATACAAGATGCACAAAATTATCGTCGACGTTATGATCGAGACCTTGAAGCGGAATGTGAAGAAGAGATTGGCGCTCATCATGAAAATGGTGCCAAAGACCATATAATAGGCGACGCTTTCCTTGTTCGCGCCCATGGACGCGGGGCAAAGCCAGCCGATATAGCCAAAGATGATGGCCGCGGCGCAGGTTACGTCAAGCCAGTCGGTGGCGGCTCCCCTGCGAAGCTGTGCTTCCAGGACCAACAGTGCAGTCAGTCCGACAGCGAAGCGGGCCGTGATTGTAAGGGCGGCCACGTCGGGTATCAGCAGCAGATCCGATACCGAAAACAAGACGTAGATGACGACGGCGATCCAGAGGCCTGGCCTGGCTTCCTTCCTTCGCTTCGCCTGGGCTTCCGTGCGGTAAAGGGTTCGAAGTTCGGCCGCCCCCAGCTCCTGGCGCGGCGGTTCCGCATCCACCGCATCGGCCACTGCGGATGACGCGCGTTCGTTCACGACAAATCCCGACTGAAGGACATTTCGCGTTCCGAACTCTTTTCCAGCTTCTGCCCCCAACGCAGACCGACTCCTTGGCGCGACACGACTTGCCGCGCGATCAAATGCAATGACGCAGGACAAGTTTCCGTTAACTCGAACCCGGAATCCCGCCCTCAAAAACCCCAAAGAATTGATATGGTTAGCGGGAAATTAATCATATCGATAGAATGCAACGGAGCCGCCGTTGGCAAATCGAGTATTCTACGCAATAAGTTAACTGACTGTTAACTATGGAGCCTTGGTGTGCAAACTGTCTTTGACGGCCAGAGTCTGATTACTGCTGAAGCAATCGCCGGTGGTCTCCGTCGAGGAAAGCCCGAGCATCATGGCGAAGCGTTCGAAACCGCTCGCGCGGAGCTGGCGCTCATCCTCCACGCCACACAGCAACAGGTCGAGCAGCAAAAATTTCCCGCCGAGATCGTCCGCCGCCTGCTGTCGCTTCTCAACGCGCTGCGCGCCAAGGTCCATCCCGACGTTTGGCAGGCCTTGATACCAGTGGCGCAGAACCACCCGATCCAGAAGTACTTTCTGGAGGATCCGCTGACGCATTGGTCCTTCACCAAGCCCAGGGGTTATTCCGGCGACGCGCAGTTGCTCGACTACATCTATTGCGACCCGCATGTTGCCGAGAGCGTCGCAAGCGCCTCGGAGGTCGGCAAGGCGCTTTACAGCCACACCCAGAACGTTCCGTCATGCGTCGCCGCACGCGAGCGCCGCGATCTGCTGACCCGCTATGTCGATGAAACCGCGGCCAGGAACGGGCCCGAAACGGAAGTCCTGGCGATCGCTGCCGGCCATCTGCGCGAGGCGAACCGTTCGGCCGCATTGGCCGAGGGCGGCCTCAAGCGCTGGGTCGCGCTCGACCAGGATCCCCAGAGCGTCGGACTGATCGCGCGCGACTTCCAGGGCACCGCGGTCGAGGCCATCGACGGCTCGGTGCGCACTGTGCTCACCAGAGGCCACAAGCTCGGCAAGTTCGACCTCATCTATGCCTCCGGCCTTTACGACTACCTCCAGCACAACGTCGCCGTGAAACTCACCAAGACCTGCCTGCAGATGCTGAAGCCGAACGGGACCTTCCTGTTCGCCAACTACGCCGAGGGCACTCCTGACGCCGGCTACCGGGAAACGTTCATGGACTGGGTGCTGCTGCTGCGGTCGGAGGTCGACATGTGGAACATCATCAACGCCAGCGTCGACCGCAACGCAGTCGACGCGCAGGTCTACTTCGGCGAGAACCGCAACGTGCTTTACGGCGTCATCCACAAGCGTGGATAATACCCGTCTGGATGCAAACCGGCTGACGTAGGACCTCGAGCGCTTCGACCGCGGTGCTCGAGGGTTTCGGTCCTCTTACGCGCACCCCAGGCTCGCTTCGGGAACGGCATGCCCTAGCCGAAAATCCGCTCGCCCTGTTCGTCGACGAGCTGGATGCCTTTCTTGATCGAGATGTCGACGGCGTCGTCCAGCCCGGCGAAACGGTCGGCGCGGATGAATTTGTGCTCCTTCACCACGCCGTCGACTTCCTTGGAGACGACGCCGCAGGTCTGGTACTGGCCATCAGCCTTGTAGGGCGTGGCGCTGATCGTGAAGCCCTTGTGCTCGACCTGCTTGGCGGGCGCGGCATTTCCAGGCTCGGCCGCTTCGCCGCCACCGCCGCCGCCGAAAAGACGCTTCAAAAAAGACATCGCTCAAATCTCCCTGTCGCCGGCGATCGCGGTTCGCGTGCGATTCACGACGTTGTCCCTCCAGCATGCGCGAATGTGCCGCCGCGTTCCAGTCCCCTGATGAAGACGGAGACCAGGAGCTCGATCTGCTGGCCGATCTCATCGGTCTGGCGGCGGTCGGACCTGGCCGCATAGCCGCTGGTGACGATGCCATGTACGCTTGACCAGAGGGTTCGCGCGGCGATCCGGCGCGTGTCCTCGTCGAGATCGAAGCCGCCATCGGCAAGCACGCTGGCGATGATCTCGAACAGCTGGTCGAGCCGCGCCTCGTAGACATCGGGCTCGGTCAGCGCCGGACGCCGCCTGTTGAAGGCAAGCAGCGCCGGCCAGCTGCCGGGATGCGCCTCGACGAAGCGAACATAGGCGCCGGCCAGTGCCAAAAGCCGCTGGCGCACGTCGGTGATGCCACGCCTGGCAAGCTCGGCCATCGCCGCGGCGCCCGCGCCCCCCAGCCGGTCGAGCAGGCGCATGTTGACGGCGCGGTGCACCCCGTCCAGATCGGAAAACAGGTTGTAGACCGAGCCGACCGAGATGCCCGCCTGTTCGGCAATGGTCCTGGCCTTCAGATTGTCCATGCCGCCTTCGTTGAGCAGCGCTTCGGCAATGGCCAGCACCCGCTCGCCCGTCTCTTCCTTGTCGAGTGCCATGCTTTCCTTCTGAATGAGCGCGCCTTGCAAATGACCTGCTGTTTTCGACCCGACGCCGCTTCGTTTACCACATCCAGGGTATCGTGAACAGTGTTCAAAAGGTCTTGAACGAGGTTCATTCCTGCTATCGGCTACTGGGCCATGGGCATCCTGCTGCTCACCGGCAGCCTCGTGAACCTGGTCAAGTACCGCACCGACGAGCGCATCTCCGCCGGGACCGCCAAGATCGAGAAGGCGCGCACGAGAAGCTGATCAGTGAACATGTCGGCAAGGAATGATGCCGACCTGCCCTGACGAGAAAAGCCCAGATCTCCCCGGGCTTTTCTGTTGAGCTTTCGCGCTTAAGGAGACGCGCCGCATCGTGGGTTCAGCGATGTGTCAGCGCTTCCAGCGCTTCGGCGGCGGCTTCCAGAATGGCGATCGCCTCGGCCTGCTTTTCTGCCGGGGCATCGACGATCTCGCCGAGTGCCGCGCGCAGCCGGTGGCGGATGGCGCGGAATTCGTCGCGCGTTTCGGAGCGCTCGCCACGTCCACCCCGGCCGCCGCGACGATCCTCGCCGTCGTCGTTCCAGCCGAACCAGTCGCGCGCCTTGGCCATCTTGCGGCCGAACCGCTCGAGATGATCGAGCACGCCGTCGATCATCTCGCGATTGTCGGCCAGATGCGCCTGCCCGGCCTCGGTGATCGAGAACACCTTCTTGTTGCCTTCGCTCGACGACACGGCATAGCCAGCCTCTTCCAGGAAGGTCAGCGTCGGGTAGACCACGCCCGGGCTCGGGGTGTAGATGCCGCTGGTGCGCTCTTCCAGCGCCTTGATGATGTCGTAGCCGTGACGCGGCGCCTCGGCCAGCAGCGACAGCGTGATCAGCTTGAGGTCGCCGTCGGCCAGCATGCGCCCGGCGCGAAAGAAGTCGCCAGGTCCACCGCGGCCGCCGCCGCCCCTGCCCCCGAACGGACCGAAGCCGCCGCCCCCCCTACCACCGAACTTGCCGGCCATGTGCATGAACATGCGCTCGCCGAAATGATGACGGTCGGAATGATTGTGCCCAAAATTGTGCTTGTGCATTGATTGCTCCTCGAGTTCTATCTCACGATATATCTTAATTAGGAACACCCTGTCGGTGAGTCAAGATATATCTTACGATGTATCTGAACCAAGGGGTGGCGTCGAGGCGTCAGGCGCGGCAGGAATGGATGGTGTGTGAATGGGCTACCAGCGGCCCTTGCGCCGATTCCAGCCGTACAGCAGATCGGCGAAGCGATCGTAGGCAATGCGGGTCGGCGGCAGCATGAGCCGATTGCCGAACAGGCGCGCCAGCCATCCCTCGCCAGGCGTTGTCAGCCAGACCGCGATCGCCACGTCTGCACCGACCAGCAGCCTGCCCTGGGCGTCGGTCGCATGCAACCGGCGGCGGATGTCCTCCAGCGCGATGCCACGCGACGACAGCGCATCTGGCTCCAGGTTGATGTCGCGGAATTCGATCCGACCGGCCTTGACCGCCTCGACCAGCCGCCGCTTCTGCCGACCGATGCCGGCATCGCAGACGGGGCAGCGCGTGTTGTACCAGACGGTCAGCACGGGCCTGGACATGTGTCAGCCGTGATCGTGCCGGTGGTGCAGATCGGGATAATGCGGATGCTTGTGGCGCAGCGGCGCATGCCGGTGCAAGTGCGAATGCGGCTCCGTCACCGGCCCGTCATGATGATGCTGGTGGTGCTCGTCATGCACATGGCTGTGCTCATGCTCCAGCGCCTGGTGCTCATGCTCGTGATCGTGGCGTTCCGACAGATGCAACCAGAGCCCGACGCCCATCAGCAACCCTGCAATCGCCAGCTTCAGCGTCACGGCATCGCCGAGCATGACGATGGCCAGCAAGGCACCGATGAACGGCGCCAGCGAATAATAGGCTCCGGTGCGCGCCGTTCCGAGATGGCGCAACGCAAGGATGAACATCACCAGGCTGACGCCGATGCCGAAGAAACCGACAGCCGCCGCCGAGGCGACAATCGGCGCGGCGGGAAGCGAGGCGCCGCCGATCAATGCCAGGCCGACATTGACGGTACCGGCCACGAGCCCCTTCAGCATGGCGATCACCACCGGGTCTGTGGCCGATATTCGGCGCGTGAAATTGTTGTCCAGTCCCCATGCCAGGCACGCCCCCGCGACCAGCAACGCGCCAAGGTTGAAAGTGACGCCATTACCTTGCCACGAAAGCAAAACAGCGCCAGTGAGAATGGCAAAGGCACCGAAAAGCAGGTGCCGGTCGACATTTTCGCGATAGACGAGCCAGGCGATCGCCATCGTTGCCAGCCCTTCGAGGTTGAGCAGCAATGCCGAACTGGATGCCGTGTTGAGGATGAGGCCGAACATCAGCAGGACCGGTCCAACAATGCCGCCCATGCCGATGGCCAGTGCAAGCCATGGAATATCCTCGGCGGCCAGTCGCGCCTCGCCGGCATTGGCTTGCCGGTCGCGCAACAGGCGATAGAGGGCAAGGCCAAGGCCCGCGCCGAGATATAGCAGGCCCGCAAGCATGAACGGATTGACGCTGTCGAGCAGCAGCTTGGACAGGGGCGGCGTCGCGCCGAACAAGACGGCAGAGCCGAGGGCAAGCGGTACGCCAGGCCAAAGATGCGAATGGGAATGGGTCATGGCTCACCCTATCATGGTGGCACGCCATGTCATCGACCACACCGCCAGGCACGGTTTGCGAGATCGCCCAAGGGAAGTCCGCGCCTCAGTTCCGATGCATGACGGCCCGACGCGTCTGTTGTCGCGAAACAGCGCCCACTCTTCACAGAGGCGCCCGTTGGGCAGGTGGCAAAACCCGTTGCCGGGCCTTGTCCTTCTTGATTGTCAGGCGTCCGCCAATCGCTGCGCAATGGACCGATGCGGGATTGACCGTGCCGACCTGTTTGCGCAAGGCGGATACCGTCATCCAAGCGACGAGATGATCTCGCGGTAAGCGAGCTCCGGGAAAGCCTTCATCGTCTGCGACCTGATATTGCCGCCCGCGGCCAGCATCAGCGCGAAACGCGCCAGCACCGCATCGTCGGGCGCCTCGACCACCGCCACCATGTCGAATTCGCCCATGGTCAGGTAGAACGACTTGAACGATCCTCCCATCTCGCCCAGTTGCTTCCTGGCGGCGTCGAGGCGCTTGGGCGAGTCGCGCACGTTCTTGGCGCCGTGCTCGGTCCAGTTCATCAGCATGATGTAGGTCGTCATGGTAGGCCTCTCTCCGGGGCCACGGAGCACGGCACTCAGGCCATGGGCTTGTCGACACGGCCTCGGCCGGGGCTGGCTTCCGGGGTTGTCGCCCGAAAATGCATCCGACGCCGGAGTATCCTCCCACTGCCGACATCCTGCAAGCGCTACCGCGCGGGAACCCAATGCCGTGTGAGTGCGACCTCACGCCAGCCGACGCAACAAAGGCGCTCGCAGGCATCAACCGCAAATCAGCCGGCGGCGGTCAGGTAAAGCCGGTTTAAAAACCCGCCTGATTGCGGCAATCTCCGTCGTGGCCCCCAGGCCGGCAATACCCCATCCGGGCCAACCCAGCCGCAGGAGAGCTTCATGCGCGAGACATCAGAGCTGCCGCCGGAACAGATCGAAATTCCCGCCGCCTGGGTCGGCGAGGACATGGCGAAGCATCCTGAAAAATGGCTGGTCGACCTGGAGCCGGAGGACGTCGCGGAGTTGGAAGCTGCCGCAACCGGCTTTCTCGCCGGCTCGCACGATATCGGCAGTCTGACCAAGGCTCATTTCCCCTTTCCCCGGCTTGCCGGCCACCTTGCCGCGCTTCGCGAAAAACTGATTGCCGGAATTGGCTTCGAGGTGCTGCGCGGTCTCCCGGTCGAGAGATATTCCGCCGAGATGACGGCAACGATCTTCCGCGGGGTTGGCGCCCATCTGGGAAGCGCTCGGTCCCAGAATGCCCAGGGCCATATACTCGGCCATGTCCGCGACATCGGCGCGGACGCCAAGGACCCCAGGACACGCATCTACCAGACGTCGGAACGCCAGACATTTCACACCGATTCCGCCGATGTCGTCGGCCTGCTCTGCCTGCGCGATGCCATGCAGGGCGGCGAGTCCCTGCTGGTGAGCACGGTGACGATCTACAACGAGATGCGCAAGAGACGGCCCGATCTGGTCCGCCTGCTGTTCGATCCGATTGCCACCGACCGGCGTGGCGAGATCCCGGAAGGCGAAAAGCCCTACTTCGAAATCCCGGTGCTCAACTGGCATGCCGGACTGCTGACCGGCATCTATCAGCGTCAGTACATCGACAGCGCGCAGCGCTTCGCCGATGCCATGCGCCTCACTCCAGCCCATGTCGAGGCGCTGGATCTTTTCGACAGCCTTGCCAATGATGTCAGGCTGAACCTGTCGATGCGGCTCCGGCCTGGCGACATGCAGTTCGTCTACAATCATTCGCTGCTTCACGACCGCATGGGCTTTCGCGATTGGCCGGATCCCGACAAGCGGCGCCATATGCTGCGCCTGTGGCTGTCGGTCCCCGGCGACCGTCCGCTGCCGGACTGCTTCCGGCAGCGCTATGGCTCGATAGAGATCGGCAACCGGGGCGGCATCACCGTCAAGGGCGCGCGGCTGAACGTGCCGTTGCTTTGACGCCCGAAACGAAAAAGGGCGCCGATCGGCGCCCTTAACTGTTCGCGACAAAAATGAACTCAGCTATCGAGGAAGCTGCGCAGCTTGCGCGAGCGGCTCGGGTGCTTGAGCTTGCGCAGCGCCTTGGCTTCGATCTGGCGGATACGCTCGCGGGTGACCGAGAACTGCTGGCCGACCTCTTCCAGCGTGTGGTCGGTGTTCATGCCGATGCCGAAGCGCATGCGCAACACGCGCTCCTCGCGCGGGGTGAGCGAAGCCAGAACGCGCGTGGTGGTCTCGCGCAGATTGGCCTGGATCGCCGCGTCGATCGGCAGGATCGCCATCTTGTCCTCGATGAAATCGCCCAGATGCGAATCCTCCTCGTCGCCCACAGGCGTTTCGAGCGAGATCGGCTCCTTGGCGATCTTCAAGACCTTGCGCACTTTTTCGAGCGGCATGGCGAGCTTCTCGGCCAGTTCCTCCGGCGTCGGCTCGCGGCCGATCTCGTGCAACATCTGGCGCGAGGTGCGCACGATCTTGTTGATCGTCTCGATCATGTGCACCGGAATGCGGATGGTGCGCGCCTGGTCGGCGATCGAACGCGTGATCGCCTGCCTGATCCACCATGTCGCGTAGGTCGAGAACTTGTAGCCGCGGCGGTACTCGAATTTGTCGACGGCCTTCATCAGGCCGATATTGCCTTCCTGGATCAGGTCGAGGAACTGCAAGCCACGATTGGTGTATTTCTTGGCGATGGAGATGACGAGGCGCAGATTGGCTTCGACCATTTCCTTCTTGGCGATCGCGGCTTCGCGCTCGCCCTTCTGCACCTGGTTGACGATCTTTCGGAATTCCAGGATCGAGATCGCCGTTTCCGTGGCCAGATTCTGGATCTCCGCGCGCAAATCCTTGATCGCGTCCTTCTCGTTCCTGGTGAATTCCTTCCAGCCGCGCGAGGTCAGGTTGGCGATCGAGCGCGTCCAGTTGGGGTCGAGTTCGGAGCCCTGATATTCCTTCAGGAATTCCTCGCGGCGCACGCCATAGCTTTCGGCCAGGCGCAACAGCTTGCCCTCGTTCTGCACCAGCCGCTTGTTGATGTCGTAGAGCTGCTCGACCAGCGCCTCGATGCGCGCCGTGTTGAGCGACAGCGACTTCACCGCCTTGATCAGCTGGTCCTTCAGCTCCTTCAGCCGGCGGTCCTGGCTGGGCGACAGCGTGCCGGCGGCGGCTAGACGGTTCTCGACCTGCTGGTCCTGCAGCTTCCTGAGCTTCTTGTAGGTGTCGGCGATGACGTCCAGCGTCTCCATCACCTGAGGGCGGAGTTCCGCTTCCATCGCCGCCAGCGACAGGCTCGCCTCGTCTTCGTCTTCCTCGTCGTCATCGCCGATGCCGCGCGTGTCGGCGCCGACATTGGTGATGTCGTCTTCGTCATCGCGTCCGCGACGCGACTTTTCCTCGACCTTGGGTGCTTCCTCGACGCGTTCGACCACCGGCGCCTGCTTGGCTTCGGGGCCGGCATAGGTGGCTTCGAGGTCGATGATCTCGCGCAGCAGGATCTTGGATTCGTTGAGCTCGTCGCGCCAGATGATGATGGCCTGGAAGGTCAGCGGGCTTTCGCACAGGCCCGCAATCATCGTCTCGCGCCCGGCCTCGATGCGCTTGGCGATGGCGATTTCGCCTTCGCGCGACAGAAGCTCGACCGAGCCCATCTCGCGCAAATACATGCGCACCGGATCGTCGGTGCGGTCGGTCGGCTCTTTCTTGGTGGTGGTGGCGGCGACCGCGGTGCCGGTCTGCTCGGCCAGCTCGTTGGCGTCTTCCTCGGCATCGGCGGCGGTGTCGCCGGCCTCGGCCTCTTCGCCCTGTTCGTCATCCTCGACGACGTTGATGCCCATGTCGGACAGCATCGCCATCGTGTCCTCGATCTGCTCGGAGGTCACTTCCTCGGAAGGCAGCACCGAATTCAGCTCGTCCATGGTGACATAGCCGCGCTTCTTGGCGGCCTTGATCATCTTCTTGACAGCATCATCGGAAAGGTCGAGCAGAGGCCCATCGGTGGCGCCTTCGCGTTCGGTCTCGACCTCTTCCTTTTCCTTTGTCGCCATAGTCTTTATCTTCTCCTAGCGGCCGGCCATCGGGGCCGCGTAAGCTGTCGGACCAGTCAAATCGGATACGCCCGTTTTTCTAAACGCGCCTTACCCGGCCCACAAACTGCATCCACTCTTTTGTTTGGTGCATGCCGTTGCCCCAAAACCGGGTTTCACTCTTGGGCGGCATACATTAAGTCCAGATTAACCCTGATATCTGTGGCAGGCGGGCCGCCTGTCCAGTGACCAAGTACCTTGCATCGCTTGTTTCCCGTCGACGCGGGTGCGGGTTAACGTTTCGAATCGTCCTGATTCCGTCATTCTGTCCGAAGGTCAAGCGCCTCTGGCATGATTCGCATGAAAAAAGCGAATCAATTACCCGACTTAGCGCACCGCGCCCCCAAGGGAAGCGCGGCCGCGCCTTCATTCCTGCACTCAGCTGCACTTAGGCTCGCCCAGCCCTGCCCGACGAAACGCCAAATCCTTCGATCAGCGCTTCCGTCGCTTGTACATCCTGAAACTGCGCCTGAATTTCGATCAGATGGCGGAAATTTTCGTCCGAAGGATCCGCCTCGAGCGCCGCTTCCGCCTGTTTCAGTTCCTTATGTAAGGTGCGCGCGCTGCGCTGCAAGTGCAACGCCTGGTTCAGGGCGTCGCGGGCGTCCTCGAGCGCCGCCGTCTCCAGCGCCGGCCATTGCCGCGCCCGCTTGATCAGGCCGACGGCGCGCTCCCAGATCTCGGCGCAGCCGGCCCGCTCGATCGTCGCCACCACGGCGTGGCGGTCGTTGGCCATGTCATGCGCCATAGCATCGAGGATGGCGGCATGCAGCCGAGTCAGATCGGAATTGGCCAGATCGAGGAACTCGACATGAGCGAAGTTCTCGTCGATCAGCGCCGGATGGTTGATCAAGGCGACGATGATCGTCGCCTCGCGCACCGACATCCCTTCGCTGCCGCGCTTGACCAGCGCCGACTGGCCGAGGCTTTCGGTGATCGCCATGCGGCCGCCACCCGGCTTGGCGAATTGGCCACCGGGTGCGGTTGCCTTGCCCTGCCCCGGTCTCCAGTCCTGGCGGCCTTGGCGCGCATTGCGCTGGGAGCCGAAGAAGCTCAGCACCCGCTCGCGCATTTCCTGCTGGTAGTGGTAGCGCGTGCTTTCGTCGCGGATGCGGCTGCTGAGTTCCCGCAGCGTCTGTCCCAATTCCGCCCGCCGCTCCGGTGTGTCGAAGACACCGCCCGCAGTCTCCCGCATCCACAGGAGGTCGACCAGCGGCCGCGCATCGGCCAGCACGGCGCGGAAGGCATCCGGCCCCTCGGCCTTGACCAGGTCGTCGGGATCCTTGCCTTCCGGCAGCAGCGCGAAGCGCGCCGAGCGTCCGGCCTGTACCGACGGAAGCGCCATGTCGGCGGCCCGCCACGCCGCCTTCAGCCCGGCCTTGTCGCCGTCGAAGCACAGCATCGGCTCCGGCGCCATGCGCCACAACAATTCGAGCTGGTTTTCGGTAAGCGCGGTACCGAGGGGCGCCACGACATTCTCGAAGCCGGCCTGCGCCAGCGCGATCACGTCCATGTAGCCCTCGACGGCGATGACCGTACCGCCTTTCGCCAATGCCTTGCGGGCGCGGGCGAAATTGTAGAGGACATTGCCCTTGTGGAAGAGCTCGGTGTCGGGCGAGTTCATGTATTTGGCGAGCGCGTCGGGCGCCAGCGCGCGGCCACCGAAGGCGATGATCTTGCCGCGCGAATCCGGGATCGGAAACATGATGCGGTCGCGGAACCAGTCATAGGAGACCGGGATATCGTCGCCATGGCGCACCAGCCCGCAGGCCTCGATATCGGCCTTCGGCACGCCCTTGGCCGCCAGATGTTCCTTCAGCGCATTGCGGCTGTCGGGCGCGAAGCCGAGCCGGAACGACTGCTGCGTCGCCGGCGTCAGCCCACGGTCGCGCAGATAGGCGCGGGCTTTGGCGCCTTCAGGCCCTTGCAGGCGTTCCTGGAAGAAGACGGTCGCCATTTCCATGACGTCGGTCAGGCTGGCGCGTTCCTTCTCGCGCCGCTCTTCCTGCGCATCGCGAACCGGCATCGGCACGCCGGCCATGTCGGCGATCTTCTCGACGGCCTCGGGAAAGCTCAATCCCTCGAGTTCGGTGAGGAACTTGAAATGGTCGCCCGAGACCGAGCAGCCGAAACAGTGGTAACGCCCCTTCTTGTCCTCGCAGTGGAAAGACGGGCTCTTTTCGCCATGAAACGGGCAGCACGCCCAATAATCGCCACGCGAGGCATTGGTCTTCTTGCGATCCCACGCGACGCGCTGGCCGATGACCGATGAAATCGGCACGCGGTCGCGGATCTCGTCGAGAAAGGCGGGTGGAAAGCGCATTGAGAGAACTCGTTTTCCCACCATATAATCATG